>JACQZM010000008.1:0-12307 GCA_016213885.1 Candidatus Rifleibacteriota bacterium | reverse complement strand
ATCTCCCGGGCCACGAACTCCATCAGCCGGGTCCGCATGCCGTGCGGCGCCACCAGGAGCTTCTTCCAGTTGTCGAAGTGGGAGTAGCCGGTCAGCAGGTTGAACAGCTGGGTCGCGTCGGCGCCGATCTCCGGGCGGCAGGTGATCAGCCCCAGGTCGGTGTAGAACCGGGCTGTGCGCGGGTTGTAGTTGCCCGTGCCCATGTGGACGTAGCGGCGGATGCCCTCCTCTTCTTTCCTGACGATCAGGGCCACCTTGCCGTGGGTCTTGAGGCCTACCAGGCCGTAGACCACGTGCACCCCCGCGTCTTCCAGCGCCCGGGCCCAGCGGATGTTGGCCTTCTCGTCGAACCGGGCTTTCAGCTCCACCAGCGCCGTGACCTGCTTCCCGTTCTCGGCGGCCCGAGCCAGCGCCCTGATGATCGGCGAGTCGCCGCCGGAGGTGCGGTACAGGGTCTGCTTGATGGCCATGACCCTCGGATCCTCCGCCGCCTGGGTGATCAGCTCCACCACCGGGTCGAACGAATCGAACGGGTGCTGAAGGAGGATATCGCCGGCCCGCACCCGGGAGAAGAGCGACTCCCCCTTCTCGCGGATCAGCGCCCGAGGCGTGAACGCGGGGTCTTTCAGCGCCGGGTAGTCCAGCTCCCAGAGGCGCATGAAGTCGGGGAGGTTGAGCGGAGCCTGGAGCCGGTACACGTCGGTCCGGTGGAGCCCGAGGTCCACGCCCAGCCCATCGACGATCTCGGCCGGCGCGTCCTGGGGCACCTCCAGCCGGACCGCCGCTCCCCTCTCCCTGAGCCGGAGGCTCTGCTCGACGCTCTGCAGGAGGTCGTCGGCCTCCGCCTCCGTGATGTCGAAGTCGGCGTCGCGGGTGACCCGGAACGGGAAGCAGATCCGCACCTTGTAGCCGGGGAAGAGCTCCGCGGCGTGCTGCGCCATGATCTCTTCGAGCAAGACGAAGTGGTGGCCCGGTCGCATCTCTCTCAGCGGCACGAGCCGGGGGATCACCGATGGCACCTGGAGGACGGCGAACAGCGGCTCCCCCTGTCCCTTGTGCGGGTCCAGCACGAGCGCCAGGTTGAGGCCGAGGTTGAGCAGGTGGGGGAACGGATGGCCGGGATCCACGGCCAGCGGCGTCAACACCGGGAACACCTCGGAGGCGAAGTAGCGGTTCAGAGATTCGTGGGCCTCCGGTGGCAGATCGTGGTACGGGTGGACCACGATGCCGAAACGTGCCAGCGCCGGCAGGACGTCAGTCAACAAGCACTCGTTGTGACGGGCGACCAGCTCCCTGACCCGGGTGTGGATCTGACGGATCTGCTCGAACGGCGACAGCCCGTCCGGCGACAGCTCCGCCACGGAGGCGCGGATCTGGTGCTTCAGTCCAGCCACGCGGATCATGACGAACTCGTCCAGGTTGGTCGAGAAGATGCACAGGAACTTCAGCCTCTCCAGAAGCGGCCTCGACGGGTCGAACGCCTCCTCCAGCACACGCTCGTTGAAGGCGAGCCACGACAGCTCGCGGTTCACCAGCCTGGCGGACGAATCCTGCGACTGATCTGACATGATCGCCTCGAAGGACCGCGGCCCCGGGAGCGCTCGTCCAGAGGATCGACGGTCCATTCATGTTACAGGCAACCCTTCATGGCCTTCAAGTAGGGGCGAAGGCGCCCACCCCCTTCGACTGTCCGCCGTCGGTCTCGACCACGGCCAGGGCGAGAGCACCGGCCTGGCATCGCGAAACAGGCGGAGGATCCTGGCGATCTGTCGACCGCCGGACCCGGTTGGGCGAGCCGTGTGGCGCTCTGGCGTGCGGATGCTATTATTCAAACGGTGAAAAATCACCGAACCGACCGGGTCCCGAAGGTGTCCCTTATCACGGGGTCACCGCTACCGCTCCCTTGAACAGGCCCCCGGCCCGCATGCCCGGATCAGACTCGTCCCTGGAAAGAGAGGGCTCATGCGTCCCTGGACCGCTCTCTTGGCACTCTCGTTGGGTGTACTCGTCGTCCAAGCCCCCGCCTTCGGGGGGGGGCCGACACCGCCGGTCCCCCAGATGGGGGCGCCGCTGGAGCAGGTGCCCCCGGTCCGGGTGAGAGGCCAGGTCGGATTCGACGCCAGGGGGCGCGCCACCATCGCCAACAGCTGGACGCCGGTCACCCTCTGGATCGAGAACAACACGAACGAACCGCTCCAGGGGGAGCTGAGACTCTCGGGGCAGCAGATCTCCGGCGCCGCTGGCAGCGTGGCCGTGAAGGTCCCGGTGCGGGTGTCGCCGGTCTCCGTGGGGATCGTGCGCACCGCGGTCTTCCTCTCCGCGTCGGATGGACGGCTCGAGGTCAGCCTGACCCCTTCGACCAACCACCCGGCGTACTCCAACTGGATGCCGACCATGATGCGGCCGGCGCTCACGCGGTTGATCGTGGTGCTCGACCAGCAGCGGACCGGGGACGCGCCGGCCTATCCGCACGACGAGCTCGGTCGAGGAGAGCTGTGGGACACCCATCACCTGGCCCCGGCGTACCCTCCGCTGGCCTCGCTGCCCGAGCGATGGATCGCCTACGAGAGCGTTCACGCCTTCGTGGTGGCGGACCCTCGTCTGGTCGACCAGCTCTCGCTGACGCAGCAGGACGCGCTGAGGAACTGGGCGGTGGCCGGCGGTCGCCTGGTCTTCGAGGCGGCCACCCCGGAAGCGGCCATCGCCTGCGAGAAGGGCACCTGGGCGCCGCTGCTCCCGGGTCGCTTCAAGCTGCAGGGACTCTCCGGTCTTGCCGATCAGAGCCCCTTCGGCGAAGGCGCCTCCGCCAGCCGCTCGTACCCGCGGGTGCCGCTCGAACCGAGCCGATCCCAGGTCGCTCCGGACGGCACCACCCTTCCTGCCGGACAGCCAAGACCGTTCCCCTCCGACCCGTCCTACGACTCGCTGGCGGCCCAGCGGCGGTACGGGCTGGGCAACATCACGCTGCTCGGCTTCAGCCTGGCCGACCCGCAGCTGCACCGGCAGCGGTCACTGGCGTCGCGGATCGTCGGACAGGTCGTGGGGAACGAGGCGGAGGTGGCGTCGGCGCCGTTCGACGGCGAGGACGGACGGAGGCTGGCCGCGGACCTCGAGCAGCTGTTCAAGGCGGACATGATGGCCCAGATCCCGTCCCACAGGTCGCTGCTCTTGTTCCTGGTCTGCTACTGCCTGCTGCTGGCCCCGCTGAACCGGATCTTCTTCTCGAGGTTGGGGAGGCCGCTCCTGGGCTGGGTGGCGATCCCTGTGATCGTGGCGGTGTTCGCGGCGATCGCCCTGAAGAGCTTCGCCGTCTACTGGCCCGAGGAACCCTCGGTCCGGGAGGTTTCGGTGGTCCAGGCGCCGTCCCAGACCGCCAAAGGGGTCGCACGGTCGTTCCTGTGCCTCTTCTCGCCCTATCCGGCCAGCTACCGCATGGAGCTGCCTGACGATCAGTCATGGCTCAGGTATCTGTCGTTCACCCAGCGTCGGGGCCTCGAGCGGGAGACGCTCCGGTACGTGGACGGCGTCCCGTCGTCCCAGCTCGACCTGACCGCCAAGCCCGACGACGTGACCCGGGCGGCGGTGTTCAGACTGGAAGAGCTGGCCATGTCGCCCAACTCGACCGTGGCCCTGGAGGCGTCCCGGATCGTGCCGCTCAAGATGGGCGTCCAGGTGACGGCGGACCGCGCCGGCAAGGGCAGGACCGTGGTGGTCAACAGGACCTCGCTCTCGCTGGACGGCGGGGTCCTCTACTCCAACGGCAAGGTGTTTCGAGCGCCTCCGCTGGCGCCCGACGAGACCTGGGAACCCACGGAACAGACGCCGACCCTCTCGGGAACGGCCGCCGATCTCGTCTCCAAGATCGTCGGCACCTCCAGGAGCGACGCCAAGCTGCTCACCGCCGTGGTCGAGCCGGTGCTTCTCAAGAAGGGCGACCCGTGCCTGATCGCGTGGGTCCGGACCTCCGTGGCCTCGATCAAGCCGGTGGCGGTGCGGCGTGGCGCCGAGGACGCCGGGCAGACCCGCGCGATCACCTTCCTGGTGGTGAACGGAGAGAGGTCGGGCCAGCCGTGATCCAGATCAACAACTTCACCAAGGTGTACGGCAGCTTCCGCGCCGTGGACAACCTCTCGATGACCATCGAGAAGGGAGACGTGTTCGGATTCATCGGGCCCAACGGGGCGGGCAAGACCACCACCATGCGGTTCCTGGCCACGCTCTTGAAGCCGACCTACGGCGACGCCACGATCAACGGCCACTGGGTGACGAAAGAGCCCGACGAGGTCAAGCGAGCGATCGGCTACATGCCCGACAGCTTCGGCGTCTATCAAGGGATGAAGGTCTGGGAGTACCTGGACTTCTTCGGGGCCGCCTACAAGATCCCGTCCCAGGCCCGGCTGCGCGTCATCGACGACTGTCTCAAGCTCCTGGACCTGGAGAAGATCCGGGACGAGTACGTGAACAACCTCTCCAGGGGCGTGAAGCAGCGGCTGTGCCTGGCCAAGACCCTCCTTCACAACCCGCCGGTCCTGATCCTGGACGAGCCTACATGGGCAAGACGATCCTGATCTCCAGCCACATACTCTCGGAGCTGGCGGACTGCTGCAACAAGGTGGGGATCATCGAGAAGGGCAAGCTGCTCGCCGCCGGCCCGGTGGAGCAGATCCTCAAGATGATCCGATCGTCCCGGAAGATCAGGATGATCCTGCTCGACAAGCCCGCCGAGGCCCGGGCCGTCCTCGACGGGATCCCCGGGGTGAAGGCGATCCAGGCCGAGGGGACCGAGCTGGAGTTCGATTTCGACGGGGACGATGAACAGCTTTCAGGCATCCTGGCCAGGGTCGTGGGACGGGGGGTCCGGGTGCTGTTCTTCCGCGAGGTGGAAGTGAGCCTCGAGGAGGCTTTCCTCAGGATCACCAGGGGTGAAATCCAGTGAGCGTATACAACCCAATTGCGACGCGGGAGCTCTTCGACATCCTCAAGGGGCAGCGCTCGGTCTGGAGCCTGTTCGCCTACGTGATGGCGCTCTCCGGAGCGATCTACCTGTCGTGGCCGAAGACGAACGAGTACCTGAGCGTCTCCGATCAGATCTCTCGTCAGATCTTCGTCCACCTGGCGTTCTGGCAGATCCTGCTGGTGGCGGTTCTCTCGCCGATCTTCTCGGCGGGAGCGCTGACCAAGGAGCGGGAGGAGGACACCTTCGACATCCTCCTCACGAGCCCCATGTCGCCCCACGCCATCATCTGGGGGAAGTTCCAGTCGGCGTTCTCTTTCCTCATCATCATCGTCCTGTCGAGCCTCCCCGTGGCCGCGGTGATCTTCCCGCTGGGCGGCGTCGGGGTGCAGGAGGTCACCAGCCTCTACGTGATCTCCCTGGCCGAAGCGGCTGTGGCCGTGGGCATAGGGCTCCTGTGCTCGGCGTACTTCCACCGCACCCACTCCTCGTTGATGGTGAGCTACCTGATCATCCTGCCTCTCTCGAGCCTGCTGATCTACCTGGCCACGTCCGGCGAGAAGACGTTCTTCTCGAACCCCGACACGATGTGGTGGATCGTGGCGCTGGGGCTGGGGGCGCTCACCACCATGTATTTCAAGCTCGTGAGCCAGGTCACGAGGGAGATGGTGGAGTCGCCCAAGCCGGCCGGCGAGGAGGACATCTCCCAGCAGACCGGTCTGGTGCTCCGGCGAGACGTGTTCCCGGACTGGCTCTTCCTGCCGGAGAAGTCGGGTCGACCGATCGGCAGCTGGGAGAACCCGATCTTCAAGAAGGAGATGCGGAGCGAGCTCCTCGGCTCCGGGACGCTGTTCGTCCGGATGGTCATCCAGGTGGGGCTCTTCCTGGCGGTCTTCTTCATCCCGTCCATCGTCAGCGGGCGGATCGACTACTTCTTCGCCTACCTCACGGTGGTCATGTGTCTGGTGGCGCCGTCGCTCGCCGCAGGCATGTTCTCCCAGGAGAGGGAGCGGGGCACGCTGGATCTGCTCTTGACCACCACCCTGCCGCCCGGTCAGGTGCTGTGGGGCAAGGTGCTGGCCATGGTGCGATACTCCCTGGTGCTGGCAGGCTTCTTCATGTGCGCCCATCTGGTGGCGTACTTCTTCTCGCTCCGGTTCTCCAGCGCCGTGTTCGTGGCGATGAGTCGCCTGGCGGTCTACATCCTGGTGAGCGGGATCACGGTGCTCACCGTGACGGTCATCGCCGGGTTCTTCTCGATCCGGACGCTCTCCACGTTCACCGCGTCGATCGCCACGTACGTGACGCTCCTGGTGCTCTACGTGGGTCCGTTCGGGGCGCTGCAGTTCCTCACGGTCTACACCTCGATCTCCGAGGCGGGCCTGCGGTGGCTGACCGTGACCAGCCCGTTCGGTCCGCTGCTCGTGGACCCGATGGCGGACCTGATGTCGCTCCTGTCGGGGACGCCCCGGCTCTGGCACGGCTACGTGATGCTATCCCTGCTGCTCTGCTTGAGCCTGGCCCGCTACGTGGAGAGGAACTACGACGCGCTGACCACGCCGGGCGAGCGGGGCGCCCGCGGTTAGTACCCGCCGGCGGCGCTCGCCTTGGCCTTCCGGAGCGCATCCTGGCACTGCTGGTACTTGACGAGAGCGGCCTGCGCGCCGGGGCCGGATGGCTCCGACCGCATCTTCGCCACCAGCTCCTGGTAGGCGGTCTGGCTCCGGGCCTGAAGCGACGCCAGGTCGGAGCCGCCGGTGTCCCCTGACCCGGCCCGGGCGCCCTGCGGTCCGACGATCGTGGGCACGGTCGGGGCCGCGTCTCCGCCGGCCTCGACCTCGTCGCCATGCCCGTCCTCGATCTTGTCCCCGGAGAAGTGGTCGAGGATCATGCCGGTGATGAACGCCGCCGCCGTCGCCAGGAGGCCCGCGCAGGGGAGCGAGAGCGCCGACACCGCGCAGTACACGGCGCTGATGGCGACGCTCTGGAGGATCAGGTCGCCCCAGTCGGTCTCTTTGATGTTGCCCGATCCCAGCTCGTACCCCGCAAAGCCGGCGAGACAGACCAGGGTCGTCCTCAGGAACACGCCGCCCGGCATCGACCCGGTGAGCGCCTCCGCCAGGCTGGTGAACACCAGGTCGCCGGCCACGCCGCCCCAGAACTTCTTGGAGGTGGCGAACCTGGTGACGTGAGCGAACCGGGTCCTGGAGTCGACCCCCTTCATCTGGGACGCCTCGACCACCCTGGTGACCAGCTCCAGGGCCGGGGTGAGCAGGCCCCAGCCTCCAGCCTGGGCGCGGATCCGGGTGAACAGCGAGACGGAGGAACCGGCCGGGGCCTTGGGGCTCGCCGCACAGGCGTCGCCCACGATCGGGCCCAGAGCCAGGAGGGCGACCAGCGCCGCGATGGCCAGCCGGTCATGACGGAACAGAGACACCAGAGACCTCCGAGGACGGTCACATGCTACTACCGCTAGAGGGGCCGAGAGGTTCCCCGGGATAGTCCGGGCCGGGTCAGGGGGCGGGGACCAGGATCCCCCACGTGTTTCGCTCGGGCCTGTGGTCAGGCCTCGGCCTGGCTGCAGAGTCACCGAGGAAGTGGAGGGGGGGCATTTGATGTCGCGCTCGGGACAGAGAAAGAGGAGGGGAGCCGGATTTGGGTCGCGCTCGGGGGAAGGGAAGAGGAGGGGATCCGGATTTAGGTCGCGCTCGGGGGCGCGACTCGGACCCGGCGCGGCGCCGGGTCTTGCGACTCGGACCCGGCGCGGCGCCGGGTCTTGGGGGAGTCCCCTGTCGTCGGTCTATCTCGGAGCTTGGTTCCTCCGTCAATACTAGTGTTGGCGATCCGGTACAGTGTTGCTTGTTCGCCGACCCAGCGCTGAACGGGCTAGCTCGGGAGCTCTCCGGTCGATCCGGCCCAGGGGGGGCCCGAGGCTTCACCGCGAGCCGACCCCCGAATCGGCGAGCGAACGAAGTCCTTCAGGTACAGGCCGGCCGCCGTCCTGGGCGGCCCGTCGGCGCAGGCCACGGCGATCGCGCCCCCCGTCGACGCCCGCCTCTCTCCCGCTCGGAGCTCATCCGCGGTCCGGTGTTGCCTTCCTCCCTCGGCCTGGCTACAGTGATCCGGCCGCGCGCGACACTCCGGGCGCGGCCCCGACAGGACAGGAAGGCCCCGACCGATGTCAAGACACGCCCCGCTCGCCAGCATCCTCCTCCAGATCTGCTTCTTCGTCTTCACGGCCGCCGGCCTCGCCAGGGAGCCTCTCCTGACGACCTACCCCCACTGGGACCGGGCCCAGCTGGCGAAGCTCGAGACCATCGACACCTTCGTGGAACGGATGGCGAGCCGGGGCGATCTCGCCGTGTTCGACTACGACGGCACCATGATCGGCGAGGAGTACCGGACCCCGGTGGGCGACATCCGCTGCGGCCAGTCGACCTGGCACGTCTGGGGAGCCCACCATCTCGCCGAGCTCCCGTTCCTGTTCCCCGGGTTCCTCACGGACGGCGGTGCCGAGGAGCAGCGGACCAACATCCTGGCCGTGGATGACGTGCTGGAAGGGAAGACCAACGTGGTCCCCGAGTCGGTGACCAAGTTCTGGCGGATCGCCACCTTCGAGAGCGGGATGACGGAGCGCCAGATGCGGGCCGGCATCGAACGCTACCTCGACGCCTACCCGCCGTCCCGCTACGTGTTCCTGCCGGTGCTCGACGTGCTCCAGCGCATGCTGGACCGCGGGATCAGGGTCTGGCTGGTGACCGGCTCCAACCCGTACTTCATCGCCACGGTCCTGGCACGCATCGAGCGCACCGTGCCGCGGGCCCCGGGGCGCCGGTTCGACTTCGGCGACCTCGCCAAGTCTCCGTTCGTGCCGTTCGTCCGGGGGCGCGGCGGGTCCCGGATCGTCGGGAACATGGCCCGTCTCGATCGACTCGGCCGGTTCACCGACGTGTACGACGACCGGTTCGTGACGAACCCAGAGCGGCACCGGTATGTCGTCGACGGCGAGGGCAAGCGAGTGGCGGCGGCTCACTTCATCGAACCACTGGAGCAGGCCCGGGTGGTCTTCTGCGCGGGCAACTCCGATGGCGACTACCCGCTCATGCGGTGGATCATCGATCGCGACCAGGACCGGCTGGGCCTTGCGGTCAACGCCCGGGGCCAGCGGCTGCCGAACCTCACCGATCGCCGGGTGATCCACCTCTCGGTGGAGCCGCCGTCGAAGTAGAGTCCGACGGCCACGCTCCGGGCCGCGGGCTACTGGATCAGCGCCTTGACGTCCTTGCAGTACGACGAGGTGGGATCGATGCTGCAGACCCGGCTGAAGCAGATCTTGAGGTTGTCCTGGTCGCCCAGCGCCTGGTACGCCTTGCCCAGCAGGTAGTTGGCCTTGATGTTCTTCGTGTCGATGTAGTAGGCCTTGATGTAGTAGTCCTTGGCGCGCTTCCGCTCCGACTCGCCCATGGACATGAAGATGTCGCCGGCCTCGAGGAGCAGCTTCAGGTTCTGCTGGTTGGCCTCCGACGAGAAGACCGTGTCCACGTCGAGCTGGATGTCCTGGAACTTGGTGTCCTTCTTGTTCGCCGCCCGGGCCGCGGCGCGGAGCAGCAGCGCCTGGCTGTCGTCGGGCTCCCGGTCCAGGATGTCCGACACGGCGGCGAACGCCTTCTCGCCGTCACCGGTGGCCAGCAGCGCCCGGGACTTCAGGACGCTCGTCACCTTCTGGTCGGCGTAGCTCTGGGCCGCCGTGATCTCGCCCAGCGCCGCAAGGCACTTGGTGTACTCCTTCTTCACGAAATGCCATTCGGCCTGGGCGGTCAGGAACCGGGAGTCCTTCGCGTAGAACACCCGGATGAGCTCCAGGGCGTCCGCGGCGTTGCCCATGGCCGCGTCCCCCAGAGCCTCCTGCCCCTGGTCGAAGAGCTGCCGCGCCTGGTAGAGATACACCCGGGCCTGGAGCACCGAGTGGGGCGTGGGATCGATGATCTCGTCCAGATCGAAATACGCCAGGATCTTCTGCATCACGCCTGCGGCCTTCTTGTTGACCGTGGAGGGGTGGGTCGTGTACTTCTCGGCCAGACGGTGGTACTTGACCGCCACCTTGAACTCCTCGTCCCGCTTGTCCCGGATCCCCCTGAGGAACTTGCACAGGCCGACGCCGGAGAGCATCAGCGCGTAGTCCTCGTCTTTCCTGGCGTAGGTCTCGGCCGGGCCCAGGTCGTTGTCGAGGGCGATCTCCTCCTCGGTGCGCGCCTCGGCGGACGGATCTCTCGACTTTGTATCCGTGGGGGCCGACTTCTTCTCGGTTTCGCTCAGGTCCTGCTTGTCCTTCTTGAGACCGCCGGAGGAGACGCCGTCGTCCTTCTTCTCTTCTTTCTTCTTCTCCTGCTCGATGGCCTGGGCGATCTTCCCTTTCTTGAGCTTGATGCCGACCCTGAACTCGTTCTCGGCGCCGTTGATGTCGGGCGGCTGGAGCATCAGCAGGGTATACCCCAGCTTGTGGTACACCATGGGGTTGCCCGTGTCGTCGTACATGATCGACTCGCGGTAGTTGTTGATCGCATTCTCGTAGAGCTTCCTGGCGTTCTTGAAGCGGTCTTTCCCCGAGTCGAAGAGCAGGAGCTTCATCGCCTTGATCCGCTGGCTGTCGGCCATGCGCATGTAGAGCCACCCGAGGCCGCAGCCGTCGACCATGGGAAGCATGCTGAGAAGCAGGATCAAGACTAGCTTGCGCGGTCTGGCTTGGCGGGACACTTTATGGCCCCCCTCTGTCACCATCATCGAAGGCGACGAGAAAAGCGAACCGTGAGACCCACGTTACAGGCGGCTCCGACCCGTTCGAACCGTCACCCTCGAGGCCGCTGACACCAGTGCCGAAGGTCGGGGTCGAACCGACACGGTGGTCGCCCACCGCCGGATTTTGAGTCCGGTGCGTCTGCCAATTCCGCCACTTCGGCGATATGCTCTCGAGAGCCGAATCGATCGAGCAAAACCGCTCCAGAAGGGACTCTGGACGATCTCAATATAGCCCAGACGGCTCGAACCCGTCAAGGTGGACCGGCCGGACGGACGCAACGGGCTCGCGGGAGATCAATCGGGCTCGATCGATCCGCCCTTCGCCTTCACGAGAAGACGGGCCCGCGGTCCGTCGGTTCCGCCGGTCCGGTCCGGCCTGCCAGGATCCCCCAACCGTTTCGCGGAGCTTGGCTTGTGACGAGGCGGCGGCCTGGATGCAAGGTCACGATGGACGTGGAGGGGATTCGTTTGAAGTCGCGCTCGGGGGAAGGGAAGAGGAGGGGATCCGGATTGAGGTCGCGCTCGGGGGCGCGACTCGGACCCGGCGAGGCGCCGGGTCTTGGGTTGCGGGTCATACGCCGTTCCGGTATGATGATCGTCGAGAGTCTGGCCCCGCGAGAGCCCCAAGCGATGCCATCCTTCCGGAACCTCGTCATGGTCGTCCTGTTCCTGTCGCCGGCCCTCTTCGTCCCGGGGTGCCGATGCATCAAGACGCCCGCGAGCATGCGGGCGAAAGACGCCATCGCCAAGAAGTTCATGGAAGAGAACGAGCAGGAGAAGGCCGGCGCGGCCAAGGCGAGTGCGAGCCCGGGCGCCACGGACCCCGGCAGCGCCTTCGATACCGAGAAGCGGCTGGAGACTCTCCGGCAGTACTACGCGCTCAAGCGGTGGGACGCGGTTCGACACGAGGGGCTGGCGCTGGTCACGGCGAAGCTGGACGAGATCCTGACCCTGGAGCTCTATCTCGTGCTGGCGGAGGCGTTCCACGAATCGGGCGACAAGGAGCGGAGCGACGAGTTCTCCGACAAGTTCAAGAGGCTGTACGCCTCCCTCGCCGGATCGGACCGGATGAAGAAGATGGGCAAAGACCGGGAGAGCCTGCTCAACCTGGTGGGCCGCTTCAAGGGCAGGGGCAGGGGCACGGCCGATCTGTTCGCCACCCCCGAGGGGGATGAACGGCACGGGTTCCGGCTCGACAAGAAGCTCCGGGAGTCGAAAGACGGAGACGTCCTCGAGGAGACCCTGGCCGACGGCGCCGTGGTCTACTTCTCGAAGAAGCCGGAGGCGCTGGTCTCGCGGCTGGAATCCGTCGACCGGGAGCTGCCCGACGTGATCCAGCGCGACCCCGAGTTCGAGTACTACTACGCCATCAAAGAGCCCGCGCCTCCAGCACCCTCGCGGGGCGGACGATAGCCCGCTAGCACTACAACGAAAGATCCCGCCCTACTGCGGCCGGCTGCGACGAACGCTGGCGGCGTCATCGTCGCGAAAGGTCCTCGATGTACTGTTCAAGTACACCTCCGGTCCTTTCGCTCCTCTTCCTTGCCAGCCTTCGCC
>JACQZM010000606.1 GCA_016213885.1 Candidatus Rifleibacteriota bacterium | reverse complement strand
GGTATTACATCATGCAGCCTTCCAACAAGCAAGAGAAAAGTGGAAACCCATGCTGGATGCGGATCCGCGCATGAGCCAGGTCTCCGACTACTCAGATAACCCGGGAATTACCGCTAGGACCCGGCGAGGCGCCGGGTCTTGGCTCGATCGGTTCATGGCGCCCATCATGGCAGCTCCGGGACGATCGGGGCGAGGATGGGCTATACTCTCGACATCCGCACCGGCTGGCCCGATACCAGGGAGGACGTTCATGCCTTCGGCTCTCGCGATCTGCATCGAGGACCTGGAAGCCCGGTCATGCGGGCAGCGGTACCTGCAGTGCGTGGCGCTGCCGGGCCGGCAGGCCGGCCTGAAGCTCGACTCCACCGGAACCGTCCACTGGCAGACCGACGAGCCGATCGCCTGCGAGCTCTGGGTCTCTGCCGACGACCAGCTCGTCCTCTTCAGGACGACCGGGGCCGCGCCGATCACGGTGCACCGCGGAGGTCGCTCGCTGGCGGCGCCGTTCGAGAAGCCGGTGATCCTGCTGGATCAAGACGAGCTATCGGTCCCGGATCGGAAACTCAGGATCCACGTTCACGGCGCGGCGACCGTCATCGCTCCCCCGTCGTGGCTCTCGGAAGCGTCGCTGAAGCACCTGGCCAGGGTCGCCGCGGCGGCGCTGGCCATCGGCGCGGCTGCCGGGTGCGGCGAGATCACGGTGCGTCAGACACCACCCAGCCCACGGGTTCCGTCCCCACCTTCTGTCGCGGGGACTCCGGGCCCGACGGGGTCGCCAGGCGCGACGCCGTCGGGATCAGGGCCGGCATCGCCGGCGGGCGGCGGAGCCAGGGCCGCACCATCGCCGGCGGACATCGCCCCGATCGAGGTGCGGGATCATCCTCCGAAGCGGGCCTGGCGGCGCTGACCGCCTGCTGGACCGTGGCGCCGGGCCGGCGAGCTCCGGTCCGCCGCGTGCAACTTCCCGATGCCTTTCTGCCCCCCGGAATCGACCTCGCCGGACCGAAGGCGCCCCGATGGTCCTCGACCGCAGAGCCCCCCGCGGGTAGAATCACCGACCACACGGTCTCGACGCCGACGGCGGCGCACGGGTGGAAGGCGGTAGTCATGGGGCGTTACACGATCGTCTCCGAGCTGGGGCGGGGCGCTTGCGGCGTGGTCTTCAGGGCGCGCGACAGCGCCCTGGATCGGGAGGTGGCGATCAGGGTGCTCTGGCCGCACCTGACCGGCGACAGGGAGGTCGTCGGGCGCTTGCATCGCGAGGTGGAAGTGCTCTGTCGCCTGTCCCATCCCAACGTGGTGAAGATCCTCGGATCGGGAACCATCGGTGAGCGGCAGTTCGTCGCCTTGGAGCTCGTGAACGGCGCCGACCTCGGCCGGAGGACGGGACAAGCGGGACGACCGCAGATGGAGGAGGTCCTGTCCTGGCTGACCCAGGCTTCGGAGGCGCTGGCCTACCTCCACGAGAACCGGATCGCCCACCGTGGCATCAGGCCGGGCAACCTCATGGTCGACCCGATGGGCCACCTGACCGTGATGGATCCTGGATTGGCTCTGGATGCCGGTCTCCTGGTATCGACGGAGCCGGACAGCACCGTGGGGGCCGCTCGCTACTTGCCCCCCGAGGCCTCTCGGAACGAGCCGCCCTTCCTGCCCCAGGACGTCTGGGCACTGGCGATCACGGCTCACGAACTGTTGACGGGATCGGCCTGGTGCGAACCGCTGGCGACCGAGGCCATGGTCCGCAGAGTGCGCACGGATCCGCCGCCGACTCTGGAGGGGCTCCTGGCCGAGGCGCCCGCCTGGCTGATCGAGCTGCAGCGCCGGGCCCTGGAGAAGGACCCGGAGAAGCGCCTCTTGGCCGCCGACTACAGGGATTCGCTCGCCGAAGGGCTGACGATGGTCTCGACCCAGAGACTCCCGGTGCGCCCACGGCGCCCCCCCCGGCCCTAGCACAGCTCCCCGGAAGTTCCTGGGCAGATCCCCCTCGGGGACTCGCGGACTGTCGGGGAACTTCGAGAACGCCGTACCGGAACCCTGGTGGAGCCTTGATCCGACTGGCCCCTACCCTGACCTCCAGCACTCCAGCCGGCCAGCCGCGAGGTCTCCCAGGACGATCCGGGCCACGCGGCCGTCCCGGGCGAGCCGCGCAGCCAGGTCGGTCGCCGCGAGCCGTCTCGCCTCGCCGGTCACCCGGCTGATGAAGAAGGTGACCGCGGCACCCGAGGGCAGGCGGGCCAGATGGTCCTCCAGGAGGACCCTGGCCACCAGGGCAGCGTCCAGGATCGTCCCCGGCGGCACGTCGAACCGCTCGGCCACGATCTCTGGTCTGTGGACCGAGGCGTCGGACAGCACCGCTCCGATGGCGTCGCAGCCGGTGACGACGATCACCCGGTCAGCCTCGGGGCAGACCACCGGCTCGTGGTCCCGGTGCGCCTTGAGCGGTCGACCAGCGCTACCGTCGGCCTCCACCAGGATGGCGTCGGCGATCCGGGCGGCGTGAATCGCGGCGAGGTACTCCGGGGCGTGTCCCAGGAGCTTGCCCGTGCCCGGCTCTTCGCTCAGGGCGAGCGTGACAAGACCGTGTCGGGCCAGGGCGGCTCGCACCACCGCCGGCTCGACCTCGCCGGTGATGACCTCGGGCGACAGGTGGGGCCCGGGCCTCAAGATCCTCGTGGTGGTGGTGGTGATCACGGTTCGCCCCCGGTCGACGTGCGCCCTGGCCAGGGCGAACATGAGGGTGGTCTTGCCGCCACCACCGACCAGGTGGACGAATCGATGGCCGGACATGAAGAGCTCCAGGAGCAGCTCCGCCGTCACTGGCGTCCGGCCAGCCACGCGAGGATCGCCTCGAGCACGGCGCCGCTGACCGTGCGGGCCTTGTCGGACAGGGTGAAACAGTGCTCCCGGCGGGCCCGTGGATCCACATCGCCGAGCTTCATCCCGGCCGGCACTCGCAGGCCCGGTCTGAGGAGACCCCTGAGAATGCCGCTGACGGCGGCCACCACCGGAGCCCCCTGGACCGACCCGACCCGGTCTCCGGCAGCCACGGCGTCGCCGATCCGGCGGTCGGACTCGAACACACCGTCCGTGGGGGCGCGGAGGAAGCGCTGCCACGTGACGCCGTCGATGTCGCCGGGAATGCCGGTGTCCGGCTCCGCCTCGCCCTCCGTCACGATCCTCCCGAGATCGTGCCCCCGGTTGGTCTCGATCACCGCGTGAGCGTGCACCCCCGCCGTGAAACCGGGGCCGAGCCCGATGACCAGCGGCGCATCGGCAAGGCGCGTCTCGATGCCCTTCTTCAGAAGCCGTGCGTCGACCAGCACCGGCGGCGACAGCGTCCGGCGACAGGACGCTTCGGGGTCCACGAGCACCGGAATCCAGCCTCCGTCGAACGTGGCGGGCACTGATTCGGCGACCCGGGCCGTCACGCCGCAAACGGTGGCGGTGCCTTCGTACACGGCCGTGGCAAAGGCGACGGAGCGCCGGACCGCCAGCGGCTCGGCGACCTCGGTCATCACGACCCGGAACCCGCATCGGAACAGCCGGTGAGCCGTGCCAGAGGCCAGGTCGCCGGCGCCGCGGATGAGAACGAGAGTCGAGGTGGCGGAGAGGGAGCTCACTGTTACCGGACCATGCTAGTACACCTGCGCGATGATTTCCAGGCGTCTCCCGCCGCGGGGATCCCCGCGCGCCGGTGTTGATCCGGGGGCGGTGGAGGCGCTACAAGTACCACTGAGGGACAGGGGCCGAGGCGCCAGAGCCT
>JACQZM010000575.1 GCA_016213885.1 Candidatus Rifleibacteriota bacterium | reverse complement strand
AATCCAGCGAGATCCCCTCGATCGACCGACGACAGGCGTCGTCGTCGCCACGGTAGAAGAACGCGATCGCCCGCACCAGCATCTTCCACGACGCCAGCGGGCTCCGGCGGGAGATCTCCGGAAGGGCGATCTGTTCATCATGGACCGGGCCGCTCGTCGCCGCGCGAAACGCCTCGCCGACCGCCCGGGCGCCGACCCTGAGCGGGTGATCCTCCGGGAGGACCTCGCATCGAGCCAGCAGCGTCGGGCTGGTGAGCCTGGTCTTCAGCGTCTGCTCCAGCTCGGCGCGCCGATCCGGCGCAAGCGTCGGGTCGGTCAGCGGCTCGACCAGCGCGGCCAGCGCCGCGGCATCCATGCGAGAGCCGGACGGGCGCTCCTCCACCCGGGCCGCGTGGCCCCCGTGACGGTCGCGGACGAGCTGCGCCAGCACCTTCGCCTCGGCCCCGAGGCCAAGCGCCGAGAGCTGCCGGATCCGGGCCTCGTAGGCCTCCACGAGGAGCGCCTCGGAGTCGGCGCAGCGCCGCTCCTTGTAGCTCGCCTTGGCCAGCGCGAGAGCCGCCTTGGAGTCGCCCGACGCGATCAGGCGTCGTACCTGATCCGTCGGGTCGTCGATCCGTGGAGGGCCGGGGGCGACGGAGGTCGGGCTGTCATCCAGGTGGAAAGCCCCGGCAAGGGCGGGGGGACGCCTTGGGGGGGCACGGAGCCAGGTGCAGGTCGAGCAGTATCTTAGCGGCAGATGGCTCTCGGGGCAAGAGCTCTTCGTGCTTCGGGGGCCCGGGCCTGTTTCGGTGCCGGGCCCCTCCCTCCCACTCCCACTCCAACTCCCACGCCAACCTCCACGCCCATGGTCACTCCACCTCCAACGTCCCACGGGCTCCTCGCCCTCCGGCCCTCCTTGTTTTCTCCGTGAATCGTCGTGAGCCGTTCGGGCTGGAAGGGTGTACATCGAGATCCAGGCCGGCCAGGATTCTGTGGATTCCATCGTCCTCCGAATGGTAAACTCGCTCATCCACCCCGTCGACCACGGCCTGGCGAACCGTCCGGCCGAAGGGTCCTCGCCACCTCTCGATGTGATCCGGGAGGCCTCTGCCCCTGGCATCCTCGTGGGGCGCTGGCACGGGGTGGGCCTCGAAAGGGGGTCAGAAATGGAGTCGGCGCTCGACCCGTCCGCGCGCCTCAGCGTTCTTCTCGTCGACGACCTTCCCCAGAACCTGCTCGCCCTCGAGCCGATTCTCGAAGGGCTCGCGGTGGAGCTCGTCGCGGCACGATCCGGGCCCGAGGCGCTCCGGTGCCTCCTCGATCGCGACTTCGCCTGCATCGTCATGGACGTGCAGATGCCCGACATGGACGGGTTCGAGGTCGCCCGCCTCGCCCGGGCGCGGGAGCGGTCGCGGCTCACGCCGATCCTGTTCGTCACTGCGAGGTTTCCTCTCGATGTTCACGCCCTCCAGGGCTACGAGGCGGGTGCCGTCGACTACATCGTGAAGCCGATCGTGCCGGTGGTGCTCCGGTCCAAGGTCTCGGTCTTCGTCGAGCTGGCCCGGAAAGACTGGTTGCTCCGGCGGCAGGCGGGGGAGCTCCGGGCCCAGCGTGACATCCTCGCCGAGGCCAACCAGCGGCTCATGCAGGAGCGCAGCCAGTTTTTCGAGCTCGCCTCGGATCTCCTGTGCATCGGGTTCGACGGGCGCTTCGTGCAGGTCAACCCAGCCTGGACCAAGTTGTTCGGCTTCCAGCCGGAGGAACTTCAGGAACACCCGATGGTGGAGTTCATCCATCCGGACGACCGCGAGGCGACCGACCGGGCGTTCGCGAGCCGGCGCGAGGGCCCCCACAACGGCCTCCAGAACCGTCACCGCTGCAAGGACGGCTCGTACCGCACCCTGCTCTGGCGCTGGTCCGTGGACTCCAGGCGGCGACTCATCTACGCCGTCGCCAGAGACGTCACGAGAGAGAAGGAGATCCAGGAGCGGGCGCTGCAGGCGCAGAAGCTCGAGGCGGTGGGGCAGCTCGCCGGAGGGGTCGCCCATGACTTCAACAACCTGCTGACGGTCATCGCCGGTCACTGCGAGCTCGCCCTCGGCGAGGAGGGAGTGGCCGCACCGGTCCGGGAAAGCCTGGAAGCGATCCAGAACGCCAGTCAGCGTGCCTCGTCGTTGACCCGGCAGCTCTTGCTGTTCAGCCGCCAGCAGATCGTCCAGCCCAGGGTGATCGACCTGAACAGATCGCTCGCCGATCTCGTGAAGCTGCTCCGCCGTCTCCTGGGCGAGGACATCGAGCTCGTCGTCGCCCCGGCTCCGGACCGCGCCGCGGTCAAGATGGATCCGGGATACCTGGACCAGATCGTCATCAATCTGGCCGTGAACGCCCGCGATGCCATGCCCGACGGCGGGCGCCTCACGATCCAGGTCGAGACCGTGCCTGTCGATCCGCTCGGGGCCCAGCCGGAGGCCGAGACGCAGCCGGACCGTCAGGTCGTGCTCTCGATCTCCGACACCGGGTGCGGCATGGACCCTTCCACTCGGGCCCGGGTCTTCGAGCCGTTCTTCACGACGAAGGAGATCGGCAAGGGCACCGGCCTGGGCCTCTCCACGGTCTACGGGGTCGTGCGGCAGGCCGGCGGCACCATCGAGGTCCAGAGCGAGCCGGGCCGGGGCACCTCCTTCCGGATCGTGCTGCCCGCGACGGATGAAGCCGCTGCGGCCTCGACGCCGTTGGCGGCCCGGCTGCACCAGGGCGGCTCCGAGACGATCCTGGTCGTCGAGGACGACGCCGCCGTGAGGAAGCTCCTTCGACGGGGTCTCGAGAGGGAGCGCTACACCGTCATGGAAGCGTCCGACGGCGCCGCGGCACTGGAGCTCGCGGCCCGGCACCCGGGATCGATCCACCTGTTGCTCACCGACATGATCATGCCGGGGATGAGCGGCATCCAGCTCGCCATCGAGCTGACCACCCGGCGTCCGGAAACCCGGGTGCTCTTCGCGTCCGGGTACACCGACCGGGCGGCCGACAAGCTACGCACGCTGCCGGTGGAGGTTCTGTTCATCCAGAAGCCTTTCACCGCGAGCGATCTCGTCTCCAAGATCCGCGAGATCCTCGGCCGCGGGCGCTCGCCCGCGGCCTGACCGTCGTTCCTCGACCCCCTGTCTCTTGGCCTGCCATCGCGCGAGGAGAGATCGATGACCAGCACCGACCCCACCGGATCCCCAGCAACCACCGACGCTCTCGACGCCAGACAGCTCCTGGAAGTCCTGATGGCGTTCCGGAGCGGCGACTTCACCGCTCGGATGCCGGTAGACCGGACCGGTCTCGCCGGCAAGATCTCCGACACTCTCAACGACTGCATCGTGCTGAGCCAGCGGCTGAAGGAAGAGCTCGGGGAGCTCTCCGAGGACGTCGGGCGCCAGGGCAAGACCGGCAAGCGCATCTCCATCGGCGGTGCCGCCGGCGACTGGGACGAGTGCGTCGAGACGGTGAACACCCTCGTGGGCGACCTGGTCCGACCGATGAACGAGACCGCCCGGGTGATCGGCTCCGTGGCCAAGGGCGACCTGTCGCAGATGATGGCGCTCGAGATCGAGGGGGTGCCGCTCCAGGGAGAGTTCCTCCAGACCGCCCGGACCGTGAACGGCATGGTCGAGCAGCTCTCCTCGTTCGCTTCCGAGGTGACGCGGGTCGCCCGCGAGGTCGGCTACGAGGGCAAGCTGGGGGGGCAGGCGACGGTGCGCGGCGTCGCCGGCACCTGGAAAGACCTGACCGACAGCGTGAACTCCATGGCCTCCAACCTGACCGGCCAGGTGAGGAACATCGCCGAGGTCACGATCTCCGTCGCCAACGGCGACCTGTCCCGCAAGATCACCGTGGACGTCCGCGGCGAGTTCCTCCAGCTCAAGGACACGATCAACAGCATGGTGGACCAGCTCCGGGGGTTCGCCAGCGAGGTGACGCGGGTGGCCTGGGAGGTGGGCACCGACGGGAAGCTCGGCGGGCAGGCGATCGTGCCCGGCGCCGCCGGCACCTGGAAAGACCTGACCGACAACGTGAACTCCATGGCCTCCAACCTGACCAGCCAGGTGAGGAACATCGCGGCGGTCACCACCGCCGTGGCCGCCGGCGACCTCTCGCGCAAGATCACCGTCGAGGTCAAGGGCGAGATGCTCGACCTCAAGGATACGATCAACACGATGGTCGAGCAGCTCCGGGCCTTCGCCAGCGAGGTGACGCGGGTCGCCCGCGAGGTGGGCACCGAGGGCAAGCTGGGCGGCCAGGCCGCCGTCGGCGGCGTGGCCGGCACGTGGAAAGACCTGACCGACAGCGTGAACGCCATGGCGAGCAACCTGACGAGCCAGGTCAGGAACATCGCCGAGGTGACGACCGCCATCGCCAACGGCGACCTGAACCGGAAGATCACCGTCGACGCGAGGGGCGAGATCCAGGGATTGAAGAGCACGATCAACACGATGGTCGACCAGCTCTCCTCGTTCGCCGGCGAGGTGACGCGGGTCGCTCGCGAGGTCGGCACCGCGGGCAGGCTCGGCGGCCAGGCCGCCGTCGGGGGCATCGCCGGAACGTGGAAGGACCTGACCGACAGCGTGAACTCCTGACGAGCCAGGTCAGGAACATCGCCGACGTCACCACCGCGGTGGCCAACGGCGACCTGACGCGGAAGATCACCGTCGATGCCCAGGGCGAGATCCTCCAGCTGAAAGACACGATCAACACCATGGTGGACCAGCTGTCGTCGTTCGCCTCCGAGGTGACGCGGGTCGCTCGCGAGGTCGGCACCGAGGGGAAGCTCGGTGGCCAGGCCGTGGTGAAGGGGGTCGGCGGTACCTGGAAGGACCTGACCGACAGCGTGAACTTCATGGCTTCCAATCTCACGACCCAGGTGAGGAACATCGCCGAGGTGACGACGGCGGTGGCCAACGGCGATCTGACGCGGAAGATCACCGTCGATGCCCAGGGCGAGATCCTGGAGCTCAAGAAGACGATCAACACGATGGTGGACCAGCTGAACGCGTTCGCCGGCGAGGTGACCCGGGTGGCCCGGGAGGTCGGCACGGAAGGGCAGCTCGGCGGCCAGGCCATGGTCAAGGGCGTGGGCGGCGTGTGGAAGGATCTCACCGACAGCGTGAACTTCATGGCGACCAACCTCACGACCCAGGTGAGGAACATCGCCGAGGTGACGACCGCCGTGGCGAACGGCGATCTCTCGAGGAAGATCGAGGTGGACGTCCAGGGCGAGATCCTCGAGCTGAAGAACACGATCAACACGATGGTGGACCAGCTC
>JACQZM010000007.1 GCA_016213885.1 Candidatus Rifleibacteriota bacterium | reverse complement strand
CGCTCGGGGGCGCGACTCGGACCCGGCGAGGCGCCGGGTCTTGAAAACAGGGCTTGATCGCTGGCCGGGAGTCGAGCGATCCGCGTCGCCAGATACCGGCCGGTCCGGCCGCGTGGTACGATGGCTCCGGTTCTCCGCGGGGTGGAGGGCGGCCACGAGGGCCAGACGCGACCCGGGGCTGTCCCGGGCCGTCGTCGCCCAGGGGGCGCAGCGGTTCCGGCGGAGCGCCTCCTGGTCGTGTTCAACGCCAGCATCGGTCTGGCCTGGCATCGTGACGGAGCGGGAGCCCGGGCAGGCTCCCGGTCCCCGCAAGGGAGAGTCCATGTCGTCTGCGAGCATCCCCAACCACCATCAGGTCCTGATAATGGGGTCAGGCTGCGCCGGTCTGACCGCCGCCATCTACTCGGCCAGAGCGAATCTCGCACCGCTCGTGCTCGAAGGTTCCCAGCCGGGCGGCCAGCTGACGATCACCAGCGAGGTCGAGAACTACCCCGGATTTCCGCAGGGCATCCAGGGCCCCGAACTGGTGGAGCTGATGAAGAAGCAGGCCGAGCGATTCGGCGCTCGCTTCGTGATGGAGCCCGTCGTCAAGGTCGAACTGTCCCGGCGGCCGTTCACCGTGGAGCTCTCGTCGACCAGCCATGCGGGAGACACGCTGATCGTCGCCACGGGCGCCAGCGCCAACTTCCTCGGCCTCGAGAGCGAGAAGAAGCTCATGGGACGGGGCGTCTCCGCGTGCGCCACCTGCGACGGGTTCTTCTTCAAGGACCGGGATGTCGTGGTCGTCGGCGGCGGCGACACGGCGCTCGAGGAAGCGCTCTTCTTGACCAGGTTCGCCACCAGCGTGACGGTGGTTCATCGGCGGGACGCTCTTCGCGGCTCCAAGATCATGCAAGACCGGGCCAGGAGCCACCCCAAGATCAAGTTCATCTGGAACTCCGTGGTGGACGAGGTGCTGGACGTGGAGAAGGGCCAGGTGGACGGCGTCATGCTGCGGGACGTGAAGACCGGCGTCCGGACCCGGTTCGCCTGTCAGGGACTGTTCGCGGCCATCGGCCACACCCCGAACACCCAGCTCCTGAAAGGGCAGCTGGAGATGGACACCACCGGCTATCTGGTCGTCCAGCCCGGCCGGACCGCCACCAACGTCCCCGGGGTCTTCGCAGCGGGCGACGTGGCCGATCGATTCTACCGGCAGGCCGTCACCGCGGCGGGCAGCGGATGCATGGCGGCCATGGAGGCGGAGCGATTCCTCGAGGCCGAGGCTCACCGGTGATCCGGAGATTCGACCGGTCGGCCCGGCGAGGCTAGCACTACAACGAAAGATCCCGGCCGTAGCGAGGCCGAGCGAGGCGAAGGCTGGCAAGGAAGAGGAGCGAAAGGACCGGAGGTGTACTTGAACAGTACATCGAGGACCTTTCGCGACGATGCCGCCGAAGAGGAGCGAAAGGACCGGAGGTGTACTTGAACAGTACATCGAGGACCTTTCGCGACGATGACGCCGCCAGCGTTCATCGCAGCCGTGGGGGCCCCCCACCACAGCAATTCACTTCTATGCCACGTGGGGGCCGCAGTAGGGCGGGATCTTTCGTTGTAGTGCTAATGGCAGTCGTGGTCGCAACAGCACGACTTCGCCTTCGGATTCGATATGGCGAAGCCGGCGCCATCCTTCCCATCGACGTAGTCGACGAGTGCGCCGTCGAGATGGCGTGAGCTCTCCTCGTCGATCAGCACCTTGAAGCCATCGCACATCGAGACCTGGTCGCCCGGACGCTCGTCGTCGAATGTCATGCCGAAGCGCATCCCGGAGCAATCGCCGGCTTCGACGAAGACCCTGAGGAACTTGCCCTGGAGCGTCTGGTCCTGCGAGAGGAACTCCTGCACCTTCTGGATGGCACTTCGGGTCAGGTTGATCACCTGCAACGAGCTCCTTTCGGCGTGTCGCCGGGTGTGGAGGGCGCCGGGTCCTCCCCTGACACCCGGCAGCGGGGCGTCGCCCCTGGTGGCCAGGGGAGCCGCCGGCTATCCTTGGCGGGAACGTTAGCTGTCCGAAGGCTGCTGCGTCAATACCATGGATCCACAGAGCCTGACGCTGGCCGTGAAGAACGAGGCGCTCCGTCTCGGGTTCTCGCCGGTAGGTGTCACCAGCGCCGAACCGCTGGCCACGGACCAGGCGACCCTGGCGGCGTGGCTGGCCCGGGGCTACCACGGTTCCATGTCGTATCTGGCCCGGAACCAGGGGCTGAGGGCCAGCCCCGGCCTGGTCGTCCCGGGCGCCCGCACCGTCGTCGCTCTGGGACTCGCCTATGACTCCCGGGACGCCGGGGACGCCGGCGGCGCCCGCATCGCCCGCTACGCCCGGGGGCAGGACTACCATCGGGTGATCAGGCGCAAGCTGCGGGAGCTCCGGCGGTCCGTGGAGGAGCTGACCGGTCGCGCCTTCGCCGGCCGCACGTTCGTCGACACCGGCCCGCTTCTGGAGCGGGCGCTGGCCCGCCGTGCCGGGCCTGGCGTTGCTGGTCACGGAGCTTGCGATGGTGCCGGACCGGCCGGGCCAGGGGGGCTGCGGCACCTGCAGCCGGTGCCTGGACGCGTGTCCCACCGGTGCTCTCGAGGCGCCCTACGTGCTCCGGGCCGACCGGTGCCTCGCCTACCTCACGATCGAGGAACGGGGGGCGATTCCGACGGAGCTGAGGGGCGCCGTCGGCGACTGGGTCTTCGGGTGCGACACCTGCCAGCAGGTCTGCCCCCACAACCATCGGCCCCACCCCGCCGCCGATGCCGCCCTGGACTCATGCCAGGGAGCCGGGGCGTACCTCGATCTCGAGAGGCTGCTCACCATCGAGGACGCCGATGCCTACCTGGGCCGACTCCAGGGCACGGCGCTCACCCGCCCTGGCCGGGAAGGCCTCATCAGGAACGGGTGCCTCGCCGTGGCCCGTCTCGGGCTCGTCGATCTCTCGCCGCTGCTCTGTCGGCTGCTCCTATCGGACCCGAGCCCCCTCGTGCGAGGTCATGCAGCCTGGGCGCTGGGCCGGCTGAACGATCCGCGATGTCGGGAGCGGCTTCTCGACGCCAGCGCCGCCGAGGCGGACCCCGCTGTCCTGCAGGAGATCCGCAGAGCGGTGGCGGGCGATGCCGGCCTCTGAGGGCTTCGTCCGGGGAGCCGGAGATCGCCAGGGGGCCACGACCGGATCCCCGACGCGCCCGCCCTCGTCGGCGAGGGCCGCGCCTGGTATGCTCGAGTCGCGTGACCCGCGACCACCGCCAGGGCGTTCCCAGCTCCTCCGGTTCGCGGTCGACCGCCAGTCATGAGCAAAGGCTCGGTCTCCAGCAACCTCTGTCCCACCTGTGGCCAGCCGGGCGCCCCGATGCCCGAGGTGTCGAGCCTGCTCATGTGCACGGGCTGCGCCGTGGCGTTCGTCCCGGACGGCGCCCGCTCCATCTCCATGTTCACCACCGTGGGCGGCCTGGCGCGCGAGGCCGGGAAGGTGGATCTGCCGGAGAGCTTCCGGAAGGAATACGCGCCGATCAGGGTGCTCGGCTCGGGAGCCATGGGGACCGTGTACCTCGCCACGGAGATCGCCACCGGAAACCTCGTGGCGATAAAGTTCCAGACCGGCTTCTTCGATGCCGACGGACTCCAGCGTTTCCTGCAGGAGGGTCAGCTGATGACCCGGATCAACCACCCGAACGTGGTCCGGGTGGCGGCCGTACATGCCTTCGGCAACACTCCGTGCCTGGTCTGCGAGTACGTGGACGGAGGCAGTCTCAGGACGTGGATGCTGTGCAACTCGCCCGCTGGATTCGAGACCGCGGCCGGGCTGATGGGTGACATCCTCTCCGGGCTCGAGGCGTGCCACTCCTGGGGCGTGGTCCATCGCGACCTGAAGCCGGAGAACGTCCTCTTGACCGGATCCGGTCAGGCCAAGATCGCGGATCTGGGCCTGGCCAAGCACTTCGGGCGCCAGGGACCGGCGTTGACGGCCTTCGGGACCGTCCTGGGGACCCCTCGCTACATGGCGCCGGAACAGAGTCGCGGCGAGCTGGTCACCATCGCCTCGGACATCTACGCGGCCGGCCTGGTCTTCTACGAGCTGCTGGCCGGACGACCGGCCTGGAGTGCGTCGTCGATCCGGGAGCTTCACGAGAAGAGGCTCAACCAGACGCCCACTCCGATAGGGGAGCTCGTCGCCGACCTGCCGCCCGGAGTGAGCGACCTGCTGGGCAGGGTGCTTTCTCTGAGGGTCGCCGATCGGCCTGCCACGGCGGAGATCTTCCGGGCGGCGATCCTCCAGTGTCTCAAGACGCCGGTGCCCTCGCGATCGCTCGTCTCCGCCGCGGCGCCACCGCCGGTGACCACGGCCGCGCCGGCCCGGCCGGCCGCCGGAGGTCGCCCCAGCCCCGCGGTCCGGACGGCAGCCGTGGCGGTCGCGATGTCGGCGGCGGTGCTCCTCGCCGGGCTTCTCTGGATCGCCAGGCCCGGCGACCCGGTGGCACAGCCCATCCACTCCTCGAGCCCGTCACCCTCGCCGGCGCCGACCGGACCGGCCTCGCCTCGTTCCGGCGTGCGGCGGCCGGTCGCGGCGGCCTCCGCCGGCCCCGCGGGTCCGCTCGCGTCGGCGTCACGCCCGGCGACCGATCGGTACGGCGACGCGCTGCCGGCGCATGCCGTGGCCCGGATCGGGACGACCCGGCTGCGGCACGGCCGGATCGTGGGCCTGTCGTTCTCGCCCGACGCCAGGCTGCTGGCTTCCGTGTCCGAGACCGACACCGTGGAGCTCTGGGAGGTCGCCACGGGCCGGCCGACCCGCCGCCTCCGGGGCAGTGGATGCGTGGCGTTCGCGCCGCAGGGCGGGTCCATCGCCGTGGGCGGTTCGAATGCAGGCTTGCGGATCCACCACCTGGACTCGCCCGCTCCGCAGCCGAGCCGGGCGGGACCGTCCGACATGGGGGGCCCTTCGCTTCGCTCATCCTGCCCCCCAAGCCCCCACCCGGCCCGGCCCGGGCTGCTCCAGGGAGGGGAGTCGCCGTGCCGCGCCGTGGCGTACTCGCCCGACGGCTCCCTCGTGGCCGCGGTCTCGTCCGATCGCACGATACGGATCTGGGAGACCGCGACCTCGGCGCTCCTTCACGAGCTCCCCGCCGAGCGCGGTGAGATCGTCGCGCTCTCGTTCGACCGCGAGGCGCGCTCCCTGATCGTGGCATCGGCCCGGCGCCGGATCCGCCAGTGGGACTCGCGCACCGGCCAGCTGCTGCGCGAGGTCGCCGTCGAGGGAGAGTCGATCGTGGCGCTGGCGTTCCGGTCGCAGAGCAGGGCGCTGGTGATGATCCACGCCGACGGGACCGCCAGGACGGTGGAGCTCGCCACGGGCAGGGCGCGCCGGCTCTGGAGCACCGGGGCGGGTCCGACACCGTCGGCAGCCGTGCCGGTTCTTGGACGCACCGTCGTGGTGGCCGTGGAGCCCGCCCGGATCGAGGCTCGAGACCTGTCGTCCGGGAGATCCGTGTGGGCGGCCGATGCAGGCGACGGGCCTCGCTGCGTCACGATGAGCCCCGACGGCTCGATCGTGGCCGCGGTGTGCGGGGAGTCCCGGATCGGTCTGTGGCGGACCCTCGACGGTGCACCGCTGGTGGTCGACGGGGCCCCGGCGCGGCCGGTGGCGGCGGCAGGGTTCTCCGCAGGTTCCGGGGCCGTGGTGACCGGCGATGGGGGCGGGGCCATCAGGGTCTGGGACGCGAGCACCGGAGAGCCCAGGGGCGTGCTGGCCGACAGCGGGCCTGCCCTGCACTCCCTGGCGGTGGCCCCCGGGGGCGCCCTGGTGGCGACCGGTCACGGAGACGGACAGGTGCGTCTGTGGGAGCTGGAGACCCGGGCCATGCTGCGCCAGGTCACGCTGGCAGGTGGACCGGTGAGAGCGCTGGCGCTTTCCCCGGACGGAACGAGGCTCGCATGCGGGTGGAACGGGGGCCTGCGGATCGTGGATCGGGCCAGCCTGCGGACGGTCGTCACGATGCCCACCCGGGAGGCCTGGATCACCTCGCTGGACTTCTCCCGCGACGGCCGGCGCCTCGCCGCGACCACGATGGCAGGGTGGCTGCATCTGTTCGAGGCCGCGACCGGGCGGGAGCTCCTGGTGCTGGAGCAACCCGGCCTGCTCCGGTCCGTGGCGTTCTCCGCCGACGGCAAGACCGTGGCCTGCGGCGGTCTCGGCGATCTGGTCAGGGTCCGGGACGCGACGACCGGCGCCGTGCTCTTCATGCTGGAGGGCAGCGGTGGCGTCGCCCTCAGCCTCGCCATCTCCCCGGACGGACGTCTGGTCGCCTCGGGTCACGACGACGGCGTCGTCCGGCTGTGGGCCGCCGGCAGTGACCGGGAGCTCGCCCGGCTCACCGGCCATCGAGGCGCCGTGACCGCACTCTGCTTCTCGTCTGACGGCCGGGCGCTGCTCTCGGCCAGCGACGACACGACCGCCGTGGTGTGGCGCGTGCCCTGACGGCCCGTGACGCTATCCCCTGGCCCGGGATCGCAGGCTGATGAACAGACCTCCCCCGCCGAGGAGCAGGAAGATCGCCGACTGCACCGCCGTCTTGTACTGGATCGGGGCTCGAGAGAAGGCGATCAAGAGGAACGAGCATCCGAGCACCAGGATCGCCGCATAGACGACGATCATGACCGTCGAGGCCCGGGCTCGGGTCTCGGGAGTGTCGGTTCCGAAGTGACGGGCGAACAGGACGAGCCCCACGCAGGCCACGACGTCCAGGACCGCGAACAGCACCCAGAACTGCTGCGCCCGGACGAGCCCCTGGGGCGTTCCCACCAGCGGACTGACCATCGACTCGTACAGGAACGCCCCGAGGTTGGACCCCAGGAGAGCCCCGAACACGCCGTAGAGGAACGCATACCCCATGTAGACGGCCTTCCGGTCGGCCGGAGCGACGAGGCCGATGAAGCTGTAGTACTTGGGGTGGGCGGTCATCTCGCCGATCGAGAAGACGGCGATGCCGAGGATGAAGACCCAGGGGCTGGCCGACGCTGCGAGACACAGGAAGCCGACGGCGCCGATCGCCATCCCCGCCACCATCGTCGGGAGCGGAGGCAGGTCCCGGACGATCCGGCTCACGACCACCTGCAGAAGACAGATGACGCCCGCGTTGATGGCGGTCACGTGCTCCGCATCGAATGTGAACGTGACCGGTAGCCCGGCGCCGCGCAGCAAGGCGGTCATCGTGCGGCTCACCGGCTCCTTGTCGACGAAGTCCCTCAGGTACCAGAGCACCGTCCCGAAGTTCTGGAAGTAGAGGATCCAGAACCCCGAGTAGACCACGACCATGAGGATGAACCGGGAGTCGGCCAGCACCTCTGCGGCCCCCGCCAGCACGTCCCTGAGGCTCTTCGAGCTCTGCGGCCGGGGCGGGTCGCTGTAGACGAAGATGGTCGGCAGCAGCATGAGCCCGGTGTACGCCGCGGACGCGACGAACACCGCCTGCCACGAGAACCCCTTGAGCACGCTGACGACCAGCGGAGCGAGCAGCGCGCCGACGTTGATCATCCAGTAGTAGATGCCGAAACCGAAGGCGCTGGTCGTCTCGTCGGTGGTCCTGGCGATGGTGCCGGAGATGATCGGCTTGAACAGCCCCGCACCGGTCGCCATGACGAGCAGAGCCAGGAACACCAGGGCGTAGGTGGACATGCACCCGGCGGCGAAGTAGCCGGTGGTCAGCAGGGAGAACGCCACGATCAGCATCCGCCGGTAGCCATACCGGTCGGCCAGCGCACCCCCGAGGATCGGTATCACGTAGGTCGCCGCGTAGACGATCCCCTGCAGGAACCCCACGGCCTGTTCGCTCGCCCCGAGACCACCCTTGGCGGTCTTCTCCGTCAGGTAGACCGCCAGCACGGAGTTCATCCCGTAGTAGGCAGCCCGCTCGAACAGCTCCATCACGTTGGCTGTCCAGAAGGTGGCGGGGAACTGGCGCAACAAGGGGACTCCCACGATCATCTCCTCTTTCGGGCCGATCCGACCGGATCCGGTGACTGCATTCTGGCCGACCTGGCGTGAGGACACAAGCTGATTTTCGGGGCGGGCATCCACTGGCCGATTCAGGTCTCCCTGGCCCGACCGCGACGCGCCCGTCCGTGGAGCAGCCCAGGCTCAGGACCTACCGCGTCAGAAGCAGCAACGCCGCGACGGCGGTGGCGCCGACGATCGAAAGCGTCACGGCGAGCAGCACGAGCCGTCTGACCCGCCGCGCCCTCGCCTCGAGCGGCGCCCTGGCGAGCGATGCGGCCTCGATGAGAGCGTCCAGCCTGCAGAGCTCCGACAGCAGCGGCTGCACGTCCTGGTCGTGCCACAGTCGCCGGGAGACGACCTCCCTTCCCAGCGCTTCCTGCCGGGAGGCCAGGTGGAGCCTGGCCGTCCGTCGCAACCGACGGTGGCTTGTCCGGGCTGCGGTGATGTCGGCGATGAGTGGACACACCTCCGGCGGCGCCACGACCGCCTGCCCCAGCCGGTCCATGTAGCCCTCTTTCGTCGCCCCGTCACCGGCCTGCCGCGGGGCGGCAGCGGCAGCGGCGACCCCTGGACCGACCCGCTCACCCAGCCCGAGCATGCGCCAGCACTGTCGCGCGCTCCGGGACACCTCCGGATCGACATCCCTCATCAGGTCGCAGAGCTGGCCCGCCGCCGGCTCTCCGATCTGCTGGATGGCGTAGATCGCGGCCAGACGGGCCTGGCGGTCATGCGCGGTCCCCAGCGATATCAGAGCCTCCCGGACTCCGGGACATCCTTGCCCCCACAGCGCCAGCACCGCGTTCGTCCTGACGCGGTGGTGCGGGTCGTCCAGGAAGCGCAGCAGAGACCGGCGCAGCTCCGGAGCGGTGAGCCGGCCGACAGCCTCCACGGCGTTGGCCCGCACCCGGTCGTTCTTCGCCTCCAGATGGCTCGCCAGGACGTCCAGCACCGTCGCGTCGCCCAGACGGCCCAGGACGGCGATCACCGCCGCCAGCACCCGGCTGTCGGACTCCTGGTCGAGCCGCTGGAGCAGCCACGGCACTCCGCGCCGGTCTCCCCGCCGCTCCACCGCAACGACCTGGGCCAGGCGAGCCGCCGGGTCCGGTTCGGACGACGGGTGCGGTCCGTGGTCGAGCTGGCCGACGCCGGCCAGGACCGATTCCATCTCGTCGTCGACGACGGGCGGCTCCGTCGATACGGGTCGCGCCAGCGCCCGGATCGCCTCGGCGCAACCCTCCCGGGCCAGACGCTCGATCGCCTCCCGCGCCGCCGCGGCCACCTCCTTTACCGGATGGCCCAGAAGCGGATCCAGCAGCGACAGGTGGGCGGGGTCGTGGAGGCCGGCCAGCCCACGGACGCCGGCCACCACCATCCACGGCGTGCTGGCCCGGCACATGGCGGAGCACAGCCGCAACACGTTCTGCTGGCCCAGCCTGGAGAGGCCCCGGGCCGCGACCTCCCGCAGCCGCTCGTCGGGGTCGTCGGCATGGCGCACCAGGTAGGGGTAGGCCGCGGCCTGGCGCGAGAGCGTCATGGCTTCCAGCGCGTGCACCCGCACCTCGCCGGAAGGGTCGTCCAGCAGCCGCTCCAGGATCGGCCACTGGCCCTCCCCGGGGCAGACGCCGATGGCCAGCGCCAGGGTGGGTCTCACCGACGGATCCTGCTCCAGGTCGACCCGGGCGGACAGGGCCGACAGATCCTCCGGCTTGCCGCGGGCCGCCCTGGCGCACACGGAGCGGACCCGGCACAGCGGGTCGGGGTCGTCCATAAGCGGTGCCCGGACAGAGCGCTCTCGCTCGCCTTCCGGCAGCGCCCCGGCAAGGTGGAGGATCGCCTGCTTGGCCAGGAACCGCAGCTCCAGGGAGTCGTCCGTGGCCTCGATCACGCGCAGGTCCGGCACGGCCCGCAGATCTCTCAGCCGCGAGAGGACGACGAGAGAGTCGCGGCGACGGTTCTCGTCGGGGCTCCGCAGGTCCGCCAGAACGTGGAGTGGCGCCTCGGTCACGGCGAGAATCTAGCGCCGGGGGGCGTCGGCGCGCAAATGCCTCGCTCAGGCCTCGCTCTCGCCGAGCGCCAGGCTGCGGACCACGTCGTGGAGCACCCTGAGCCCCCAGCGGAAACCGTCGACAGGGACCCGCTCGTCGGTGCCGTGGATGAGCCGGCCGAGCTGGGCGGCCTCGCCGCGGTCGAACCGCAGCGGCGTGAACCCGTAGCAGTGCGTGCCGAGACGGGCGTAGTGCTTGCCGTCGGTGCTGCCCGGGTTGAGAGACGGGATCGCCCTGGCGCCCGGGTGGTGGCTCGCGATCGCCCGCCGGATCGCCCTCATGGCGACCCCATCGATCGGGGCGTCCACGGGGCTCGCCGCGTCGACGATCGACAGCTCGACGCCGGCGCCGGCAACGGCGGCCAGCTCCCTCAGCAGGTCCGCCTCGGTCTGTCCCGGGAGGGTCCGGCAGTCCAGGTCGGCCGTCGCCACGGCGGGCACGACGTTGTGCTTGCTCCCGGCGGCCAGCCCGGTCGGCGTCGCCGTGTTGGCCAGCATCGAGGCGAAGATCCGGGCCTGGTCGCGACGGGGGATGTCCCGGGCGATCAGGAAGTCTGCGATCCGCGGGATCCGCATCAGCGGCACGTAGAGACTCTTGGGGAAGGGCAGCGCCTGCTGGATCGCGGTCAGGAACCGGTCCACCGCCGGCACCACGTGCTGGGGCAGTCGCCTCCCACCGATCCGGTCCAGCGCCCGGGCCAGCGACACCACCGGGTTCTCGCCGCTCGGGACCGATCCGTGGCCCGCCACCCCCCGGCAGGTGGCGCGCACGTGGGCGCAGCCCTTCTCGGCCACGCCGATCAGGTAGAAGCAGGTGTCGGCCAGGTAGGTGTTCACCCCCCCCAGCTCGCCGAAGGCGATCTCGGCCCTCACCGCGTCAGGATGATGATCCACCAGGAACCTGGCGCCCATGCGGCCGCCACACTCCTCGTCGGCCGTCACCGACAGGATCACGTCGCGCTTCAGCCGCAGCCCTTCGCCCTTGAGCAGCTTGAGCACCGCCGCCGCGGCCGCCACCTGGTTCTTGGCGTCGAGGGTACCGCGGCCCCACACGTAGCCGTCGGCCATCTCGGCGGCGAACGGCGGGTGGGCCCAGCCCGGTTCCACGGGCACGACATCCAGGTGTGCGTGGAGCAGCAGAGGCAGA
>JACQZM010000050.1:709-18801 GCA_016213885.1 Candidatus Rifleibacteriota bacterium | reverse complement strand
CGAGCGCTCACCCGGGAATGGCAGGTCCTGCAGGAGCGGTGAGACGAGCGCGAGCGACCGCTCCCGGCGACCCCCGCCGACCAGCAGGACCACGGACCCCAGAGCCAGTCGCGCCCTGGCCGCCTCGCAGCCATCGTCCCCGGCCCGCGCGCCGGCGATCCTCCCGGCAACCGCGAGAAGCTCCTCCGCGCTCCCGTCCACGAGCAGATCGACGTCGAGCGCGCCGCCCAGAGCCCTGGAGAGGTGCATCCCCGGGCCGGGTCTCTCCACCAGAGGATCCACGAGGCCTTCGAGCGCACCCAGCAGCACACGGCTCAGGAGCCTCGAGCCCGGCTCGTCAAGAGCCGCGGCCGGCAGGAGCGCCGCGAGCGCCTGCTCGAACGCCTCCAGCGCCCCGCCGCGCAGCAGCACCGGTGCGGCGACTGCGACGACCTCGAACGCGGCGGCCCAGGTGGCCCGGTCGCTCGAGCCGCGCCGCGCCGCCTCGATGCAAGCGTCCGAAGCCTCGCAGACGATCGGTCCCGGAACGGGGGGCGTGCGGTCGCGGGGACCCAGATCGAGGAGCCTCACAGTCCGGGCTTCCGCCCGGACGTGCTCCTCCATCGCTTCGGCCGCCCGCCGAGCGGTGTCGAGAAGGAACGCGAGGTCCTCAGGGCTCGCGGCGGTCGGCCGTGCGCGGAGCTGCTCCAGGGTCCTCTCGGCCTCTTTCCGCTGGTGCGCGTCGACCCTCTCGAGCAGGGCCCGGGCCGCTTCGATGGCGGCGCGCCGGGGGCGCTCCTCGCTGGGTCGCGGCCAGGGAAGCGACGCCTCGTCCTGGAGCACGCGCAGCAGGGCCCCGGCCGTCCGCCAGTCCCCGGGTGCGCCGTCCCGTCGCTCGGCGAGCCGGGCCATCCTCTCGAAGAAGCGCGTGCGCCTTGCCGTGTTCATCCCCGGCCCGGAGACCTCGAGCAAGGCGCGTTGCAGGACCGCCTCCGCTCGATCCAGGGCCCGCGGGTCGCCCGCGCTCCAGATCGCGCGCCAGAGGCCGGTCCCGCCCGATCAGGGGCACCAGGGCCTCCGACGCCCTGCCGATGCAGTCCAGGACCTCCCCGCAGGGGTGGGACTCGGCGAGCCGGATCAGGTCCGTCCAGGCCGCGCGAGCGGATTCCGATTCGCCCGCGTCGACGAACCGCTCCACACGGGCCGCCGCGTGCCAGGCCCCGGGAACGCCCGGGCCGGTTCCCCTGCGCGCCCGGTCCTCGCAGTCCACGTCCTCGAGCGCCTGCTGCAGAATCCGCAACGCCGCGGAGCTCCCGCCCCCGGACGCCAGTTCGTGGATCCACATCGCGGTGATCTCGGTTCGCGACCTGACCTCGGCCTCGGGGATCTCGGTCGTGGAGACGGAGCGGAGCATCGCGTCCAGCCTCCAGGCCAGGCCCGGGTCCGTGGCGTTCCGGAGCACCTCGAGCACGTCGCGCACAGTCCCGACCACCCGGCCAAACGCTTCGGACGCGGAGGCATCCTTCGAACCGGCCTCGACGATGTCCAGGCGCCGTTCCAGGGCTGCACGGGAGTCTTCGCCCGGGGCCGTGGCGAACCCGCGCTCCGCGCCGGGCAAGGGGGGCCCCTCGACGATCGTGTAGGCCTGTGCGTCACGCTCGACCTTCCACGCCGGCGTCCCCTCGGCGGCGGGACGCCAGGCCAGCGCATCCTGCACGATGACCGCCAGGCCCGGGGAGAGCCGGCGGTCGGGGAACGCCCGGGCCACCATCCGAGGCAGCTCGCCCCGGTCGGACGGCGTGATGGCCGCCGCAAGCCGTCCGAACAGGGCCGCTGCCGCGCGTTGCACCGGCGCGGGCTGGGCCCGGTCGAGAATCGTCTCGATCCCGACGCTCAGCTCCTCGGTGAGAGTCGAGGGTGCCGGCGGCAGCCCGAGTCGAGAGTCCCGGAGCGATCGGGCCGCGGCCAGCCGGCGCTCCACCGCGGCCAGAGCGGCCTGCTGCCGAGGGGACAGCGCCTGCCGGTCGAGGACCACCGGCAGCCCCCAGGACACCCGTGGCCGCGCGGAGCGGCCGGTGCAGCAGGGCGCCGGCCCGCGGGCGAGCTCTCCGAGGATGATCGCCTTCTCCTCCTGCGTGAAAGGCGCTCGTGGGTCCGGGGGCTGCTTCGCCGCGTGACCGGCCGGGAGACGGATCGCGGCCGAGTAGCCGGCCGGCGCGAGCGCTCTGTCGAATTCGGGACCGGGGCACGTGGGCTCCCGGATGCACGTCCTGGCCCACCTGACCAGCGCGTGCACCAAGCCGGGCCCGCGCGTGGCCATCTCGTCCGGCCCCTCGAGTGGCTCCCTCCCTGCCGCAGTCGTCTCCCCGGCCAGGGTACCGAGTCGTTCGACCGCCGCGAGATGGCGGCGGACCAGATCCTCGTCATGCGCCCGGACGCCGTGCGCGAACAGGCTCCCGAGCACCTTGGCCAGCAGGGCCACGAGCTCGGCGTCGTCAGGAAGGGCCTGGGCCATCAGGCAGAGGTCCTCCGCCACCAGGTCGAGCGCAGGCAGACGTTCGGGCAGCGCCAGGCACTCCGCGTAGTACCGGACCACCCGGGCGAAGTGGCGGGCCACCGGGGCCGCCGGGGTCGAGACTCTGAGCCAGACCAGCGCGTGCCAGGCCTCCCAGGGAAACCGGTCGGGGAACAGCTCGCCATGCTTGGCGTCGTGGGCCCAGCGGCGGATGGCACCGGCCAGCCTCTCACCGAACGCCAGGACCGATGCGGCCCGCACCCCGGCCAGGCTCACCAGCACTTCCCGGGCCGCCCACCACTCCCGGGCCCTCCGGGTGAGCCGCTCGATCGCGAGCGTGCCCGACAGGGCGGCCAGGTCCCACCATGACTCCTCTGGGGGCCGAGCGGACGCTCGCTGCAACATCCGGTCGAACAGGTGCACGCAAGAGAGGTGTGGCAGACCCGGCCATATGTCGAGATCCTCCAGCCGCTCGAGAACTTTCGCGCACTCGTCGATCCGGCCCAGCCGGATGAGGTCATGCGCTCGCTGTTCGAGGTCGGAGCTGCTGGTGGGCTGGTTGCCGTCTTCCGTCATCGGTGCCGCCTGCCGGTCAGCCGTACGTGACGGCCGGCGTTTCCGGACGGGGGCGACGCGCCCGGGTCAGCTTCGCAAGGTCAGGCGCCTTGCTCGGATCGGGATCCTCGCTCCACGTCGGCACTCTGGCATGGACCGCACCGATCGTGGCACTCATGCTCTCCTCTCTGGCTCCTCGCCGAGTGCGCCGGACAGGGGCGGGCACCGCCCTTCTTTCTACTCTCCAACGATCTCCGGCTCGCCGAGCATCTGCGAGAGCACGCGGTGAAGGGTCGCGTGGTGCCCTGCCCCGTACACCACCACCACGCGGTGGTGACTCTCCAGACTCCTGGCGATGACGCCGGCCAGGAAGACATCCCGCGTGCGAGAGTCGATCCGGAAGAGCTTCTGCACGAGCGGATCCGTCCACCACCACGGGAGAACCCCGTCTTCCGGCTCGTACGGTCCCTCTGGAAACGGCTGCCCGAACCGCCGGACGAACCACCGGTGGAACTCCCCGGCCGAGAAACGTCCTCGCAGGTCCGGCGCGTACTCCGGGACGACCCAGCCCAGGTACTCGGCGCACACGTCGTCGAAGGGTTCGTTTTCCAGGCGCTTCTGCACGACCCACATGCTGATCCCGCGAAGCACGAAGTAGCCCAGCATGTCCTCATCACCCCGGCCACCCGCGGCAAAGGCCGACCTCTGGACCGCAGGTGGAGCTTCGCCTCCGACAACCGTGATTCCCCGCTCGAGCGCCAGCGCAGCGGTGTGCATCGATTCACCCCACCGCTCTCGCCCCTCGAGGGGCGTCGTCCTCAGCCTCTCGATCATCCTCCGGGAGGCGGCCTCATCGGCCGAAGACCATCCCTCCACGATCACCTCCTCCGGCGAGAGCAGGTCGCACTCCCTGCGGGCGAGGGACGCGGCGCGGCTCCCCGCCGTGACCATGTGGTGGACAGCGACGAAAGAGAGACGCCTTCCGGCACTGCGGTACCGAGCCACGTACTGTGAGCGCGGCAGGAACGCGGGCGGTGGCGCATCCGGAGCGAGAATGAGCGACTCATCCAGGACGTGAACCACGGGTCTGGCCTCCTGAGCCTGGAGAACACCGAGGACGAGATCGACCGGGTGCTGGAGCGGTGCCTGAAGGCCGAGTAGGCACCGGACACCCTCCCTCCGTAGACGTCTGGCCGAAGGGCGGCGTCCGAAGTCTGTGTCTCTCTTCCACCTTCGAGTGTTTCACTCCGCGTCAGTCATCATGGCCTCCAGGGCCTTGGTGCTGAGGAACAGCCTGTACGGATGTCCGGGGAGGTCCCGGAAGTCCCACCGTCGGTAGAAGGCCTTGGCCTTGTCGTTGATACAGTCCAGAATCACCGCGACGAACGGAAACGTCCGGCCGGCCTCGAAGCAATCGCGTAGCGCTTGCGCCAACAGACGTCGGCCGAGTCCCGAGCCGTGCCGATTCTGGCTCACTCCAAGCCAGGCGAGCACGGCCACGGGCAGCATCCGCCGGGGTAGCCGCCGGATGAACTCGATGGGCAGGTCGCCGAAGTCCACCTGTCCGGTTGCCAGCGTGTAGGAGCCGGCGATCTCGTGGGCGTCGTCGAGCAGTACCGTGGTCACCGAAAGGTGCTTCTCCTGGTTCTGCAGGGCCTTCGTGCGCAGCCAGGAATCGACCGCCGGCTCTCCTGAGGTGAATCCGCTCCGACGATGAAGGCGAGACAGCCGCTCCAGCCGGAAACCGTCGGGAAGGCAAACAGCTCTCACGAGCCCCCTCGCATCACCTCGCCGAGATGCCGTTGAGCCTGGGTGAGTTCGGGCGTCTCGTTCAGCGCCTCCCAGAAGGCGAGTTGCTCCTCGGCAGTGAGGCGAATCGTCTGGTCCTCGGCCGCGGAAACCTCTCTGACGGCCTGCGCCACGGTCACCAGACGAACGTAGTCGCTGACGCTCACTCGCCTCAAGCGGGCCGCCTGTGCCAGACACTCCTTGCTCTTGCGGTCCAGCCTCACCATCAACGGGCTCGTGGTCTCTCTTCGCCTGGCTGCACTCGCTGCTCGTTTCACCGCCAGCTCCTTGCTCCTCTCTGCGATGTATAGCAAATCGCAGCACACGGCGTCAAGTCGGTCATGCGAGGGGCTTGGCGTCGACTCTGGCTCCTGCTCAAGGCGCCCCGTGGATCTGGTCCAGCCGGCGGGGCCGGCGGTTCGCGACGGAGCGATGCTGTCAGCCTGCCGTGAGGCTCGCCTTGGAAGGGGACAGGTGGGATGGAGCTCAAATCCCAGGAGGATGCGGCCTCTCGGGCCTTGATCCGAAGCGGGCTCGGATGTGGCGGAGAGGGTGGGCCGCTTTTCGAACTCTCGTGATGGCATCGACGGTGGAGGTGCGGTCGATGCTGGAGCGGGTTCGCGGGCTCGTCGACGCAGGCTGACGCAAGCGGTGTGCCTGCTACGAAGTGAGGTCGCGCTGGACTGGGTAGGAATCCGGTGCTACCATATGTGCATGGCAGTCAAGAAGCTCTCTGTTGCACTCGACGAGGGTATCGCTGACCGGGCATCCGCCAGTGCTGGACGTCTGGGCCTGAGCCTTTCTGCTTGGTTGAACCGCGCGGCCGAGAACTCCTTGGCGATCGAGGATGGGCTCGCGGCTGTGGCCGAATGGGAGTCCGAGCACGGCAAGCTGTCAGACGAGGAGCTTCGCGCCGCCGACGCGTTGCTTCGTCGCCCCACTTCTTTGAGTCGCCCCACTTCTGCAAGAAAGGGTCGAAGGAAGCCATGAACGGGGTGACGTACGATACCGGTGCTTTGATCGCCGCCGAAGCGAACCGACGAGATCTCTGGGCTCTGCACGCTCTCGCTCTGCGACGCGGGCAGCGCCCCATCGTGCCTGCGGGTGTCCTGGCTCAGGCCTGGAGAGGCGGTCCTCAAGCCGCCCTGTCGCGGCTACTGAGAGGTTGCCGAATCGAAGAACTCTCGGAGACGCGGGCCCGCTCGGCGGGCGAGGCTTGCGCACGAGCCGGTGCCAGGGACATTGTCGACGCCTCTGTCGTGGTTGGAGCGCTGGACCGCGACGACCTCGTCGTTTCCAGCGATCCCGACGACCTGCTCAGGATCGCAAACACCCTCGGTGGCCGCCTGAACTTGCATGGCGTCTGAGAGCGAGTACGTCCCTCCGGCGTCACCCGGATCCACGAAGCCGGTTCCGGTTCAGCCTTCCTTGCGGGCGAGACTAGCCGACCGCTCTCAGCGGCCGGATCTGTCTGATCGCGTCGGCTTCCTCTTCCGTGGCCCGATAGAGATCCCATCTCAGTTGAAGATTCATCCAGAAGGCAGCTGTGGTTCCCAGAAAACGACCGAGCCGCAGGGCGGTGCCGGGAGTGACACTGCGGCGACGATTCACGAGCTCGTTGACCCGCTGGTACGGGACCCGGATCCCTCGGGCGAGCTCCGGCTGGGTGAGTCCCATGGGCCGAAGAAACTCCTCGAGGAGCATCTCGCCGGGGTGGGTCGGTTCTCGATGCGTTGGAACTCGAACCATGAGACCCTCCTCGTCGCTCAGTGGTAGTCCAGAATCTGTACGTCCGATGGTCCATTCGGCGCCCATCGGAAGCAGATTCGATACTGCGAGTTGATCCTGATGCTGTGCTGTCCCTCTATTGCCAGAAGGCCACGGTGCGAGGGCAAGCGACGCCAGACCCGGGAGGCGCTTCATGGTGCATACGCAGAGGCTGGGTTCCGATCTGATGAAGAACGGGTTCACTCGCAGCAGGAGTTTGAATCCCGCCTGGACTCGACGAATCGGACCCTCATCTGGAGAGGGCGGGGATGTGGCGGAGAGGGCGGGATTTGAACCCGCGGATGCAGTTTCCCACATCACACGATTAGCAATCGTGCGCCTTCAGCCAGCTCGGCCACCTCTCCGTGGCGCGGCACGACAGCGAGCGCCCCCCACTGCCGGCTTCTCGGCAGCACGATGCGCTCTCGGGCCGCGAGATCCGATTATACCTCCCGGCTCCGGCCGAACTCAAGGGTCACTGCGGCCGGCCACTGCCAGGACCCCGTACGGACCGACCACCCAAGAACGCCGGGAAGAAGAAAGCCCGACGAGCGTCGCCCGCCAGGCTGAGAGTGGCGCAGGCGAGAGTTGAACTCGCGACCAAGGGCTTATGAAACCCCTGCTCTACCACTGAGCTACCGCGCCGAAACGCCCAAGTCTTCTACACCATGCCCGGGCCGCGGGTAAAGAGAAAATATCCCGATTGCCGCTCCGGGTGTGCAGCTGAAGACCCACGGAGGAAGTAGGATTCGAACCCACGAGGAGCCGCGAAGCCCCTAACGGTTTTCAAGACCGCCGCCTTAGACCGCTCGGCCATTCCTCCCCGGTTGTCCGAGTTTAGCTCCGCCTCGCCCATGAAAGCAACGGCCCCGGCGCACCAGGATCCCCCACCTGTTTCGCGGAGTCGGGCCTGTGATCAGGCCTCGGCCTGGCTGCAGAGTCACCGAGGATGTGGAGGGGATTGAGTTTGAGTTGCGCGCGGGGGAAGGAAAGAGGAGGGGATCCGGATTGAGGGCGCGCGCGGGGGCGCGACCCGGACCCGGTGAGGCGCCGGGTCTTGGCGCAGCCCCTTGAAACCCGCGACTGATGCGGACGAAGCTTGTCCGAGACGACGGCAACATGGTATATTCTCCGCCTCTCGAGCACCATCCGGCCCGACGACGGCCCATCCCCGCGATCAGGCTCCATGGCCGCCCGATCGGCCCGGGTCTCGTTTCGAGAGTCGAGAGCCGCGCCGACTCGGGTGTCGAGAACGAGGAGCCCGGCGACTCGAGGCCAGTCGGACCGCTGGTCCAACCACTGTGACGCTGTCCCGTGAGGAGATGACGATCTCGCGATGACCCCCAGGGAGCGGGCGCGCACCAAGGGCGTGCCGGGGAGCAGGGCATCGGCTCGGCGCTCGCCCGACCAGGACGCCCGGTGGGGTGGACCGGCGGTGGCGCCGACGCGCGCGGGCCCGACGACCACGCCGGCCCAGGTGCTGACCTGGAGCCAGACCTTCCGCAGCCTCGTGGAGGCCGGCGCCAGGGACGGCTGGGCCCACGCCTACCTGCTGGAGTCCGACTCGGCGGACGGCGCCGCCTTCTACGCGTCGGCCCTGGCCCGGACGATCAACGGTGGCGTCTCGCCGTCGGCCAGGCTCGCCCTGACCGAGGTCTGGCCTCTCGGGCTCGCCATCACCATCGCCCAGGTCCAGGCCGTCATCGAGGCGACGACGGTGCGGTTCGGGCCCGACGTCACCAAGGTGTTCGTGCTCCACGCCGCGGACCGCATGCAGGCCCCGGCGGCGAACGCCCTGCTCAAGACGCTGGAGGAGCCTCCGGAGCGAACGGTATTCGTCCTCGCCACCACCTCGTCCACCCACGTCCTCCCCACCATCCGGTCCCGCTGCCGGGTGGCCTGGGTGGGCCTGCCCGGAGACGACGAGCTGGCCCGGCTCCTGCAGCTGGACGGCACCGAGCGCGACCTGATCGGACTGGCGCTGGCCGTGTCGGGCCGCCAGCCGCAGTCGCTGCTGGAGCTTCTGGACAGGCGCGCAGACCTCTCGACCGTCGCGGCGTCGGCAGACCTCGGCGACCTGCTGGACCTGGTCCGACAGCTGGTGAGAGAGCGGGGAGAGGACCCGACCGCCCTGACGCCGATCCACGGCTTGCTGGCCGGAGGGTGGTACCCGCTGAGGCTCGTGTTCGCCGTCGCGGCCGGCATCGAGCGCCTGGCCGCCGAGCCCACCCTGCTCTCGGCGCTGGCGCTGGCCCGGCCGATCGCCCACCTCCAGGACTGGATCGAGACGCAGGCCGAAAAGGAGGCCGCCGCGAAGCTCGCAGCCCTGGCCGAGCTCTACTCCTCGGGCTACAAGCACCCGCAGCTCGCCGACGAGAGCAAGGCGAGCCTGGCGGTCGGGCGGACCCACGCCGGGTTGATCCTCCGGGCCTGTCAGGTGCTGCTGCACCGTGCCCTCCGGCCGGGCAGCCTCCTGGCCGCGGGGCCGCTGGCGAGACTGACCTTGCCACGGCTGGCGTCGCTGATGCGACGGTGCCAGACGCTGGCCGGATACCTGCGTCAGAACGTGGCGGCGGCCCACGTCTTCGACGAGCTGTTTCTCAGCATTCGCGACGCCATCGTGGGCGAACCGGCCGGAGATTCCCGGCCCGAGCCGGTCGAGGCGCAGCCGGCGCCGGAGGTGGGGTGACCGGTGTTCGTGGCGCTCAACCTGAGGCACGTCAACGAGGTGCACTTCGCGCCGGATGACGGGATTCCCCTGGTCGTCGGGGACCAGGTCATCGTGCGGACCGTCCGCGCCAAGGATATCGCCGAGGTGGTGGCGCTCTGCGAGCACCACCGGGGATGCACCGCGGAGAACGCCTTCGTCAAGAAGATCCTCCGGACCGCCACGGAGAAAGACCTCCAGCGCGAGGACGAGAACAGGCTCAGGGAGCGCAAGGCCCATCTCATCGCGGTGAAGAAGATCGAACGGCTCTCCCTCCCCATGAAGCTGATCCGGGTCCACTACCTGTTCGACCACAGCCGGATCATCTTCTTCTTCAAGGCCGCCACCAAGGTCGACTTCAGACAGCTGGTGCGCGACCTCGCCGCGGTCTTCAAGACCCGCATCGAGCTGCGTCAGATCGGTGTCAGGGACGAGGCCAAGATCCTCGGCGGAACCGGCTCGTGCGGACGGGAGCTGTGCTGCGCCATGCACCTTCGCTGCTTCGTCCCCGTGACGGTCAAGATGGCCAAGCTCCAGCACCACACGGTGAATCCGTCCAAGATCTCCGGCCAGTGCGGCAGGCTCAAGTGCTGCCTGGCGTACGAGCATCCGCTGTACGAGGAGACGCTCAAGGGTATCCCGCCGCTCGACTCGGAGGTCACGGCCGGGGAGATCGCCGGCAAGCTGGTCAAGACCAACCTGTTCGATCATACCGCCGAGATCCTGAAGGCGGACGGGACCCTGGCGACCGTTCCCCTGGAGGCGCTCAGAAACGCCCGGTTCGCCGGGACCTCGACGGCCCGCGATCAGCTGACCGACGAGGAGCGGGCCGTGGAGCGGGAGCTGGCCGACAGCGCCCATGGCGAGCGCCACCCCATCGAGGAGGACCCATGAGCGCCGTCACCAGGTCGCTCGGCTACATCTCCGACCTCAAGGGGAAGATAGCCGTGGGTCTCTTCTGCTCCGCCCTCGTCGGCATGGTCACGACGGCCAACGCCAAGGTCGTCCAGCTGCTGATCGACGATGTGTTCGCCAAGAACCAGTACTGGGTTCTCAACGTCTGCATCGGTCTCATCATCGTCATCCATCTGGCCAAGGGGATCCTGCTGTTCGTCAGTCGATACCTGTTGCAGCAGATCGGCCACCAGGCCTCGTTCCGCCTCCGGCGGGACCTCTTCGAGCACCTCCAGCGCCTGTCGTTGACCTACTTCCACCACAATCGTACCGGTCAGATCATGTCGTGTCTGACCGGCGACGTGCTGGTCCTGCAGAGCCTGCTGACCGTGCTGGCCCGGAGCATCATCGACTTCTTCCAGGTGGTGTGCGGCGTCGGCCTCATGTTCTGGATCCAGCCGCGGCTGGCCCTCGTGACGTTCGTCATGATCCCGCTGCTGCTCCTGGCGGTGCGGAAGTTCTCGGACCGGCTCCGGACGATCGGATCGCTGATGCAGACCCGGATCGGCGACATCTCCGCCGCCACCCACGAGTCGATCCTGGGGATCAAGGAGATCCAGTCGTTCGGCATGGAGGGCCACACCTTGGCGCGGTTCGCCACGGTGAACCAGGACAACTACCGGATCAACATGAAGGGCACCAAGTACAACGCCCTGACCCAGCCCGTGGTGGAGCTGTTCCACGCCGCCGGCATCGGCGTGGTGATCTGGTACGGCTCCGTGTTCGTGATCGACGGGACGATCTCCGCCGGTCAGCTGATGGAGTTCCTCACCTGTCTGGGCATGATCTTCCACCCCATCAAGATGCTGGCCGATGTGAGCAACTTCCACCGGCAGTCCGAGGCGGCGGCGGATCGCATCTACCAGCTTCTGGATCATCCGGTCGACATCAAGTCGCCGCCGGGGGCGCTTCCGCTGACCAACGGCAGGGGGGCCGTGGCGTTCCAGGGGGTCTCGTTCTGGTACGACGACCCGTCCCGCCCGGTGGTGAACGGACTGGACCTGACGATCCAGCCCGGGGAGGTCGTGGCGCTGGTCGGGCACTCCGGGGCCGGCAAGACCACGGTGGTGAACCTGTTGCCGCGGTTCTACGACGTCCGGGAGGGACGGGTGCTGGTGGACGGCCACGACGTGAGAGACGTCGATCTGGCGAGCCTGAGAAGGCAGTTCGGCCTGGTGCCCCAGGAGACGCTGCTCTTCGCCGGCACGGTGGCGGAGAACATCCGGTTCGGCAAGCCCGAGGCGACCCTCGAGGAGATTCGTCGCGCCGCCTCCGACGCCAACGCCCTGGAGTTCGTCGAGAAGCTGCCCCATGGACTCGACACCCAGATCGGAGAGCGCGGGGTCAAGCTCTCCGGCGGAGAGAAGCAACGGATCGCCATCGCCAGGGCGATCCTCAAAGACCCCAAGATCCTGATCCTGGACGAGGCGACCTCCAGCCTCGACACCCAGTCGGAGCAGCTCGTCCAGGAGGCGCTGGAACGTCTGATGAAGAACCGCACCACCTTCGTGATAGCGCATCGGCTATCGACGGTGGTACATGCCAACAAGATCATCGTCCTCGAGGACGGCCGGGTGATGGAGATCGGGACCCACGCCCAGCTGTTCGCCCAGAAGGGGATCTACCACCGGCTCTGCCGGGCCCAGTTCAAGGCAGCCTGAGGGTCATCGCGTCATGTCGGGAGAGGCCAGGAGACGCCACATAATGATCGTGGCCGGGGAGTACTCCGGCAGCCTCTACGGCTCGGTCCTCGCCAGGAGGATCGCCGAGCTGTCCCCGGGCATCCGCCTCACCGGCATCGGCGGGCACCACATGGAAGAGGCCGGCGTGGAGCTCCTGTTCGACAGCTCCACCTGGGGCGGGATCGGCCTGGTCGAGGCGCTCAAGCGGTCGCCTTTGCTGCTGTGGATCTTCGTGCGCCTCAAGCGCTTCATACGCTCCAGTCGTCCCGACGTGATCATCCTGATCGACTACCCGGGCTTCAACATGCGGGTGGTGCGCTTCGCCAGAAGCCTGGGGATCCCCACGCTCTACTACTTCCCGCCGGGCAAGTACCGGTGCGCGCCGGAAGACGTCAGGGATGCGGCGCTGACCATCACGCGAGTCGCAGCGCCGTTCCAGATCGCCTTCGACCGCTACCAGGCCCACAACGCACGGGTGGAGCTCGTCGGTCATCCGCTTCTGGACGTGATCTCCAACGACACGGACGTCCAGACGACGAGGAGGGAGCTGGGGGTCGGGCCGGACGAGCAGGTCGTGGGGCTGCTCCCGGGCAGTCGACTGGCGGAGCTGGAGCTGCACACGCCGTTGCTGTGCCGGGCCGCCACGCTGCTCCGCGAACAGGATCGCACCCTCAGGTTCTTCATGCCGCTGGTCACCTACCGCAACGCGAGCCTGACCACCACGGTCCAGAGCCTCGTCAACCGTGAGATCGCGGCCAGCCGCGCGCCGATCACGGTTCTCAAGGAGGAAGCCCACAAGGTGATGGCGGCTTCTCGCCTCATTCTCGTCTCCTCCGGCACCGCCACGCTGGAGGCCGCCTACTTCGGCACGCCGATGGTGATCGTCTACAGGGTCTCCAGGCTCACGGCGCTGTTCGCCCCGCTGTTCCACTCGATCCCGTTCAAGTTCGTGGGGCTCCCGAACATCCTGGCGGACCGACCCATCGTCCCGGAACTGATCCAGGACCAGTTCACGGCCGAGAACGTGGCGACGGCCGCCCGGGAGATCCTGACGGACCGGGCGCGGCACGACAGGATCCGGTCGGAGCTCCTGGCGCTCATCCCTCTGATGGGCGAGAAGGGCGCCTCGGACCGGGTGGCCCGGATGGCGCTGGAGATGATCTCGTGACGCCGCCCCCAGGGCAGGCCGGGGCGATCACCGGTCGAGCGTCCCTGCCCTCTCCGCCGGATCGGGAGCCCGACGCCGATCGACCGCGGGACGTGGAGATCCCTCGGGCCAGGCCGCCGTGGATCACCCGGCTCATCGGGCGTCTCTCGGACGTGATCGTGGTGCCGGCGCTCATCGGGCTCCGGGCGGTTCTCGCCATGGTGCGCCGGGAGCCCGCGATGAGGTGGGCCGAGCGGCTCGGGGCCCTGCTCGCCCGGGTGCTCCCGCTGACCACGTTTCGACGCAACCTGAGGGCGATCGCCGGTCGCGACTCCCCGGCGGCGCCTGCCGACCAGGTCAGGTGCGTCGTGGTCCGGTCGACGGTCCATCAGCTCCAGCACGTGGTGGACATCGTGAAGGTCCTCGATCAGCGGGCGGTGCCGCTTCCGGAGCTCGTCATCTGCGCGGGCGAGGAGCACCTAGACCGGGCGCTGTCGCAGGGCCGCGGGGTCGTCCTGCTGGCCGCCCACCTGGGCAACTGGGAGATCACGGCGGCCTGGATCGGCAGCCGGGGCCACAAGCTCAGCGTGCTCTACTTCGAGCAGCTCTCCCCGGCGCTGGACCGCTACCTGAACCGGGTGCGGCAGAGCTTCGGCGTCGGCATGCTCCATCAGCGACGGGGGCTCAAGTCGGCGGTCCGGGCGCTCGGACGCAACGAGCTCGTCGGGTTCGTGACGGACCAGGACGGGACCGCCTCGGGCGTGTTCACCGACTTCTTCGGTCTGCTCGTGTCGGCTCCCCGGGGCGCCGCCAGGGTGGCGATGAGATACCGCTGCCCGCTCGTCCACGTCTGGAACCTTCGACTCCCGGACGGGCGCTACCGGCTGACCTTCGAGGAGCCGATCGATCCGCCGGACCGGTCCGGGGAAGAGGAGGAGCGCTCCCTCACCGGGCGGATCCTCCGGGGGTTCGAGGAGACGATCAGGAGCGACCCGTCACAGTGGCTGCTGTCGTACGACCGGTTCAAGCTGCGACACGTCGACCGACTCAAGGAGCTGGGTCTGATCGATCGCGCCCTGCGGGAGCAGCTCTGGCTCCAGCGCGACCGGCCAGATGCCTCCTGACCTCGTCCGGGTTGTTGGTGCGGGCCACGGGCTGACCGTCGGCCAGGATGGTTCCGTCGGATCGGACTTCGAAGAGCATCTTCCACACCCCTTGCTGTGGCATCGGCGGTCCGGCGTCGCAAGCTTAGCCCTGCGACCGGCAACGCCGGGTCCGGGGGTGGAAGAGCCCGGCTCCAGCGGGCCTCTACGTCATCTCGAAGTCGAGGGCGAACGCCCGGGCGTTGAGCGCTTCACCGGTCACGTGCTCGATCAGCGCGTTCCATCGCATGGTCTTTCCGGGGGCGAAGAAGCGGTTCCTGAGGAACTCGCCGATCGCCTCGTTGTCGGCGAAAAGCGCCTTGCCGGGTTCGGTCCCCAGGACCTGCCGGGCGATCGTGTGGGTCAGCTGGGATGCGAACATCTGCCCCATGGCGTAGTTGTGGTAGTAGGCCGGGGCGCTCACGATGTGGATCTTCGAGGCGAAGTCCGGGGCGTCCCGCCGCTCCGGGCGCCTCAGCTGCTGGTACTTCTCCACCAGATCCCACCAGAGGGTGTTGAGATCCTGGTCCGGGTCGGCGTACATGGCCCGCTCGAACCGCAACTTCACCTGGCACCAGCGGGAGAAGATCAGGAGCTCCTGGGCGCCCAACCGCGCCGAGCTCCGATCGAACCCCTGCGGATCGGCGACTCGGATGCCCGCCCGGGCCAGCCAGCCGGAGCTCCGGCAGAGCTTCTCCATCGTCATGGCCATGGCCTCGGTGGTGAGGATGTGCGACTCGGTCCTGAGCACGTAGGGAACCTCGCGCGGAATGAACTTGCTGGAGTAGATCGCGTGCTCCAGCTCGTGGAGCATCGTCCTCATCCACCGCGCGTTGGGCACGATGTTCGCCAGGACCCGCACGTCCCCCTCCCGATCGATGTCGGTGCAGAACGCGTGGGGGCTCTTCCCGCTCTTCTCGTACAGATCGCTCCGCCGGAGCACGTCGTCGATCGGCAGCCCGATGCCGGCGTAGAAGGTCCGGCACGCCCCGGGGATGTCGGCGCCGGAGAACGCGGCGTCGAGGTCCACGGCGAACAGCGCCGGCGCCTCCTGGAAGAACGGATCGTGGTAGTGCCACGGGCGAAGCTCCTCGACGGTGATGCCGCAGTCGCTGGCCAGCCTGACGTCGATCTCGGTCTTGACGGCGTCGAACGGCGCCCGGGTCAGCTCGTCCATCTCGTCGAACAGCTTCAGCACGTCGACCTGGCTCTGCTCGGCCAGCTGGAGCTGCATGACGTGATAGTCGCCGAAGCCGAGGGTCCTGGCCGCCTCGTTGCGGAGCTTCACCAGAGCCACGAGATCCGGAAAGACCCGGGCGCCGACCTCCTTGCTGGCCTCCCAGGCCTTCTTGCGCTCCGTGGAGCTCTTGCTCTGCTTGAGCACCCTCCTCACGGCGCTGTCCGGGAGCTCCTGGCCGTCCACGGAGGCCCGGAACACGTTGAACGCCTGCTCGATGGCGTTCGACCGGGCGGTCATCTTGCGGAGCAGCTCCGGGTTCACCTGCTTCTCCATGTACTGGAGGTAGAGCACGTCGACCTGCCGGGCCAGCAACGGGTCGCGGACCGTCGCGTCCCGGATCGCCTTCAGCCCGGCGAACCGGCCGCTGTCGGACAGCGCCAGGTCGAGCTGGTTCTGGGCCTCCTCCTTCGCCTTGAAGTCCTCGTCGTTCCCCGTGACGTTGGCGCTCCACCACGCCAGGGAGGCGGCCTTCTCGAGCGGACGCACCCTGGTCTCGTGGCTCTCGATGAAGCTCCGGGCTCGGTCGTCGTTGGCGGGCGCTGCGGATGGTGTTGTTGTCGTCACGGCAGGGATCCCCAGTGGCGCGATGGCTGTCGACGTGGATGACCGCGGCGTGGTCCGCCGCCGGCCTTGGGCCTGTCGGCGCCGTGGCCTACTCGCCGATTGTCGCACGGCAAGACGAGCCGTGTAAACAAGACCCGGCGCCTCGCCGGGTCCGAGTCGCGCCCCCGAGCGCGACCTCGATCCGGATCCCCTCCTCTTCCACCTTTCCGCAGGCCCACGGCAGCACCCGATCACCCTCGCTCCCACTGCGACGAGGTGCAGTTCCTGGCATCGCCGCGGCGAGACGCTCACGGCGGCAGCGGGGACGACGGCGACTCCGGCGGCTCCGCCTCGTAGGCGGTCAGCTGCGAGTCTCCGTACTTGCGGGTGAACACCGTCACCAGCCCCGGGGGGGTCGGTACCGCTGTCTTGAAGTGGTACCTCAGGAAGAACCGGCCGCCCGGGGCGAGCCAGGGGACCACGAGGTGGACGAACCCGGCCGGGTCGTCCTTGAACGGGGGATCGGCGAACACCAGGTCGAATCGGCCCGGACCGGCGGGGCCGCCCCCGGAGAGGAAGCTCTCCACCCGCACCGGCAACACCGCCGGCAGCAGCCCCGGCGCCAGCTCCCGGACGTTCTGCCTGAGAGCGTGCAGCGCGGTCCGGGAGGCCTCCACCCACACCACGTGGCCAGCCCCGCGGCTCACCGCCTCCAGGCCCACGGAGCCGCTCCCGGCGAAGAGGTCCAGGAACCGCGCCCCGCGGACCCGCGCCCCGAGCACGTTGAACAGGGCGCCCCGGATCATGTCGGTGATCGGCCGCGTCTGGTCGCCGGCCGGCGAGTGGAGCCGCCTTCCCTTGAGATCCCCTGCGATGATGCGCATGTGCCCCTGGAGAGGCTCCGCCTCGAACCGTCGAGCGGGGCTCGAGCGCCGTCGGGGCGGAGCCTCCGTCGACAGTCTACAGTCGATGCTCGGAAGTTTCGAGCCAGTCCTGTCGTTTCGGGCCCCCATCCTTCATCGGACCGAAGCTCGCGGTCGTCCCGGAGAGAGACTCGCTCCAAGATGCGACACGGTGGCCCGGTGAACGAGGCTAGAACTTGTAGTCCTTCTCGGCCCCGAAGTAGTAGCGGGTGATGGCGTACACGTTCCAGCGGGCCTCCAGCGCGTCGAACTGGATGTTCAAGACCTTCCAGGTCAGCTTCTCGAACTGGCTCTCGCCCTTCCGGTACTCGTCCAGGAGAACCCGCATCGTCGGCCACCCGTAGCTCTCCAGCAGGAACCTGACCAGCAGGTAGCACCTCAGAAGCACCATCTGCATCTGGGGCGGATTGCGCTCGAAATCCAGGTAGTTCTTCTCCGCGGTGATCCTCCGGTCCAGATCCAGCCACCGGAGCTCCGTGGTTCGCATCGGAATCTGGTCGACGAAGCTCGGGTGGGCCTCCACCAGCGCCAGCCCCTCCATCAGCCACCGCGGCGCGTTCTTGTGGGTGAGCCGGGTCAGGTACATCCAGGTCAGCTCGTGGCCGAACACCGCGTGGTCCTGCCGGTGGAGGGCCGCGATCGAGAGATGGATGCAGTCTTCCACGTCGTCGTAGAAGGCCGGAGGGCCGTTGTGCCGCTCCACCTTGGGGACCACTTTCACCCACACCGTCGGGATGTGATAGCCGAGCTTGTCCTCCAGGTTGAGCCGGTGGGCTTCCATCAAGGGGTAGAGCTTCTCGATCAGCGGCAGCTGCGTGTACTCGTAGAACTGGATCACCAGGTTCTGGCGGCGGAAGATGTTGTGGAGGTTCGACTTGATCAGCCGGTTGACGATCTTCATCTCTTCCAGCGCCGGGGTGTAGTCCGGCTTGATCTGCAGCACCCTCGTCAGCGCCTTGGCCGCATCGTAGACCAGGCCCTCCTTGATCCTCACCTGGGCGATCTTCACGTATGCGGCGAGCAGGTAGGGGTCCAGCTGGAGCGCCTTGTAGTAGTAGCCGAGGGCGGTCCGGTACTCCCTCCGGTGGTCGAAGAGCTGCCCCAGCCGGTAGTACACATTGAACTCCCGGGTGGAGAGCCCGATGTAGTT
>JACQZM010000050.1:0-701 GCA_016213885.1 Candidatus Rifleibacteriota bacterium | reverse complement strand
GATGTTGTCCGGCTCTTCGTGGAGCGCCCGGGTGAGCGTCCCGGTCGCCTCCTCCAGCCGCATCCGGTCCAGATGGATCCTGGACTCGATGCCGTGGATGCTGGTCGGCTTCGAGAACATGACGGGGTCGTCTCCCGTGAATCCTGCCAGTGCGGCTGTTGCTCCTGTCGGGCCGAGCGAGACGGCGACGAACGTCAGGACCAACCGAACCCTGCACCCGGTCAGCATGCGCCCATCCACTCTCCTCTCCCCGTGGTTCTCATCGGCATCGGTCCCGAGCGGGCTGAGCAGCACCGGAGAGCCCGGACCGTCGTGAGCTCTCCGTCGACGGTTCCCTGGCTGTGGACGGTCTGCATCCGGCTGGCGGTCTTCGTGGCGCTCCAGGGGTGCAGCGCTCGCCTGATCGGACTGCCCGACTGCGCCGGCCACCCCACCGGCGCCCAGGTCCTGCTCGGACTGACGGTCATCGCGGCGGTCGTGGCCTGGCCGGGAGTGGCGTGCGCCGCCGCGGCCTCCGTTCTCCGGTGCCCCCCCAGGGACTGGAGGTTCTCGCGCGGGTTCGCCCGTTCGGTCGGATCGGTCGCCGCGACGCTGTTCTACCTCGGCGCACCCGCCCTGGCCCTGGCAGTCTGGCGCCCCGCCCTGGCGCCCTGGCGCTCGGCGCTGATCGCCACCCGCGTGGTCGTGGGCGCCAGCTTCGG
>JACQZM010000586.1 GCA_016213885.1 Candidatus Rifleibacteriota bacterium | reverse complement strand
CCTGACCGGCATCGGTCTCGAGGTGGCGCTCTGGCTGGCGCGCCGGGGAGCCCGGCATCTGATCCTGGTGAGCCGCCGGGGACCGTCCGATCTGTGCCGGGTTCCTCGGGATCCCCACGGAGCGTGGCCTGGAAGCGCTGGGACAGGTGCTGGCCCGCGACCCGGTTCACCTGGCGGTGCTGCCGGTCGATCCGGAGGCGCTGTCGCTCCTGGTCCGCGGAATCCGGGGCGACCGCCTCTTCGACCAGGTGCTGACCGGTCCCGCGCTCGGGAGAAGCGCCAGGGACACGGAGCTGCGCGATCTCCTCGAGGAGGCTGCCGGGCCGGAGCGCCGTTGTCTCCTGCTCCGCGAGCTGGCGTCGGGTGTGGGACGGCTGCTGGACCTTCCAGCGGACCGGATCGACCCGGCCCGGCCCCTGGGCGACCTGGGCCTGGATTCCCTCTCCGCCGTGGAGCTGAGGACGCGCCTGACGATCGACCATGGCCTGGACCTGCCGCCGCTGTCCCTGCTTGAGGGCCCGTCGCTCTGGAGGCTCACGGACCAGATCCTGGGCGCCTTCGACCGGACGGACCGCCGGCCCCTGGCCCCCGGGGCCGTCGCCGGCGACGGACTCACGGGCCAAGAGGTCGAGATGGACGCCAGGCTCGCCGACGACGTGACCTTCCGCCGGGTGCCCGGGCCGGCGCAGGAGCCCGCCGAGATTCTTCTCACCGGGGCCACAGGGTTCCTGGGCTCGCACCTCCTGGTGGGTCAACCGGTCGCGTCCGGTCGTTTCACCACGTGTCCTCGCTGGCGATCTTCGCCCCGGGCCGAGCCGGCTCGGGACCGCCGGCGAACGAGAATGACTTCCCCTCGGATCCCGCGGAGCACGACCTCGGCTACACAGCCAGCAAGTGGGCGGCGGAGCGACTGGTACGCCAGGCCGGGGAGCGGGGGCTCGCCGTGACGGTGTTCAGGCCCGGGTTGATCTTGGCGCACAGCCGGACCGGCGTGGCCAACCGGAGCGACCTCTTGACGCGGCTCATCCGGAGCTGGATTCTGCTGGGGGTCGCGCCGGACGTGGAGACCGCCGTGGACCTGACGCCTGTGGACTTCGTGAGCCGGGCGATGGTTCGCCTTTCCCTCTCGCCCGGCTCCGCTGGCCGGACGTACCACCTGAGGAACCGATCGACGGTGCCGCTGGGCCGGCTCGTCGAGTGGCTCTGCGACGAGGGGTACCGGATCCGGCGGGTGTCCTACGACGACTGGCTGGCCGCCATGGCCCGGCACGACTCCGACGAGGCGTCCCGGCTGCTGCAGGAGTTCCTGGCAGGTCCGGCGGGCCGGCGGTACCTCCAGGCGCCGCCAGGCTCCACGCTGCTCGACCGGCTGGCCGACGGTTCCTCCGCCCAAGCGCTGGAGCAGGGCGGGATCGTCTGCCCCGAGCCGGGACCGGAGCTCCTGAAGGTCTGTCTGGCCCACCTGCGCTCCACCGGGTGGCTTCCCCCGCCCGCTGCTACACCGGGTTGACCTGGATGGTGGGGAAGTACTCCAGGACCGATCCAGCTACCGGACCCCTGCCGACCCGATCTCGAGGCCCATCTCCCGGGCCCGCCTGGAGATCTCGGTCCACCCTTCCCGCTCGGGCGCCGACCGGCTCTGCCATAGACGCAGGGGCCCGAGGTCGACGAGCAACGCACGCCCCTGCCGCGTTGCCCGGTCCTTCGAGGACCGGCTGGCCAGCGGATCCAGCCACACGTCCTGGTAGCAGCGCATGAGATGGCACGCGTTGGAGGCGGCATAGCGTCTGAAATCGTCGCGGACCAGCTTGTCGCGAGAGAAACCGGCTCCACGGTCCAGGAGCCGGCCGTAGGTCAGGTTCAGCCTGCCGACGCACTCCTCTCTCGCGGCGCCTTTCAGGAGACTGGCGGCCCGGCCCAGCTCGCAGGCCACGTCGTGGAGGATGAGCAGCCTGAGCACCAGCACGGCCGATTCCAGCGGCTGCGGGTAAGGGAGCCTGTCCAGGTCGGCCTCCTCGTCGAGGCACCGCCCCGCGTGCGCGAGCCGGGCCGATCCGTCGTTCCTCTGCCGGGCCTGTGCCCGCGAGCACAGGATCGAGACGGTGGCTCGATACCACCCGTCATCGTGGCGGCCGGCCCTGAGCGCCGCCTCCAGCGACCCGAGCAGCCCGGTCGTGCGAGTCCTGGCTTGGGCCGCGCTCCCGGTCGACGAGATCCGGTCCACGGCGACCGAGCCGGCCAGCGCGATCCTGAGCCAGAGGGGGCCGACCACCCCGGCCCGCAGGTTCGTCCTCACGACGTCGAGGAGCATCCGGTGGAGCTGGTCGGCCTGGCCCGCCAGCTGCCGGGCCGAAGGGGCTTCCGGCGCCTCCCGGAGAGCCGCATCCAGGTCCCCCTCCAGCACGTGCCATAGCGTGCTCTTGCCCCCGCTGCTCTCGAGCGTCACGATCGACGCCTCGTCCTTCAGTCGCCAGACGAGAGGGCGAGCCGCCACCGTGGCGGAAGGCGTCCGGGCCGGGGCCGGCACCTCGAGCGGCGATGGAGGGCCCCCAGACCCGAGGAGCCTCAGGGTGACGAGCACCAGTACACACGTCCCGAGAACCGCGGCAGCGATCCGCGCGAGCCGGATCGCCCCATGACCTCCGGCCCCACCCGCGTCGCGCCTCACGAACACCTGGAGCGGACCCGCCGGCCTGGGCCTCTTCGGCTCGGCCCTCGGTGGCGGGCGGAGTTGCTCCAGATCGGCTGCCAGCTCCGCCGCCGAACGATGCCTCCGGGAGGGCTCCTTTTCCAGGGCGTGCCTCAGCACGCCGTCCCAGCGAGGATCGATTCCGGGCCGGATCGTCGAGGCAGCCGGAACCGGGGCGTCGACCTGGAGCATGATCATCTCGAGCGGGGATGTGGACTCGAACGGCCTTCGCCCCGTGAGAAGCTCGAACAGCGTGACCCCCAAGGCGTACACGTCCACCGACGCACTCACGGCACCGGTCTTGATGTACTCCGGTGCCATGTACGGTGGAGAGCCCACCATCTCACCCTCCCGGGTGAGCGTCCGGTAGACGTCGATCCACTTCGCGAGACCGAAGTCGGTGAGCTTGCACCGACACGGCTGGACACTCGCCACGAGGATGTTCCCCGGCTTGACGTCGCGATGGAGAATGCCGGCCTCGTGGGAGGCGCTCAGAGCCCCCGCCACCTGGACGCCCACGTCTATGACCTGCGAGGCGGGCAGGTGCCCGACCTCGATCAACCTCTCCTTCAAGGTGGGGCCATCCACGTACTCGTAGGCGATCCACGGGGTACCGGCCTCGGCCCCGAAGTCCCAGACCCTCACGATCGCCGGGTGGTTCAGGGACGCGGCGATCCGGGCCTCGCGGATGAACCGCTCGGCCTCGGTCCCGCCCACCGTCGATCGAGTCAGCAGCACCTTCAGGGCCACCGTGCGGTCCAGACTGGTCTGGTGGGCGAAGTACACCGCGCCGAACCCCCCGCGCGCGATGAGGCGGATCGGCTTGATCCTCGAAAGACAATCGGGCGGAACTCCGTTTTCCATGTCCACGGCCAGCCGGCTCTCGCCACCGGCTCACGGTGAGAGCATACCCGGCGAGACCCGGGGGTTCAATGCGCCGGGGAGCCGGGCCGGCGCCGGCCCGGGGGAAGCCGTCGAGATCGTCGTGGAGCCGCTGATGACGAGGCCCTGACGCGGCCTGCCGATCCGAGGCCCGATGGCCCAGACCACCAGGGCGATCGCCACGGCGACCAGGAACGCCGTCGATCGCGCGTGCGGACGTGGCGACGCCGCCAACACGTCCACCCTGCCCAGGGCAGGTTCTGGTCGCGGGCCGGATGCGATCCGCCGCGGGGTCGCGGATGGTGAAACGGGTTCCGGCCGGCAAGGGGGTGGCGGCCACCCGTGTGGGGGCCGGGAGGTGCGTGGCGAGCCCGCACCTGCGGGCCCGGACCGCGCCTCCGAGAGGAGCGATCCGAGACGATGGCGTACGCGCTCGGCCGAATCGAGACGGTGGGTGGCGTCTCGTACCAGCAGATCGCGCACGAGCCCGCACAGAGGGCCGGGGAGCTCCCGCTCGAGCGACACCGGCAGCATCACCGGAGCCTCGAGGATCTGCTGGACGGCCTGCTGGATCGACGATGCCGGGAAGGGGTGTGCGCCGGTCAGCATCTGGAACAGCACGCAGCCCAGAGACCAGAGGTCCGATCCAGACGTCGCGCCGCCTCCCTGGACGACCTCCGGAGCCGCGAACAGGATCGTGCCGACGAAGTCCCCGTCCTCGGTGATCCTGGTGGAATCGGCCCGGAACGCCAGACCGAGATCGAGCACCCGGACCGTTCCGTCCGGTCCGAGCTGGACATTCGAAGGCTTGAGGTCCCTGTGGAGGATCCGCTGCCCGTGGAGATAGGCCAGCGCATCGGCGATGCCCTGGGCGATCCGGGCACAGCGCCTCCAGGGAAGCGATCGCTCGCGGGCCAGGCAGCGGTCCAGCGTCTCTCCGGAGAGGAGCTCCATGGCGAGGTAGTCGACGCCGTCGATGGTGCCGCCGTCGTAGCAGCGGACGAGGTTCGGGTGGTTCAGCCCGCAGGCGATCTTCATCTCCCGCCTGAAGCGGCCGGCGTCCTCCGTGTGCCCTGTCTGCCGGGGGTGGAGCACCTTGAGCGCGACCTCCCTGCCCAGAACCTGGTGCTCGGCGCGAAACACGGTGCCCATGGCTCCTTCGCCGATCAGCTCCAGGATGTGGTAGGGACCGAGCCTCTCCCTGTTCATTCTCATGTGGAAACCCGGCGAACGGCCGCGCGACCCTGACGGGCCAGGCCGTTCCGGCGTTCCTTCCTGGCACACCGGGCCCCGGTCCACGATCCTACCCGGGAACCGTCGATCCGGCGATACGGAGAACTGGTCGCCGATCATCGTGCCGATCCACCTGGAGTCCACGAGCGGCCTGGACACGACCTGAGGAGAGGCCCGACTCGATGGCCAGGGAGATCGAGCTACACCTCGGCGAAGGTCACGGCCAGATCCTCGCTCTGGCGCTCCACGAGGGTACCGCTCCGGTGCGACCGGCTCCGGAGGTGGTCGCCCGGAAGCCCGGAGATGATACAATGGTCGCAAGGATCGACTCGCGCGCGGGCGAGAGAACGAGGAAGGGATCCGGTAGGAGGTCGCGCTCGCGGGCGCGATTCGCACCCGGCGAGGCGCCGGGTCGGGGTGGGTAGATGTCGGATACGAGCCCGGGACCAGGCAAGGCTGGTCGCGACGACGATACCATGACGCACCGCGTCTGCGGCGTGTGCGGCGCTCCGATCCCGGCGCACGCCATCGAGTGCCCGCGGTGCTCCCTCACCATTCCACCCTCGTTCGTGGAGCTTCCGGCGTCTCCGAGACCGACCGCCCCGGACGGGACGCCCGACGCTCCGGAAGCGCCGCCGGAAGTGCCGCGGTCGCTGGCGGAGCGGTTCGAGGTGCTCGAGCTGCT
>JACQZM010000585.1 GCA_016213885.1 Candidatus Rifleibacteriota bacterium | reverse complement strand
GGCTGGTCGAGCACCCCGCCCGCCGGCGCCAGGAGCCGAACCAGCGGCAGGTTTCAACCAGTGGGTGAAGCAGTCCGTCTGGCGAGAGCCCCCCATCTTCCGCGGCTGGGTCATGGTTTCCGGCGGTTGGCACGCTCGAGCGCTGGACGATATGGGCCACCCGGAAGCCCTGGCCACGGCCGCTGGGTCGTGCTAGACTAGTCTGAGACTGGTCTGACAAAGCACCGGGAGGGGTCGATGAAGTCCTCCGGAGCGAACACCGTGGGGGCGTACGACGCCAAGACACACTTCTCCGAGCTCCTCGAACGGGTTGCTCGTGGGGAAGAGATCACGATCACCCGGCACGGCTCTCCCGTGGCACGGCTGGTCCCCGCTCGCCCGACTCCGCCGGCCAGCAATCGGCAGGAGGCGATTCTCATGATCCGACAGCTGGCCGCACGCAACCGGCTGACCGGCCTCTCGGTCGACGAGCTGAAGTTGGAGGGGAGGAGATGAAGCCGACGCTGATCGTCGACTGCTCGATCACGATGGCGTGGTGTTTCGCGGATGAGGGCACCCACGAGACCGGCAGGATCCTGGATCGGTTGGCCACGGAAGCTGCGCTCGTCCCCGCACACTGGTTCCTGGAGGTTGCCAACGTCTTGGCCATGGCAGAGAAGCGAAGACGGATCTCGGCCGCGGATTCGACCCAGTTCGTGAGGTTGCTGTCCGTGCTGGACATCCAGGTGGACAGCGAGTCCGGTTCCAGGACGTTCGATCACATCCTTCCACTGTGCCGCAGTCATGCTTTGAGCAGCTACGACGCCGCCTACCTGGACCTCGCTCTCCGCAGGCACGTGCCTCTCGCGTCCCTCGACGACGACCTGCGACGGGCCGCCGCGAGTCTCGGAGTGGGCGTGCTGGGAAAGTGAGGCGACCGCCCGACCTCTGGCGTGGGCCGCGGGAGCGCGTCAGGATACCACCGGACAGCGCGACTCCCCTTGCTCGGAGGGTTCAGGTGGGAGTCGATTCAGGTTCCGGTTCGTCCCGAGGCTCTCGGACGGTGGTCCTGGGGCCTGAAAGGTGGTGTCAGGGCGAGTCTTGACCTCTTCGAGGTGCGCCAAGGCGCCCGGCCGGTCGGGTTTCAGGCGGCAGGGGCCCAGCTTGCGATCTCTTCCGATGACCTCGGTGGGTGCTTCCAGTGCCGCCCCCTGCGGACCCGGAGGGCCGCCCTGGTGTTGCTCAACCTCCTCCGATCAGGTCCATCGCCGCAAGACTGGTTCCGGTTCCGGTGAGCTACCCACAGAGAGGCTTCAGACCAAAGTCTGGGGCCTCTCTCGTGTTGGGGCGACATCCTCACCTCGAGCGTCCTCCCCCGCCGGGAGCTCGGCCGCGGTCCGCCTCGAGCGGCCCGGGCGGCACCGCCGGGGAACCGGGCCCTTGCACCGCCGGTGTGGTGGTGGCGATACTCTCGGTCACCGGTGGACGTCGTCATGCAACCAACCTGTGCCCGACAACCGAAGAGGCTCCTGATCGGCGACATCCACGGCTGCTTCCGGGAGCTCCAGGACCTGCTGGACGAGGCAGGTCTCGCGGAGAGCGACGAGATCATCGCTCTCGGCGACATCGTGGACCGGGGTCCCGACTCGGTGCGAGTTCTCGATTTCGTCGCCGGCCTGGAGCTTCCCGGGAACGCGCACCGTGACCGGAGCGGCCACGACGGCGATCGAGAGGACCCATGACGGACCACCTTGAAGGGAAGGACGCCCCGGCTCTTGACTCGGGGAACAGATGCATCAGTAATGATGCATGAAGATGCACGATGTGATGCACACCAGGGGAGGGCGTCCGTGAACGCCATCACTTTGAGGAACATCCCCCGCGAGGTGGCCCGGCGCATCTCGCGTCGGGCGACCCAGCGCGGGATCAGCCTGAACCGTGCCGTGAATCAGCGGCGAGCTTCCTCGCTCTGCAGGGGGTACTATGGAGCCAGCGGGCCGTCAAAGCGAGCAGCACCGAGGGCCTTGGGGGGGGCACTCCGTCAGGCTTCACCCGGCTCCAGCAGATCGAGCAGCATCGATGGCGACACGGCCGTCACTCTCTGACCCAGCGGAAATGGCGCATCGATCGGCGCCACCACGTACGCCTCGGTCGCGTCCAGATCCGCCAGAGCCGTCCTGGTGCCTCGCGTCAGCGACGGGGCGCTGGATGCCTTGCACTCCACAGCAACACGCCGGCGCCCGCGTTCGAGGACGAGATCGATCTCGGCCCCGTCCTGAGTGCGGTAGAACGACGCCTTCCAGCGTGACGCCAAGGCGAGCAGGTTCTCCACGACAAAGCCCTCGAACGATGCCCCACAGACCGGATGCCCCAGCAGGTCGTCGAAGGTCTCGAGGTCGAGGAGCGAATGGAGGATGCCTGTGTCCCGCACGTACACGCGGGGCGCCTTGGTGAGCCTCTTCTTCACCTTAGCCCGCAACGGAGGCAGCAACCTGATCATGAACGTGCGCTCGAGAAGCTCGAGATACGACCTCGCAGTGTGGTGACTCACGCCCAGAGCTTGCCCGAGCAAGGAGAGGTTGAGGAGCTGGCCATGAAGGTGCGCGCACATGGACCAGAGCCGCTTGATCGTGGGAGCCGCCACCCGGGGGCTCAGGTGGGGAACGTCCCGCTCGACGAACGCCCGGGTGTATGCGACTCTCCAACGCAGGCTGTCCTCTACCGTGGCGGCCAAGTAGCTCCGCGGATAGCCCCCGGTCAGCCACAGCCTTCGCCACGAGTCGGGCGCCCGGTCATGACCTCCGGGACGACGAAGGGCGTGAGCTCCAGGTACTCGAGCCTCCCAGCCAAGGACTCCGACGTCTGTCTCAAGAGCTCAGGAGAAGCAGAGCCGAGGATCAGGAACTGACCGTTCGTGCCCCGACGATCGATCGTGCCACGGAGAACGCGGAACAGTTCCGGCGCGCGCTGGATCTCGTCGAGGCAGATGAGTCGCCGGGGATCGACGTTGAAGAAGGCCTCCGCATCGGAGAGCTTGCGAGCATCGGAGTCGAGCTCGAGGTCCAGGTACACGGCGCCGGGAGTCGAGTCCACTATCCTGCGCGCCAGAGTGGACTTGCCGCACTGGCGGGCGCCGATGAGCCCCACCGCAGGGAAGGTACGCAGAGCCTCCCTGATCCGCGTCTCGAGCCTTCGAGCGACGTATTCCTGCATATGGGAGGTCTACCTTCCAAGATGCAGGCATGCAAGCGCCCCCTTCAACTGTGACAGCAGTGATCCGCACCCGCTGGACTGGCCCCGTC
>JACQZM010000049.1 GCA_016213885.1 Candidatus Rifleibacteriota bacterium | reverse complement strand
GGCCGGCTCCGCTGGCCTCGAGGTGGGGGTGTGGGGCGCAGCCCCACGTCCAATGATAGCCTTGCCGGCAGCCACCCTCTCGCTAGTTCAGGGGTATTGGCGCTAGACCCTGTCCCTCAGCTCCTGCATGATCGCCACGAACCGGAACAGATCGACCTTCCACAGCAGCAGCACGATCACGATGATCAGGACCAGCGGGCCCAGCAGGACGAGCGGGTTGAACGGGCTCGGTCCGGGCCCGTCCCGCCGCATGGCCGGGCCGAGATACCGGCGGTACCTCTCGAAGTAGAGCGGCGGGAAGCCCTCCTCGAGCCAGGTCGGACGAGCCGTCGGCCGGTCGCTCGCCCCGGGCCGCCCGACCGGGCCGCGACCCGCCTCGTCCCCCGCGCTCTCCGGTCCGTCCATCACGCTCCTCGCCCCACCCGTTCCGGCGCCCTCGACGACGAGGCTCAGGTCTCGTGAGGCATGAGCTCGCGTCTCGTCTGGTAGTACTTGTTCACCGGGTAGTGCAGGAAGTTGGAGACCCGGCTCGCGTACACGCAGGCGAAGTCCTCGACCTGATCGCCGAAGCGGCTGTTCTCCCGGCCGGCCTTGCACAGCTGGCCCCAGTACGGGTTGAACGCCTTCTCGATCTCCGCTTCCAGCTCCTTGGTCCTGGTGAGCTGGTCGGTGATCTTCTGCTCCACCCTGATGCCCCGCCGCAGGTAGCTCTCGATCTCCTTGTCGATCCGGGCGAGCTCCAGCGTCGTGAGGGAGTTGTAGTCCTGACTCTTGGTGTCCTTCAGGAGCGCCACCTTCTCCGCCAGCAGGTTCGACTGGAGCCTGAGGTCGGAGATCGCCTCGTACAGACGCTCCAGCTCCTCCGAGAGGCGTCTGACCTTCTCCGCGGAGACGATCTCCCGCTCCAGCTCCTCGATGATCATGGCGGTGCGCCATCCCGAGGTCTTCTTGGACTTCAGGATGTCGGCGTGGGTGTGGTCTCCGAAGTAGAGGATCTCCTCGCCGCAGGCCCCCAGCAGCTCCTCGGTCTGCTTGGCGTTGCCTCTGCGGTAGATACGGCGGCGATGGTTGCCCTCGTCGCCGCCGTTGCCCTCCACGGCCTCCAGGGCGCTTCCCGCGGCGAAGTACCCGGGCTTGCCGGCGTCGATCACCACCAGGTCGAAGTAGTCCTTCCAGTCGGGGTAGTCCGCGAGCTCGCCGTTGAGCAGGTACCCCAGGACCTTGTCGGTGTACTCCCACCCCGAGTTCGTGAGCAAGAACAGCTTCTTTCCGCCCTTGATGAACTTGTCCAGCGTCAGAGGCAGCTTCGGGTCCTTCAAGAAGTACTTGGAGAGACACGCCTGCACCCGGCTCTTGATGGAACCGTCCCGGTGGGCCTCGTCGATGCACTCCCGGATGTCGTCGAAGATCTGCTGGTACGGGGCCGGCAGGGAGAACAGGGTGTCGATGGGCCGGTATTCCCGGTCGTACAGGGTCAACCGCTTGTTGACATAGGTGACCTTCCGGTCGGACCGGGACATGGGGCGTCTTCCGTGATAGACCGTCACCACGTACTTGTGCTTGTCCATCTTGATGGTGTTCCCCCGGATCTTGTCCACCACCAGCCCGCGGATCCCGAACTCGGGATCGTAGTTCAGCCGGAGCAGGTCCCTGGGGTAACGCTTGTCGCCCACCAGCTTCTTCTTGGTCTCGTCGAACGCCAGCGCCTCGATGGGGATCTTGTTGTAGACCGCCAGCGTGTGATCCAGGTCGAAACCGATGACGCGGACGTTCCGCATCTTCAGGTTCCTGTTGACGAAGACCCGCTGGGTCTTCACGATCGAGCTCTCGTCCAGCTGGACCTGGTCCCGGTCGCCGACGGGGATCCTGTACAGGCTGGTCCGCTTGGTGTCCTTGTCCTGCATGCGTGTCTCCTGGGACCGGATCGATGTCAGAGTCTGATCAGTTCGAGCCCTTTCAAGAGCGCCAGGACAGCCAGCGGAGCCATGGTCAGCCGGCCATCGGGGTCCCGGCACACCCGGCCGAAGATGGCGGCCAGGCGGGCCCTCTCGGCGAGTCGTACGCATCGCACGCCCTGGGGAGAGCCGGCCCGGTCGATCCTGAGCAGCTCTCCGGTCGGGTCCATGACGTAGATGTCGGTTCTGACCGCCATGAGAGCGTGGGTCCGGACCAGCTCGAACGTCGCCGGCGGGGCGAAGAAGTTCCGCCACAGCTGGGCGCAGTGCACCGTCAGGCGCGCCACCGATTCGTGGGCCAGCTCCAGCAGAGCGTTCAGGCTCCGCTGGTCCATCGGCTCGTCCACTTCGGCGCAGTCTTCCAGCCGGACCTCCCTGGGGGGAAAGCCGGGAAAGACCCTCCCCTTGAGCAGATGGATCAGCCCGGTCTTGGCCTTGGGCAAAAGCACGTCCTCCGACTGGGGGTTCTCGTGGACGGTCCTGGCCACCAGGACCTCACCGGACCGGGTGTCCATCAGGTACCGGCTGTCCAGACGGGAGGTCCTCTCGAGCGGCTCCGTGGTGATCGCCATCTCGGCCAGCACCCGGTCCGTGATCACCTGGAGGTCCCGCTCGTTCCACCGGCACTCGAAGATCTCCCCCAGGACCTCGGACCGGGAGGAGGCTCCCTTCAGATGGGTCTTGATGAACTTCGCGGTCTGGACGAGGTCGGTCAGGAGGACCGCCACATCCCGCCCGGCCTCGGAGCCCGTCTTCTCCCGGGAGCCGACCCGTCGCGCCAGCTCGTTGAGCCGGTTCGAGAGGCGCCGGAGACGCACCTTCGAGAGGGCCCTGGAGAGGTTCTTCAGGTCGGCGAGGCGCTCCGGCGTCAGGCGGCCGGCTCCATCCAGGGAGATGCCCATCAACAGGCGGGTGACCCCGCCGATGGTCTGCACCATCTGGTGGGCCTGCTGCTGTGAGAAGATCACCGTCACCCCCTTCGCAGGAGCCCCTTGCTCCTGGCCGGTTCGGGCGCGACGCTCGCGCTGTGCTGGGAGATGACCCCCTTGAGCCGGTTCACGGCGTTCGTCAGGAGCCGCCTCCGCTGCAGGTCTTTCTGCTGGGCCGTCGCCTCCTCGAGGGCTGGCAGCGACGCGGCGGATCCCAGGACGACCATGGTCTGGAGCGCGCAGTTCACCAGGCGCATGTTCTCCGACCTCAGGTAGGCCGCCAGGACCGGTATCGCGTCCGTGTCTTGCAGCAGCCCCACCGCCTCCATGGCGCAGACGATGACGTCCGGGTTTCCATCCTCCAGGAGCGCCCTGATCGCGGGAGCCGACGTCCCGTCCCCCAGCCTGGCGAGGATGTAGGCCGCATGGGCTCTGATCGACCACTCCCGGTGGTTCAAGAGAGGCCGCAGGTGCCGCACCGACCGGTCGCCGAACTTGATCAGCGACTCCGTGACCGGACCGTCGAGGAAGCCCGCCCGGGCCTGGCTGTCCAGGTCCATGCCGCCGGGCGGGGCGCCGGCCTGTCCCAGGTGGCCCACGATCGGCTCCACCGACGACGAGTCCTTGATCTCACCGAGGATCCAGCACACGTCCGCCCGGACCTGCGGGTCTTTCAACCACGGCAGGACGATCGGGACGGCGGCCCTCCCCGCG
>JACQZM010000584.1 GCA_016213885.1 Candidatus Rifleibacteriota bacterium | reverse complement strand
AGGTGCTCGACCAGGGGGACCCGGACCTGTTCCTGGCCGCCTCGCGTCACGTGCAGCTGGAGCCGTCGTGGGGCGCCCCGGTCGACACGGCCACGGCGCTGAGAGCGCGGGGCGTCCTCGCCCTGGCGAACCTGGGGTATCCGGACCTGCTGCTGGTGGCCGGAGAGCTTCTCTCGGACGACTCCCCGCCGGTGCGCCAGGCCGCGGCGGAGGCGTTGACGCACTGCGGCGATCGCTCCGGCGCCGGTCTCCTGCTGGCCGTGTTCCGAAGGGCCGACGAGGATCCGGTCGTGGCCACCGCCGTCCTGTCCGGGATCCTCTCGCTGGCTCCTGACTGGGGTCTTCCACGTGCCGGCGCGCTGCTCTCGGGCCCCGACGACTCCGCCCGGGAGCTGGCCGCCATCGCCCTCGGCCAGTCGGGGCTCGACGAGGCGGCGACCCTGCTCATCGCGTATCTGAACGACACGCCGCTGGCCTCGCGACGGGCGTTCGCCGTGAGAGGGCTGGGGCTCCACAGGAGCGATCGAGCACTGGAGGCTCTGCTCGAGATCGTGGCCGGAGGGACGCCGGCCGATGCAGCCGCGGCGGTCGCGGCGCTCTCGCCGCGGAGGTTCGATCCGAGGGTCCGCGACCGGGTGCGGGCCGCGGCGGAGAGGAACCGGAGCGCCAACCTGGAAAGGGCCCTGCAAGACGCTTTCCCCGACGAGGGTCCGCCTTGAGGCTCCTTGGTCGTCCGATGGAGAAGCAAAGGTGCCGGCTCCCCGCGGAAGCGGAGTGGGAGCACGCGTGCCGGGTCGACTCGTGGCGACCATGTCCCGCACCGGAGAGCGGGTAGGCGATGCCCAGATACAAGAGACGCGCTGACGGACCGGGAGAGCAATCAGCGGTTCCAGCGCGAGGTGAAGCTCGTCTCCCAGCTCTCCCATCCCAACATCGTCCGGGTGTTCGAGTGCGGGCGATCGGAGGGACGATGGTACTACTCGATGGAGATCATCGAGGGGTTCAATCTTCGCCAGGTCAGAGACCAGCACGGACCCCTTCCCCTGGCCCGGGTCGTCGACATCGCGGTGCAGGCCTCGGACGCCCTCGTCTGCGTTCACGAGGCCGGGCTGTCCCACCGCGACATCAAGCTGCAGAACTTCATGCTCGACGCGTCCGGTCACCTCACCCTGATGGACTTCGGTCTGGCGAAGGCGCCGGCCTCGACGCTGCTGACGGAGGAGGGGCACCTGCTGGGCACCCCCCAGTACCTGGCCCCGGAGCTTCTCGAGGGAGCCGCGTCGTCACCGGCCCAGGACGTGTATGCGCTGGCCCTGTGCGTGCACGAGCTGCTCGTGGGCAAGGCGTGGTGCGACGCTCAGTCGCTCGTCGAGCTCGCCGGGAGGATCGCGAAGGGCCCGGCCCCGACTCTCGAACGGGTCATGGAGAGCCCGCCTTCGTGGCTCCTGAAGGTGCAGGCAGCCGCGCTGGCCAGGGACCCTGCCGCAAGACCCACGGCGCTCCAGTACGGCTCGACGATGCGGAAGTTCGGGGTCGACGGCGCCCGGAAGAGCACAGGCGGGCCTGCCGCCCGGCGAGTCGCATCCTCTGCCGGTGGGATCCTGGTGAGCTTCGCGCGCCGGGTGGACCGTCGTCGCGCCGCGGCGGCCGTGGTGGCGATCGTCCTGTTCGGCGCTCTGGTGTGCGGCCGATCATCCAGGAACGCTCGGGTGGTGCGACCGTCAGCCGCCGTCTCCGCAAGCAGCCCGGACCCGGCGCCGACCGAGTCGGACCGGACGGCCGGGTTCAGCCGGTGGCTCGAGCCGAGGAGCGAGCAGTTCGGGAGGCTCTCCGCCAGCCGCGAGGAGTCGGATCGAGCGCGCGCCCTGGACATCGCGTGGGAGTGCGTCAGGGCAGCCGCGCCGCATCGCGACGCCTCCACCTCCGCCCGACTCGATCCGGCGATGGTCTCCCGTGCCTGGTCCGATCTCTGCGCCCGGGCCGGGGACGTGACCGGCAAGACGAAGCACCTCTCGGAGGGCTTCAACGAGTGGATCATCCATGACTCCGTGAGGCAGAAGAGCGATGCGGACATGCTCCTCGGCTACGCCCGCGGCGTCACGTCCAGCGGGCCGGCCAAGAACAGGGCCTTCCTCAGAGCCACCAAGGCAACGGACCCGGTCTACCTCGAGCTGCGAAAGCAGACCGACAGGCTGCTGGTCGATGGCACGGCGTGCGCGTGGGCGATCCTGGGTCGCGTTCTCGAGCCCGCCGAGGAGGTCCGTGTCGGCAGAGGGGTCGGGCAGATCGTCGAGGCGGCGTTCGTGCTGGACATCCGTACCGCCGCGGAGCTCGACGGGGAGTTCGGCCGGCTGGGCCCGTGCTTCTCCGGCACCACCATCGGCCGTCACGTCAAGGCCGCCCTCTGGACCCTGAGGAACCAGCCGGCGGCCAGTCTTGGAGAGATGGAAGCCGCTCTGAACACGATTCGTGGCCGTCTGAACCTCGCCGTTCGAACCAGGGACAACCTCGACACGTTCCGGGTGTGGTCGGAGATGAACGGCCTCCTGTTCTCGAGCTACCTCAAGTGCAAGGGGCGCGAGGCGGAGGCTCTGGAGCGGATCCAGCGGTTCTACCGCGACCTTCCGGCCGATCCGGAGCTCCGGAGGGAGATCGGGGCTCCGCTCGCCGCGGTCCGGCACATCGAGGGCCGGTTGTCCCGGCGGTAGGAGCGGGCTCTCGCCGGCAGCCCGGCCGGTCGACGGGTCTCTCACGCCGTCGGGTCCGTGCGCCCCATCCGCTCTCTGATCTCATCCAGGGCGCACGAGGGGTGAAGCTCGCCGCGATACAGCACGGCGTCGGGGCAGGCGTCGCAGAAGTCTCGCTTGCCGTCGATCAGCTTGGGCGGGTTGACGATGTTGAGAATCTGCATCTTGGCCCTGGTGAAAAGCAGCGATGGTCGGCGAAGGACCGCCGCCAGGAAACGCCTGCAGATCGCCCTCATGCTCTTGTTGACGAGGCCCAGCAGCAGCAGCATGGGCAGCGACACGAAGTAGTCGCTCTTCTTCGAGATGAAGGCGTACCTTCCCTCCACGAGGTGATTGAACACCTGCACCAGCTCGAGAAACCGCTCGTCCACGTAGCCCAGCACGCGCTCGTCGAGAGAGAACCAGATGGAGTAGAGCCACTTGATCTGGGCGTCATCGGCCTGGCACCCCAGGTAGGCGGTGTACGTGAGATCCCCGATCCTGGCCTTGATCTCCCCGCAGAGCTCGTCCAGCTGGACCCAGCCTCTCTGATCCGGACTGGCGGCCTTCTCCCTGAGGACGTGGGGGTCCCTCATCAGGATGAGCAGCAAGAAGTCCACATCGCGCCCGTGACTCTGCTGCCACCGGATGACGCCGGGGATCTGGGCGACGCTCGTCTTGTCGATGACGCAGGTGAAACCCAGGAACAGCCCCCCGACGGAGCGCACGAGATCGGCGTGCTCCTGCCGCAGTTCGTCGAGGTCGCTCTCGCTCTGCCGGACTCCCTCGCGGAGCGAGTCCACCCTGATGATGATCCCGGTCAAGCCGGCATGCTTGAGAGCCGTGAGCAGATCTCTGGTCAGGAGCTTGCCGTTGGTCAAGAGGAGAGAGCTCAAGCCCTTGCGCCTGACGAGCTCGACGACCTCGAGGACCCGCGGATGCATCAGCGGCTCTCCTCCGCTGATGGTGATGGTCTGGCAGTTTCTGACCTCGATCAGGCGCTGGAGATCCACTTCGATCTCCGCCATGGAAAGATGTCTCTCCGAGCCGTCCTTGCGATCGCACCCGCGGTAGCACCCCGGGCAACTCATGTTGCAGTGAGTCGTGATCTCGATCCAGCCGTTCGGATTGTCGTTCTTCGACCAGGGGAGCCGATACAGTCGCCGTATGTCCAGCAGTTCTTCGGGAGCGCTCATTCTCACACACCGTCGCCCGGACGCCATGACCCAGCACCCGGGAGCCTGTCGAGGCAAGACTCCGCCAGGCTTCTGGGACGAGCGGCCCTGTGACAGAGGGCGTTCGAAGCGTCAGTCCACGGGCCCTGCGCCCGGATGCCCGGCTTCGGGATTCGCCGGCCCGGAATCCCTCGGATGATCGCACCTCTCGAGCGGAGAATCAAAGAATCTGTTCGGCGGCCTGAGGCTCGCCCGGCCCGGGAGCGACACGCTGTGATCGCTGCGACCGACGACCTTGCGCGATTATGTCGATCGGGGTATAAGTGGAGAATCGCGGATCGGCTGGACCGCCGCACCGAATAGAGACACCCGATCCGCCCGGCGAGGTGTCCGGGTGGCAATCCGATCGCATGCCCGACCGGAGCCACCGATTCGGCGTGGCCGAAAGGGGTGAGGAGTGGTGCCAGCCCCCGTCAGCAGCGGTGCGGCGACCCAGTCGGAGGTTCCTGCTCCGGTCCCGTCGCGTACTGACCGAGGAGCAAACGTACACAGACTGTGCGAGCCGAGCGCGGTGCGCTCGAACGAAGCGGGAGGTTTCCGATGAGGCCGAGACCGATGGTGGGGATCCTGATGATGGGGGCTCTGACGGTGTCCTTGACGATGGCAGGGCCTGTGGACCCATCGCTCACACGGGCTGTTCAACCGACCCCCGTCACCTGGATGAGCAGGCAACTGGCGGCGGGCAATCACACGATCGAGACCAGGAACCTGTCGGCCGGAGGGGACACGGTCCTGTATCTGATCCGCGACGGAGCTCAGGTCGCCCGCAATGATGACAGGCTCGTGGACAGCGCCCGCTTCGGCGCCCTCTCCTCGAGAATCGATGTCGCGGTCCCCGCGGAGGCCAGGTACTACATCCTGGTCCGGGCGTACTTCAACGGGACGGGCGGCACCTGCGACGTGGTCGTCGACGGGGCCGTGGTGGTGAATGCCACGCGATTCGGCGGAGTCGTCGTGACCACGGGCTGGGACGCGGGAGATCGCTTCCAGACCGCTCACTACGATTCCGCCGGCCACAACGGCACCGACACGGAACTCTACGCTTTCGCCCCCGACGGTCGGTTCTTGCAGCGCAACGACGACGGGGGCTGCAATCTGTGCTCCAAGTTGCAGATGACCAACTCGGTGAACGCGGGTCAGATCGTGATCACGAAGTTCAGTCAGGTCCCGCCGGTGGCGCGGGACCAGGTGCGGTTCATCATCAACCCGATGTCGAGAGGAGACGCCGACGGCGACAACGTGTCCAACGCCCTCGAAGCCTGGCTCACGAGCGACGCAAACCTCCCCGACACGGACGGCGATGGACTTTCCGACGACTGGGAGATCTTCGGCCTGCTCACACCCTACGGTGACGAGGACCTGCCCGCCTACAACGCCTCGATCATCCGGAAAGACCTGTTCCTCGAGATCGACTACATGGCGCGATCCGACGGCGGCAGCCTGGCGCCGCAGGCCGCCTCGGTCCAGCGGTTCGTCGACGCGTTCGCGAGCCACGGGATCACGCTCCACGTGGACCAGGGACAGCTCGGTTCTCGGGCCAGCCGCGGCGGACAGGTCGGACCGTGGCGCCTCCCGTTCGACTCGACGGGATGTCCGCTGTCCCAGGTGGCCCACGACCCCAAGGACAACATCTTCTCGTACTGGTCCGATGCCGGGTGGTTCGCTCCGAGCCGGCGCCACCTGTTCGTCTACCAGTTCATGGGAAGCTCGCACAACGCCGGGGGCGGTGGCAGCACCGGGTGTGCCTCGAACACCTTCGCCGCGGCCGGTGACCTCTCGGGCGGGGCTCAGTGTCCGGCCAACGTCGTCTGCATGTGGACGGGGATCCTGGGCAACGCGACCAAGGAAGCCGGGACGCTGATGCACGAGACCGGACACAACCTGAACATCTGGCACGGCGGGAACAACAGCGTGAACCGAAAGCCGAACCACGTCTCCACGATGAGCTACCTGTTCCAGACCAAAGGGATCGACGCGTCCGGCACCCCGAACTACTCGGAGGCGGCCCTTCCGAACCTGAACGAGGACTCGCTCGTGGAAGCGAACGGCATCGGGATCGCTCCCTCGAACCACGTCTACGACATCATCCGCAACAAGATCGGCGCTGTGGATGTCCGGTCGGCCGCCAACGCGCGTGCGTTCGACTGGAACCAGAGCGGCGCCGTGAACGCCGCAGCGGTCGCGGCAGACATCAACGTCGATGGGAACCGCACGGTCCTTGGCGGGTTCAACGAGTGGGCCCGGGTCCTTGCTGGAGCCCCCAACGGCGGGTTCCGCTGGGTCGGTCTGAACGCCGGTGTGGTCGGATGGACCAGCGGGCACTGACGTGCTCCATGGCCACCGGCTCGACGCCGGTGGCCAGCCCGGCGCGCGGTTGGGATCGCGCCGGAGAGTCAGAAACTCGTGAACGATCTCGGGTGGGTGCTTCTCGAAGCGGGCGAGGTCTCGATCCGCCGGGCCGTCGCGGACGCCTGCCGGCTCACCTGCCCGGGCTGCTCGGCGGGCTTGCGGCCCTTCCATCGCCGGCGACCGACGCCGGCGACCCGGGCGCCGGAAGCGGGCGGATCCGCCGGGCGCAGCGGAATCCCCAGGACCTGAGGCGTGCCGACGAGGCGCCGCCGCTGGTGCGGTAGGAGCACCGGAACGACCTGCCGTCGCTGGCCCAGGTCGCTCCTCTCCGTGAGCGCTCGATGCCCGAAGCGGGACCCTCGGGATCCAGGGCGTCCGGCGGCTCGTGGGCGTAGCCGGTCTCGGAGAACCAGTCGAGGCACCACTGGGTGACGCTGCCGACGAGGGCGCAGGCGCCGTGGGGCGATCGGTCGTTCACGTGGGCCGTCACCGGAGCGGGCCCGTTCCCCTTGTGTGCCCGGTCCGCCGGTCCGGGCGGCGGCTCGTTGCCCCAGGGGTAGATCGACTGCCGGTCGCCACGGGCCGCCCGCTCCCACTGCGCCTCCGTCGGCAGCTGCCGGCCGGCCCAGGCAGCGTAGGCCATGGCATCGCACCACGACACTCCGGTCATGGGCACGTCGTCCGGGCCAGCCTCGGGAAACCGGTCCCGGCCGAGCAGCTGCGACCCCCGCCGCTGCGCCTGGTCCACCACCGTGTCGAACAGCCCCAGCGCATCGCTGTCGCGGGAGGTGTGCGTCGGCCACGGCCGGACGAACCGGCAGTCGGACCGCTGGGGGCAGCGGGTGTGGTCGCCGGTCCTCCCGATCCAGGCGTCGAACCTGCGGAACCGGCCCACGGTCACCGGGTACTGGTCCAGAAAGAACGGTGACACCCGGACCCGGTGGCGGGGCTTCTCCTCGTCCTTGGCATCGGCATCGCCGTCGACGGCCCCCATCCAGAAGGCGCCGCCGGGCACGAACACCATCGGCGCCCCGTCGGCCTCGGCGATGACCACCCGCGGCATGGTCGGCACCGGCTCCCCCAGCTCCAGCAGCAGGGCGTACGGCTCCATCAGGTCGGGGTAGCGGGCGGCCGTTTCCCGGGCCAGCCGGACCGCGGCGTCGCGCCGCCCGGCCAGGTGGTGGCCCCGCGCCACCACCAGGCGCGCCCGGCAACCGGTCAGGAACCGGTCGACACCGGGTTTCGCTCCGGGCTGGCCAGGCTCCGCCGGAAGTCGATCGAGATCCCCCGGGAGCTGCACGGCCAGCACCCGGAGCCAGAGGTCGTCATCCCGGCCGGGAGGGACGTCGAACAGCGTCGCCGCGAACCTCAGGAGCCGGGTCGCGCCCTGGGGCCGGACGTGAGCCAGCGCCGCCGCCGCTGCCAGCCCCCGGCGCCGGGCCGAGTCGGTCGGACCGGG
>JACQZM010000583.1 GCA_016213885.1 Candidatus Rifleibacteriota bacterium | reverse complement strand
CTGATCCGGCGAGGCGCCGGATCTTGGGCGGATCCGTGGCCCGCTACTTCCCGGCGGCCACGCGCTTCTCGAGGTGCTTGCGCCAGCCCGCGACGAACTCGTCGTGGGTCAGCTTGTACACCTCTGGCAGCGCCTTCTCCAGCGGGATGTCCTGCGCCACCTTCTCGAGCAGCTTCTGGATCAGGGCCAGCCCGTTCTTCGGGTCGCCGCCTCGCTCCATCAGGTACTCGACCATGTAGAAGCTCTGCAGGTACGCCTTCACGTTCTTCTTGTTGTCGTGCCAGAGGATGTTGATGTTGCCGATCAGGTCCGACATCGAGAGCGGGCCCTCGGCGAACACCTTCTTCGGTTCGATGCCCAGGTCCCTGACGTAGTCGATACCGCCGGCCAGGTACTCCGCCAGCCCCTCGTCGATCCAGAGACAGTTCACCGACCGGGCCGAGCCCTTCTTGCCATCCCACATGAAGAGGTGCGACAGCTCGTGGCATATGGCGTGGTCGACGAACGAGCCGAGCTGCTCCGACGCCTGCTGGAAGAACTGTCCGGAGATCGTGATGTCTCCGGTGAGGTTGTTGTAGTACGCCGGCGAGGCGTAGCCGGTGGAGCTGAAGATGTTGACCTTGATGCGGGTCGGATGGTGGGGGAGCCTGAGCCCCAAGGCGGCGTAGTGTTTGCCGAGCAGCGTCAGAACCTGCTCCAGCAGCGCCGGCGAGGTGTCGGTCTGGTAGGCCACCTCGAAGGGGCCACGGACGACCGTCTTGAGGCCCTGCAACGACAGGTGGCGCGCCGAGATCAGCTTGAACTGCTCTCCCAGCTTCGCCGAGCGCGGGTAGAGCTTGCACGCCCTCACCAGCAGCGCGTAGGCCTCGGCGGTGCGGTTCAGCGCCACGTACAGGTTGGAGACCTGGTACACCAGGGAGGCGTTCTGGATCCCCCTGTCGGCGGCCTTTGCCAGCAGCTCGCCGGCGAGGGCGAAGTTCATCGCGCGGAGCTCGATCACGGCCTTGATGAACGTCAGCGTCGCCACCTCGGCGTGCACCGACAGGTACTCCGCCACCAGCCTCCTGGTCGTGTCGAGGTCGCCCAGCAGGAAGTGGATCAGGATCCGGGTGACCTTCTCCTCCTTGGAGCGGATCCCGAGCCCGAGGCTCTTGTCGAGGAGCGCCTTGGCCTCCTCGACCTTCTGGTCCTGGACCAGGCTCGCGGCCAGGTTCAGGTGGGCCAGGGCGGATCGGGGATCGGCCTGGATCGCCTTGCGGTACTGCATCTGGGCCACGTGGAAGTTGCCCAGCGCCATGTTCAGGTCTCCCCGCCGGATGTGGAGGAAGGCCGAGCCGCCGGCGTGCTTCGACGCCCGGTCCAGGAACCGCTGCGCCTCCTCGAGCTCGAGCTGGTAGATGCGCACGACACCCGCCAGGATGAGGGCGTTCCCGTCCTCGGGGTGACGCTGAAGAGCCCTGGAGGCGAGCTCACCGCCCTCGAAGACCCGGTCTTCCAGAAGCAGGTCGTAGGCGTGATCGAACTCCTGGGTGCCGAGCTTCTTGGCGAACGGCGAGTCCAGCGGGACGGCGCCGGCGTGGAGCGCTCCGGCCAGCAGGGCCAGGCCGAGGGCGCAGAAGAGCAACAGGCGCATGATGTTCAACCGACGGGAAGGCGCTGGTGAGCTGCGTCGCTGCGAACGGGCCGGGCCGGCGTCACTCGGAGATGACCAGGATGGACGAGAGGAGCATGCAGGACAGGAGGCCGAGCTGCGCCAAGCTGACGATGTGACCCTCCAACGTGCACCTCCAGGTGTTCCGATCCGGCGTCTTTGCGATCGGGCCAGCAGAATAACAAAGCGGCGCCGGTGCGTCAAGCCGCTACCCCGCGTACGCCTCGTCCTGCTCGATCATCGACAGGACCCAGCCGTAGCGGCCGCTCGTCACGAGGGCACTGCAGTGGCTGCACGTTCCGGTCTGGGTGATCGCGAGCGCCGCACCGCACGAGGGACACTGCGGGGCCAGAGGCCTGGCCGCCAGGTCGCTCCCGATGACGGCGATGAACGTCCAGTACTCGCTGAACCGCCGCGGCTCGGATCTCGACCCGCTCACCACCTGGCCCGCCCCGTCGACGGTGTAATCCACCATGCTCGCGAAGATCCGGACCGTGATCGACTCGTAGAACGCGTCACGCTCGAACCTGACCGCCTCGACCTTCTCGATGGCGATCCTCTCCAGGACATTGCGGAGCCCGGCGTTGCGGTAGTTCTCCAGCCAGTAGCGGTGGGTCGCATACAGGTTGTCGGTCTCCAGCGGCCGCGCCCTGTGCCACTCCTGGGTGGACCACGCCTCCTGCACCGCCAGGAAGATCTGGCGCACCCGGGCGACGAAGGCGTCCCAGACGAACGTCGGGTAGCGGGCCATGAACGCCCGGCGAGCCTCCCCGAACGACGCCTGTTTCAGCGTCGGCAGGTCCGTCCCGACCTCCTCGCCGCCCGACACCAGCTGGTCCGCCCCGGGGCGCTCCCCCTTCTCCAGCACGTGGGCCCCCACCACCAGCCAGTGGAAGTTCCCCCGGTTCACCACCTTGTCGCAGTAGGTGCAGGTCCCGTCGGCGCGGCACTCGCAAGGGGCGCCGCACGACGGACAGTTCAGCGCCCTGATCTGTTCCGGTCCCTTGGAGAGCACCTGGGCCTGGCGCGTCAGGGTCCACCGCTCCTTGACCCAGATCGCCTCCTCCCCGGCCGGTCTCACCTCCACCATCGTCGCTTCGAGCTCCACGTCGCAGCGGGTGCGGTCCCGGCCCAGGCCGGAGAGGCGCACGATCCTCAGGGCGCCCACCACGATCTCCCGGACCGCCGTGGTCCGGGGCTCCCGGCAGGCCTCGTCGCTCCACTGGAGTATCAGCGGCTCGTCGACGTAAGGAACGACCGGCTTCACCTCGCCGGTGGCCCTGGCCAGGACGCCCCGGGTGTACAGCAGCTGGACGAAGTCCAGGAACAGCGGGCGAGAGAAGTTGGGATCCTCGGCCCGGAGCCGTTTCAGCCGCTCCTCGATCCGGCGCTGCTCCTCCCGGAGCGCCCGCTGCTCCCGTTCCAGGTCGCCGAGGCGCTCGTCGACCGAACCCTCCTCCCGACCCGCGGCGCTTCGCGCAGCCGCTGCCCCGAGCAGGTAGAGACCCCAGAGGACCACTGGCGCCACGATCAGCACGGCCAGCCGGAGGACCCACTCCATGGCCCACCCGAACCAGTCGGCCACGAGGTCCACGCCGCCTCCACCCCCGTCGGCGGACCGGTCGGACCCGGCGTCTGCCGCCGCCGTGCCGGAGCTGGGGCCCGAGGAGCTCCGGCTGTCCGTGGAGCGGGTCGACGAGTAGCCGCCGGAGCTCCTGCCGCCGCTGGAGGAGGTCCGGATTCCGGAGGAGAAGAGCCGCCCGCTGCTGTAGCTTCTGCTGCTGGAGGAGCTTCTGCTGCTGGAGTAGCTCCGCGAACCGGAGGAGCTTCTGCCGAGGCCGTAGCTGCGGCTGCTGGAGCTGGATCGAGAGCTCGAGTAGCTCCGGGAGCTGGACTTCCGGCCGAAGCTCGACCCGCCCCCTGCCCGCGCCAGAAGCTCCGGACACCAGAGGACGAAGAGCGCGACGATCAGCGCCCTGGTCAACCAGCGGGCGACCCCGGCCCCCACGGTCAGACCAGCTCCAATCGGGGTCGGTCCGGCAGCTCGTCGGGGTTCTCGG
>JACQZM010000582.1 GCA_016213885.1 Candidatus Rifleibacteriota bacterium | reverse complement strand
AGGCGTGCTCTACGCGCGAGACCTGGGCGGGCAGCTGCTGGACCAAGTGCGTTACACGAGGTTCAACGGCCGGTCATCGCCGGACCAGGAGAAGTGCGGCGACGATCCCGACGACGAGGATGATGATGCCGGGCCGCCGATCGGCCAACTGCGGCATTTGAGATGGATCTATCCGGATCACCTCGGCTCTACCAGCCTGATCACGAATGCTCACGGGAGGCGCTTGGACAGGATGGTGTACGGGCCATGGGGAGAGAAACTCGCAGGGAACTTCGCCAGGACACGGTTCGGGTACACCGGCCACGCCCGCGAGGAGCGGACCGGCTACTGGTACTCAGTCCACCGGTATCTGGATCCTCGGGCTGGGCGGTGGACCCAACAGGACCCACGTGGTCGTGTCAACGGTCTAAATGTCTACTCATACGTGCGTAATGGTCCCCTGAGTGCGGTAGACCCGATGGGGCTTCGGCTGTTGGTCCGCTGGGACAACCTCGCTTCAGACTTTGACACATTCTTCGGATGGACAACCACATTGTCCCGTCTTCCGCTGGAGCAGAAGCTTGTCGGCGACCGGCTTCACGAGATCTCATTTGGCTGCAAGGAGACGCCCACTGCGAGCACGCCTGCTGGCATTGCCGTGAAGGCCATGATCGACACGCCTCACACTCTTGTAATCGCGCTGACGCGTGATGCTGACATGGACTTCGACTCGTACAACCGTCGTACCATCGACATGAAGGATCTGGAAGCTCTGTATCCAGCGCCCCCACCTCAGGCGAATCTGCTCACACGGGATGAAATTCTCACACACATCCTGGCGGAGTACTCGCTGGCGCAGAGATTCGGCGCGACTGATGGTCCTGCCTTCTTCTGGTCGGCGCACGAATACGGAAGCTATTTGGAGTATCTGTATCGATCCTCACGTGGGGGAGCTGGGCGCCGATTGGAGCCTGCGGAGCGACTGGGACCTGATTTTAGGATCGATGCTTTCTCGAACGGTAGCGCAACGAAGCTCCCTCGCGTGGGCTACTCGTTCGGAGTTCCACAGGTTCTCCGTCCATAGCCATGACGACGTCATCTTTGGTGCGCTTAGTGCTACTCTTGTGTGCAGCAAGCTTTGTTTACGCTGATGGTGCTGGGCATTCTCTCTTCGACAGAGACGGGTTCAACGCTGAGGGCTTCGACTCTGAGGGGTATGACAGACAGGGCTTCAACCGCAACGATGTCGACCGCGAGGGGTTTGATCGCAAAGGTCTGGATTTCGAGCGGCGCGATCGACTTGGCCGCTACGTGGACGGGTTTGCCGAGAGCACGACCATACCCAGGAGCAGTTCGGTGGCTGCGGAGATCCGCAAGCGGCATCTGCAAGTAGTTGCAGCTCGCGTGCTTACAGTCGCCCCTCATGATGGCGGCGTTAGTCAGGCTGTCCGGATCAGGATCTTGGCCGTTCTTGCTGGCGAGGCAATTCCAAGAGATTTATGGGTGTACTTCCCTATCCGTTTTGGACGTCCCTGGGAGTTGCCAGGAAGAGGGCTGAACCCCTCTATGGTCAGTCCGGGCCGCGAGCTCCTATTGGTGCTTGAACGAATACGGTACTCTCCGATTGATGTGGAGCTTCGACACCAAGCACGCCGCTGGTTCCCAGTTCCGTACCGCGACACTCTTGTCAACGGATGTGAACTTCGAGTTACCGAGCGGATTCCAAGCAAGGAATCCTGGTCTTTGTCTGCCCAGAAAAGCCTAGAACTACTGTTGCGCTGAGCAAGACGCCAGCTGATGATCTACATGTGCTGACGACGGGGCCCGGCTTGTTTGGTTCGAGATTTTGGCCTCTCCCCTTCCTTGCGTCACCACAGCTTCCAGCCCGTGCGGACGCCTTTTCCCAGCCATTCTCGTCGGGCACCGCAGCGAGCGGGTATCGATTGCCGACTGCAGCGCCAACCAGTCCCAGCCGGCTTCACCGGTGTTGATCTGCATGTGAAACTGCTTCGGAAGGGACGCCGCCGATCACGGTCGATCGTGTTGGCCCGAGCGTTGTTGGGTGGGCTCTTTCGCCGCAGCGTGTGCCGCCACCGCCGGCGTGGACGCTCTGGACCACGACAGGCTGAACCGCGACCACGTGACGGGCCTACCCGACCCCCGCTCGCCAGCCAATTGGTCGTTCGAGCCGACCGGCTCCGCCGGCGGCTCAACTCGCAATTGGACGGTCCGCTCCCGCGGCTGCCCATCAAGCGCGCGAAGGACCAGGTGGTCCGCACCCGCTCACGCGGCGTCTCACCTTCGAGCTCGCCGTCCAAGAGGTCGCGACGGTCCGCCGATCAGGGCGTTTGCCCACCCGCCGTGCGGTGTCCCCGGAGCCTCAAGTGCGCTTGCTGGCGAGATTCTGTCCTCAGCCGCCCTCGCGACTCGGAGACGGCTTCCACGGTGCGCTTCCCGCTGGACTCGCGGAGTCGTTGACGTCGCGAGCGACCTGCCGCTGTTCGTCAGGGCCGATATGGTGTACCATGGTCCGACGTCCGCCGCAGCGACAGGCGTGGCAGACCCACCCGACTCCATGGATCAAGACTGCCAGGAAGCCCCCCCGGCGCCGGAAGACGCCGTCCACCTCTCCATAGTGATTCCCACGCTGAACGAGGCCGGCAACATCGCCCGGGTCATCGATGGGCTGGGCGAGCTGAGAGAGCGGTGGCCCCGGCGGGCGATCGAGGTCCTCTGCGTCGATGACGGGTCGTCCGACGGCACAGCCGAGCTGATCCGTGGGCTCACCACCGATCGGCCGTGGCTCAGGCTGGTGCTGCGACAGGGCGACCGCGACCTGTCCCGGGCCGTTCCTGGAGGCGATGGATGACGACCGGGTCCAGATCGCCGTGGGAAGCCGGTTCGCCGCCGGGGCGACCACGGAGCGATTCGGGGCCCACAGGGGGCTGATCTCGCGGACCATGATCGGGCTGGCCCACCTGCTGCTGGGCGGCGCACTCCCGCCGCTCTCGGATCCGATGTCGGGGATGTTCGCTGTGCGGCGGCAATGCGTGGACCTGGCGGCTCTGGCGCCGCGGGGCTACAAGATCCTGCTGGAGGTCGTGGTGCGCAGCCGCCTTGCCGGAGTCAGGGACGTGCCGATCCAGTTCGGCGCCCGCAGCGCCGGCACGAGCAAGCTGACTCTCCGGATCGGCCTGATCTACCTGGTCCAGCTGGTCTGTCTGTGCTGGGCCCGGGGCCGGTGGTGGCTCTTCCCGCTGACCGCCGCCCTGGCCGCGGCGGTCGTCTGGCTCGTGGCCGTCCGGCCGTGACGAGCAAAGACCTGGCAGCCGGTCGAGACTGACCGCAGCGGCGAACCGGGCCGGAGGGGCAGGCGAGACATGCAGACCCAGGAAACGAACCCGCCCAGGGGGCTGCCCACGTACCTCGAGATCATCCTGTTCTTCACGTTCGTGACGTTCTTGAACCCGGTGCCGTCCGACGATCTCTGGTGGCACCTGGCCTGCGGAAGGGAGTTCCTGGGCCTCGGGGGGATTCCGCGGGTGGACGAGTTCTCCCGGGTCAGCGCCGGCGCCCCCTGGACCGCCCACTACTGGCTGTGGTGCGTGGCGGCCGCGTGGATCCAGACACACCTGGGGCTCTCGTGGCTGCTCGCGATCAAGGCGGCCATGGCCGCCGTGACGCTCTGGCTCGTCGGGCGCATCGCCCGTGAACAGGGGATCGTCTCCTCGCCGGCCTTCGTCGCCACCCTCGTGGTCGGCGCCTCCGGTCTCTTCAGCCAGTTCTGGAACCTCCGGGCGCAGAACGTGACCGCCCTGTTCACGGTTCTCATGACATGGCTGTTCTTCCGCTATCGCAGCACTGGCCGCCTCCCGTGGGTGGCGGCCCCGCTGGTCATGCTGATCTGGGTCAACGCCCACGGCGGGTACGTCTTCGGACTCGTGGTCTGGGGGGCGTTCGCCGCCGCAGCGGCGGCGCGGTGGCTCCTCGAGGCCACGAAGGGACCCGACGGCACCGATCCAGCTGGACGCTCGACCCACCCCGGCACCGAGCTGGGGCGGCTTGTGGCGCTTGGAGCTCTGATGGCGGCGGCCGCCTCGGTGAACCCGTACGGCCCGGCACACCTGCTCTACCCGTTCGGCTACCTGGGCAACGTGCATCTCCAGACCAGGATCACCGAGTGGGCCGGCACGGTCGTGCGGGACCACCCGATGCTCGAGCTCGACCTCGTGCTTCTGGTGGTCCTGGCGCTGGCCGTCCCGGCCCGCTGGACCCTGGAGGAGCTCGTCCTCGTCTCCGTGGGGCTCCATTTCGCCTTCCAGGCGACCAGGAACCTGTTCCTGATCGGTCCCTGGGTTTCGCCGCTGATCGGCCGGCGCATCGACGTGGTTCTCCGCGGGACCGGCCCGGCCGCGCTGCCCGGCGATGGCGGCCGGACCGACCCTCCCGGCGCATCGCCGCCACGCCGATCGGGCCAGGATCGGGCCACCTGGGCGTGGCTCGCCATCGCCGTCGCCGGTCTCGCCGTGGCCGCGGTGCGGACCGATCCCCGGATCCGGCCGATGTTCCCGGACGAGCAGATCGAGCTGCTGAAGCGGCGACCGGCGGCCGGCCCACTGTTCAACGAGTACTCCCTCGGCGGGCTCGTGTTCTGGCACCTGTACCCCAGGTACCGACCGTTCATCGACGGCCGTGCCGACCTGCACATCGGAAGCGGCGGGTTCGTGGAATACCTGAAGATCGTGGATCTCGCCGATGGCTGGCAGCAGCTGTTCCTGGAGAAGTACCGTTTCCGGGTGGCTCTGCTGGAGCGGGGCATGCCTCTCGAGCGTGAGCTGAAACGCCTGGGATGGCTGGAGACCGGCCCGCCGGGGACCCGATTCACCCTGCTCGAGCCACCGCCCGCATCCAGGGGTGCCGGGACCCTCGGCTCGCCGCCGGGTTCCCGGCCCGCGCCTTGAACCGGTCCGGACCGCTCCGGAGTGTTGACGTTTCCGTCGGCCGCCGCCTACGATGGGACCTCGGGGGAGGAAAGGAGGGCAGACGGTTGGACCTGGAAAGAGCCCGCGTCATGGTCACCGGCGGGGCCGGCTTCCTCGGACGATTCGTTCAGCAGCGGCTCCGGACCGCGGGTTGTGCCCAGATCCTGGCGCCCCGCTCCAGCGAGTGCGACCTGAGGGAACGGGCTCAGATCGATGCCTACCTCTCCCGCACCCGGCCGGACGCCGTGGTGCACCTGGCGGCGATCGTCGGAGGCATCGGCGCCAACCAGGCCAGCCCCGGCAGATTCCTCTACGAGAACGCGATCATGGGGCTGGAGCTGATGGAGATGGCCCGTCGCCACGGCGTCAAGAAGGTGCTGGTCACCGGTACCATCTGCTCGTACCCCAAGATCACCCGGGTGCCGTTCAACGAGGACGATCTGTGGCTCGGCTACCCGGAGGAGACGAACGCTCCCTACGGCCTGGCGAAGAAGCTCGTCATGGTCCAGGGAGAGGCGTACCGTCGGCAGTACGGCCTCGCGGTGGTCAACCTGCTGCTGGTGAATCTCTACGGGCCCGGCGACAACTTCTCGCCGGATTCGTCCCACGTGATCCCTGCGCTGATCAAGAAGTGCGTCGAGGCGAAGCGGCGCGGCTCCGACCACGTGGAGGTCTGGGGCGACGGCACCGCCACCCGGGAGTTCCTGTACGTGCGAGACGCCGCGGACGCCATCGTCACGGCCCTGGCCGCCTACGACAAAGAGGCCCCGATGAACGTCGGCTCGGGCATGGAGATCTCCATCAAAGACCTGGTCGAGAAGATCGCCTCGCTGGTCGGATTCACCGGCGAGATACGGTGGGACACCACCAAGCCCAACGGTCAGCCGCGCCGCCTCGTCGACTCCGGGCGCGTTCACCGCGAGATCGGATGGAGCGCCACGACCTCGTTCGACCAGGGTCTCGGGGAGACCATCGCCTGGTACGTGGAAAGCACCGACGGCGACCAGAGGGTCCCTGCGGGACGACCCCGGTGATAGACCCGGCTCTCGACGTGGCCAGGTGGGGCGCGGCCCCACGTCCGGCGACCCCGACCCCGGGGGACCACGAACCGGCCCGACCCGATCTCGACGGTGTCGCCCCGTGAGCCGCCCTGAGCCGGTGGAACCGGAAGCGCCGCCGAGGGCCCGATCGGCCGGGCCGCGGCCCGGCCGCCTGGAGCTTTTCGTGCGGCTGACCGCCATCGAGATCGTCCTGGTGGCCCTTGGCATCGTCCTGTGGACATGGTCGAGCATCCCCCCCGGATCGCTGGAGCGCGACTGGACAGCGTGGCACCGGGCCGGGGACCTCTGGTGGAAGGGCCGGGTGGCCGAGATCTACCCGGGGTCGTTCGACACCAGGTACCCATTTCCCTACCCTCCGTACGCGATCAACCTGTTCGCTCTGTTCTCCATCGTGCCATACCGGTTTGCCCATGGAACGGCCGTGCTGTTCAGCGTGGCGGCTCTCGGGGCCCTGGTGTGGTGCCTCGGCGTGGCCATGCCCGGTCGCCGCGGAGAGTACGTGACGGTCTCGCTCGTGGCGATCGCTTCGGCTCCGTGGCTATCCACGCTGGTGGTCGGACAGCTCGCCGCCCTCTACCCGTTGCTCATCGGGGCGGGTCTGGCGTGCTGGGCCACGGACCGGAGGTTCCTGGCGGGCCTCCTGTGGGGGATCGTCTGGGTGAAGCCCAACATCGGCGTGCCGTTCGCGATCTGTTGCCTCGCCGCCCGGCAGTGGCGAGCGCTCCTGGGAATGTCGGTCAGCCTCGCGGCGCTCCTGCTGTCCACGCTGCCCATGGGACTTTCGGTGTGGCACGATGCGTATGCGGCCAGGCTCCGGGCGGTCAGGGAGTGTCCGGAGGCGATCAGCAAGCACCAGACGCTGCACGCGTTCTTCTCGACGACCCTGGGTCCCGGCATCTCGCACCGGGGAGTCGACCTTCTCTGGGCTTGCGCGGTGGTGGGGCTGCTGGCCGCCATGCTCGTTCCCTGGTGGCGGGGGGTGTCGGCGGCGCGTCTGCCGAGGCTGGTGGGTGTCACGGTGCTGTTCGCGGTCGCGTCGAATTACTACCTCTGGTTCTACGACGGTCTGCTGGTCTTGATTCCCGGCGCGGTCTGGTTCCTGGCCCGCGACGGCTACGGGTCGCCGGCCCTTCACGCCCTGGCCGGAGCGCTCCTCGGAGCCACGTTCATCTGGCAGCACCTGAGCCTGTTCTGGTTGCAGGGAGGCCCTGCCCTGACAGGAGCGCTTCTGGCCCTCTGGCTGGTCGTGGAGTCGCTCGACCTGTGGAGAGCGCCGGCCGATCGGACTCACGGGCCGTGACGGGCGGATCCGCGGGTTCCGCCGCCCGACCGGCGAGCTGGAGGGTCGATCAGGCCGCGGGCCTGTCCGGCTGACGAGCCCTCGGGTCTCGCCGGCGCTCGGCCGGCGGACATCGAAATCAGGGTCACTCCTCGATGTGGAACTCCCGGGTCGAGGCTCCCTGGCCGTCGACCTTCAGCGTGAGTCCCACCCTGACCTCCCCGCGGGCCGACAGCTCCCGCACGACGCGGGCGAGCAGCTCCTCCGGCGCGTCGACCCCGCGGAGCTCCCCGGGAGAGAAGATGCCCGCCGTGGGCGAATGGCGGGGGACGAACGGTCCTCCCCACCTGGCGCTGGTGAAGTTCCTCGACTCCGCGGAGATCCGATCGACGATCGAGATCTCGTGGGAGGTGAGTCTCACGGTACGTCTCAGGCGCAGAGCTCCCTGCTGGCTCTACAGCAGACGTCGTCCCTTGATCCAGCGGCTGAACGGCGCCATCACGAACTCGGAGTCGGCGAACAGGGCGGTGAAGCACCGGAACGGAATCACGAGCTGCTCCAGCGGTCTGGAGTAGTCCATCCTGAGGAACGGGCCGTCGATCTCGACGCTGGACTCGCCGGCCGGATCCAGCACCAGGGCGAACACCTGACTCGACCCGGGCCAGCTCGAGGTCCAGGTCGCCCCTGTCGCGTCGACGATCTGCCACCCGGAGTCCCAGAGGATCGTCCGGTCCGAGGCCACGGAGCCGGCCACGAGCACACCGCCCTTGGCCAGCCCGACCACGGTGTGGAGCGCCTCGCTGCGGACCGACAGCAGGCCGGCCCGTGGCAGGTGTCGGCAGTGGGGCTCCAGCGGCACGGCCGCCCCCGGGTCGTCGCCCAGCAGGAGCGCCTGGACCACGTCGGGGCCGAACGAGAACGCCAGATACCGGTCTTCCACCGAGTCGGAGGCCGCGAGCTGTCCCTTGCGCACGGCGTCCAGGCACCTGGCCGCCAGCGGTCTGGCCGACGGGCATTCCCGGGGGGCGAGCAGCGGGCCGGTCAGCAGCAGGTACGTCGTGTCCCGCGCTCCGACCGGACCGGCGAAGACGCCGCCGGGGGTCAGAAAGTGACCGAGGAACGCCAGCGCCCTGTCGAGCGCCTCCCGGGCGCGCATGTCCCGACTCAGCAGGTGGTACCGGGCGAGCCAGCCGCAGGTGATGCCGAGGTAGCCAGGGTCGGAGGAGCCGTACTCCGGGAACCAGCCCTCCGGATCCTGGCGTGCCAGCAACGCCGCCAGCTCGGACCGGGCCGCGTCCCTGAAGGAGCTCGTCTGGGTCAGCACGGCGATCGTCTCCAGGGCGGCCACGGCAGACGCCCGATGGTTGGAGACCCACTCGGTGGGGTGGGAGGCGAGCCACCTGGCGGCCCGCTTCAGGGACGGAAAGAGGTCGGCGAACATCTCCCTGGGCGCGCACCCGGGGCCCGGCTCCGTGAGCGTCCTGATCGCCTCTGCGACGGCGTAGCTGCTGGCGGCCGTGGCGACCTGGCTGTACTCGCCGGGAAACCACTCGTCCACGGCGCCCGAGGGTCTCTGGATCCGGGCCCAGAACCGCATGGCCCCGAGGACGATCCTGAGCAGGAACGGCTCGCCCGCGAAGTCGTTGCCCGGGAACGGCGTCCGGTAGAGCATCGCCAGCGGCAACAGCGCCATCTGGTAGGTCGCGCCGGGGAAGTCTTTGACTGCCTTGTGATGCCAGTAGTCACGGTCGAAGCAACCGAACGTCGGCGAGATCGGATCGGTGTCGGCCAGCGTCAGCAGCCGTCGGGCCGTGCTCAGGACCAGCCGGTCGGTGTCCGGGGCCCTCAACATCCTCTGGTCCGGCGGGGCCCGGTCACGCGGACGGTGAGGGCGGCCGCGAGGCGCCCAGCCCCTGGAAGATGTCGATCGGCACCGGGAACAGCGTGGTGGAGTTGTTCTCCGTGGCGATCTCGATGAGCGTCTGGAGGTATCTCAGGGTGATGGCCGCGGGGCTTCTGGCCAGCACCTCCGCCGCGCGGGCCAGGTTCTCGGAAGCCTGGAACTCGCCCTCGGCAGCGATGATCTTGGCCCGCCGCTCCCGCTCCGCCTCGGCCTGCTTGGCCATGGCACGCTGCATGCTCTGGGGCATCTCCACGTCCTTGATCTCCACCAGGCCCACCTTGATGCCCCACGGCGCCGTGTGCTCGTCGATCATCTGCTGCAGGCTCTTGTTGATCTTGTCGCGTTCGGAGAGGAGCTCGTCGAGCATGTGCTGCCCCAGGGTGCTCCGGAGAGTGGTCTGGGCGATGTTCGACGTGGCCAGGTGGAAGTTGCGGACCTGGATCATCGCCGCCTCGGGGTTCACGACCCGGTAGTAGATGACCGCGTTCACCTTCACCGGGACGTTGTCCTTGGTGATGATCTCCTGGGCCGGGACCTCCAGCGTCACGGTCCTGAGGTCGACCCGCATCATCTGCTGCACGAACGGGATCACGATCGTGAGACCCGGCCCGCGACACCCGGCGAGCTTGCCCAGGGTGAGGAGCACGCCCCGCTCGTACTCCGGAAGGATCTTGATCACGGCTCCCAGGAAACCGACGAGAACGAACAGCAAGAAGAAGCCGACTG
>JACQZM010000048.1:2943-4993 GCA_016213885.1 Candidatus Rifleibacteriota bacterium | reverse complement strand
GGACCGGCGTCGTTCGTGGCGGTCATCGTTTGAACAGCCGCTTGAGCGGGAAGTAGAGCCGGCCGAGCTTCAGGCCCAGGCCCAGCACCCGGTCGCTGGCAGAGATCGGGATCCGGAGGCGTCGGAATCGCCCCTCGTCCCTGGTCCAGACGGTGAGCCCATCTTCGTAGCCCGCACTCTCGGCGACCCTGACCGTCGTCTCGTCGAACGACCCGTACGGATAGGCGACCCACCGGACCGGCTTCCCGGTCAGGTCCTGCAGCGTTCGACGCGACTGGGTCAGCTCCCGCTCCAGGGTCGGCCGGTCGAGCTCGGGCAGGCTCACGTGGGTGTGACCGTGGGAGCCCACCTCGAACAGCGGCTCCCGGGACAGCTCCGCGACCTGGCCGCGGGTCAGGGCGGCCAGCCTCGCCGGACCGTGGTCGAACGTCCCGTCGATCAGGCCCGCGGCGACGAAGAACGTGGCCGGAAACCGGTGCTGCGCCAGGACCGGAGCCGCGAGCTCGAAGTTGTCGGCGTACCCGTCGTCGAAGGTGATGGCGAGCTCCGACCGGTCAGCGGGCTCTCCGGCAGCCCGCCTCTCGAGAACTCGCGACAGCGGGACCACGGCGTAGCCGCCCCGGACGAGGCTGTCCATCTGGGCCCTGAAGACCTCGACCGGGACGCTCACGCTCCCCGGGACCTGCCCGGGCCGCTGGCTGATCGAATGGTACACAAGGATCCGGTAGGTCACGGCGAGCCACCACCTCGGCGGCGTATCGCTCCTCGTTCAGGGGCAGGGCCGCCTCCCGGGCGGCTCGCCCCATGGCCTCGGTCCGGCCGCGGTCCCCGGCCACCTCCCCGAGAGCCAGGGCCAGCGCGACCTCGTCGCCGGCCGGGACCACGAGGCCGGAGACCTTGTCGGAGACGATCTGACAGACGCCTGCGCCGGGAGTGACGATGGGGGCGGTGCCGCACGCCATGGCCTCGTGGACCGAGAGCCCCCACCCGTCCTCGATGGAGGGCAGGGCGATCGTCCAGGCCCGGCGGTAGAGCTCCAGCAGCTCCTGCCTCGAGACCGAGGGGCGGTGGACCACGTCTGGCCGATCCAGGATCGGGAGGACCTCTCGGGGCAGGTCTCGCTGGACCTTCCCGACGATCCAGAGCTCGCCGCCCGGGCGATCGAGCCGGTCCCAGGCCCTCAGGAGCCGGGCCGCACCCTTGCGCAACCCCAGCAGGCCGACGAACAGCGCCATGAACCGCGGAGAGCGGCAGTCCCGGCCCGGACTGAAGAACCGGGTGTCGACCCCGGGGTTCACGATGTGGAGACGCTCGATGGCGACGCCTCGCCGCTGGAACCCGTCACGGCTGAACCGGCTGGGCACGACGATGGCATCGGCGGTCCCGTACTCCTCCAGGGCGGCCTCCACCTGGTCGGGACGGTGGAACGAGGGCAGGGAGCCCCAGTGCAGCGCCTCGCGCCTCAGCGACTGCTCCACCTCGAGCACGTGGGTGCACTCCCGTCTGAGCACCCTGACCGTGGCCGGACGGGTCGCAGCGAGGCGTCTGAAGCGGGCGAGTGCATGACCGGCCACGCCGACGTGGACGTCGCAGGGGACGATCCCGGCCCGGTCATCCGGATCGACCACGTCGGTCAGCAGCCGCTCCGACCGGAACGCCCGGGCCCACAGAATCGAGAAACGCCCCCAGCTGCGGCCGAAGAACGGCCCGCCGATCGCCGTCCGGGGCCGACCGGCCGGTCTGGTCGTCCGGAGCCCGAGCGGCCACACCACGGACTCCAGGCCGTTGCGGAGGCCGAGCTGTCGGCAGCGCCGCCAGGGCTTCAGCAGCCGATGGACGTGCCGCGCAAGATCGGCCACGAAGTACCCGAGGGACTGGGCGAGGCGGTCCACGAGCCAGAGCGCCCCGAGGCCCGCCGGCGACGCGGACGGCCCGTCGATCAGGACCCCGTCGCCGGGGTCGCCCGGGTCGGAGGCGGACGCGCCGGGGCTCTCCAGAGCCCGGGCCAGGCGCCGGCCCGCCACGACGGCGAGCAGGAACAGGAGAAGGG
>JACQZM010000048.1:0-2915 GCA_016213885.1 Candidatus Rifleibacteriota bacterium | reverse complement strand
CTCGTGGAACGTCCTCGCCCCGGCGCCCCTCGCGTACATCTTGCTGCAGAACGTGGCCAGATCGCCGGCGGTGCGATGGCGCACCGTGATCCGGGGCAGCACCAAGAGCCGGCGGCCGGCCCGCACCATCCGCCTGTTCAGGTCGGCGTCGTCGGAGACCGTGGTGAAGAGGGGGTCGAACGCTCCGACCGCTGTCAGGGCGGAGCGCGAGAACGACATGTTCTGCCCCCCGGCCCCGTCCACGGTCTCGGCGCGCCGGCCGTAGTCGAGGTAGGTGCGAGCCAGGGCGTACCTGGCGAAGACAGTGTCGGCGAGCGGTCTCCAGTAGCCGCCCACGCCGTCGATGCCGGGTCGGTACGCCTCCAGGATCCTTCTGACCCAGTCCGGGTCCGGGATCGCATCGTCGTCGGTGAACAGCACGACCTGGCCGGAGCTCGAGGCGATGCCCGCGTTCCGGGCCGCCGACAGGCCCTCGTTCACGGGTAGACGGACGATCCGCACCTCGATCTGCGGGTGGGCCCTCGCCACCGACCATGCCACCTCGTGCACGCCGTCGCGCGAGCCGTCGTCCACGACCACCACCTCGTACGCGTCCGCCGGGAGATCCTGGGAGCAGAGCGCCTCGAGGCACGCGGCGATGACGCCGGCGCCGTCGTGCGTCGCCACCACCACCGAGGCTCGCCTGGTCACGACAGCTCCTCGAGCACGCCGGTCAGAGCCGCCGCGGCTCGGTCCCAGGTGAAGCTCCTGGCCACCCTGGAGCGACCGCGCTCGCCCATGGCCTGCCGGCGGGCCGGGTCCTCCAGCAGCGAGATCACCGCCGCCGCGATGTCCCGCGGGTCGTCAGGGTCCACCAGGATGCCGGTCTCGCCGTCGAGCACCGCGTCGACGGCGCCGCCGACCCGCCCTGCCACCACCGGCTTGCCGACCCGGGCGGCCTCCAGGTAGACGATCCCGAACCCCTCGAACCGCTCGCCCGATCGGTCCTTGATGACGCGGGACGGCATGAGGAAGAGGTCGCACCGGCGGTACAGATCCGCAAGCTCCCCGGGACCGACCCGGCCGCGCAGCTCGATCCAGGCACCCAGCCCGCGCTCCCGGACCAGCTCTCTCAGGGCGGGCAGGCCGGACCCGTCTCCCACCACGACCCACCGGACCCCCGGACACCGGGCCAAGACCAGCGGCATCGCCTCGACGACCCGGTCGTGGCCCTTGTAGCCCTCTGCGGCCTCGATCCGTCCCACGGTCAGCACGACCGGACGGTCGTCGGCCCCGGACACCGCGGCCCGGGGCCCGTCGGGGTCGGGGGCTTCCACGCCGGGGCTCACGATCCTGATCCTGTCCGCCGACACCCCGAGCGCCTCGAGGCGGGCCCTGGTGAACGAGCTGATCGTGACCAGCCTCCAGGCCCGGGAGAGACCCCATCGCATCAGCGGCCTGAGACTCCCGGTGGTCACGTCCATGCCGTAGGCGCACACCACCGACGGCAGACCGCCGAGCCCCGAGACGAGCCCCGCCGCGACGGCCAGCTTCGGGTGGCCCCAGATCACGCCGGAGAACCGCCCCCACGGGAGCTGGCGGACCGTCTCCAGCGCCAGCCAGGGGACGCCGGAAAGACCCCGTTGCCGGGGCAGCGGGATGCGGTCCACCGGATGCGGAAAGGTCGCATCGTAGGCCGGCGCTCCGCTCGCGGCCGGGGCCACCACGGCCAGGCGGTCCATCCTCCTGGCGATCTCGCCCAGGTAGGTCTGGATCCCACCGACCTCGGGAGGGAAGTCCAGGCAGACCAGAAGCCAGCTCCTCATGTCGGGAGCCCCAGGGAGCCGATGCTCTCCAGCCTGCTCAGCATCGGTCCGGCCAGGGCCGGGTCCTCGATGAACTTGAGGTACCAGATCTGGAACGCCACCAGGGTCCACACCTTCCGCCAGAGCGCCCGGGCTCCCGCCCTGTGCTCCTGGACGAGCCGGGCGACGGCGTCGGGAACGAACAGTCGCTGCCGGCTCAGAAAGGCCGGGCACAGCACCGAATCGACGAACGGCGCCAGCGGCCGTCTGAGCCAGGAGTCCACCGGGAGCTCGAAGGCGTGCTTGGGGCGGCCGGCGATCCCGGCCGGCAGCAGCTCGGTCGCCGCCTGTCTCAGCGTCAGCTTGGTGTCGAACAACCGCACCTTCCGGGAGGCCGGGATCCCCAGGGCGAGCGTCACGAACGCATGGTCCAGGAACGGAGCGCGGCCCTCGAGACCGTGGGCCATCGTGACGCGGTCCACCTTCATCAGGTTGTCCTCGGGCAGGTACCCCAGGAGGTCGAAGCGCATCATCCGATCCAGGATGGTGCCGGGCGCGGTCCCGACGACCCTGGAGACGATCTCCGGCGTCGAGAGGAGGGAGCCGTCGCACAGAATCTCGCTCCGCTCCCCGTCGTTGAAGGCGGTGTTGACGTGGGCGAACCGGAGGTCCGGGTCGTCCAGCGCGAGCACCTCCCCGAGCTTTCTCAGCCGTCCCGTGAGTCCGCCCGGGGGTAACCGGGCCATCAGCGGCGCCAGCGCCCGGGCGATCGGCCGGGGCACCATCGACGCCACGTGCGGGTACACGTACTTGCCGTATCCGCCCAGAAGCTCGTCGGCCCCCTCGCCGGTCAGCACCACCTTGACGTGCCTCCTGGCCAGCTCGGACAGCAGCATCGTGGCCAGCGTCGCCGGGTTGGACGGCGGCGCGTCGAGATGCCAGGTCAGGGCCAGCAGCTGGCTGCAGGTGGGCGCCTGGACCACCAGCTCGTGGTGGTCGGTGCCCAGATGCCTCGCCACCTGGAGCGCGTACCGGCGCTCGTCCAGGGCGGTGGATCCCTCGAACCCCACGGCGAAGGTCTTCACCGGGCCGCCGGAGGCCCTGGCCATCAAGGCGGCCACGGTGCTGGAG
>JACQZM010000047.1:16607-34409 GCA_016213885.1 Candidatus Rifleibacteriota bacterium | reverse complement strand
TTGGCGTTCGGCCCGCTGCCGGATCAGCTCCTCGACCCGGGACCCGATTGTGTCCTCTTCATCCCAGGGGTCGCCGGGTCCGCCGTTGTTGTTCTGCGATGGCATTCCGATCTCCTCTCTTGCGGGCGTTCGAGGTCACGCCCGGTGTCTGTGCGGGGGCAGTTGCCTGCCCCGGGTGGCCCTGCCCTCGAGGCCGGTCGATCTCGCCGCCTTCGGGTCGGAAGATACTCGATCAGCAGGTAGACGTAGAGCCGGCGGGGGCCCCACTGGACAGCCACGGCTTCATGGTAGCGTATCGGTGGGGTGCTGGCCACAGACCCGGGGCCTGAAGGATGATACCGAGGCCGGCATGGGAGTCGCGATGCCGCGAGCGACCTGCGGCACCGGCGGGTGAATGGTAATCTCCGGGGTACGACGACTCGACGGAGGGACGGATGAGTCCGCTCGCCATCTGCCAGATCTGCGGAGATGCGCTGCGCCACGGTCAGCCGCAGCAGCTCTGTGAATCGTGCGAGACGCCGCACCACCGCGACTGCTGGGAGTACGCCGGCGGTTGTTCCACCTACGCGTGTCCGCGCTCCCACGGATCGTGGCGAGCGATCGCCATCGAGAAGGTGGTGGCCGTCCCCTCCGATCCGCTCAGCCTCCCCCCGATCGCCGGTGCCCCGACCTCGGGCCACGCCGGACCGGCGACCACTCCCCGCATCTCGTACCGGACGGCGCGCGTGATCAAGATCGCTCCACCGCTCTCCCCGATCGACTGGATGCTCTACGGCGGTCACACGGTGCTGGCAATCGCCGCGCTCGTGACGTTCGTCGTCGCCGGAGCGCTGGGCGGGAGCAAGACGACGCCCATGCGAGGTCCCCACGGCGACACCGTCGCCACGTTGATCCTGTTCATCGCTCTGGGCTGGCCGGCGTGGAGCGTGCTGCATCTCTTCCACGACCAGCTGTTCACCGCTCGCCGGCGTCCGGTGGTCTACTTCCGCGCCATCCCGAAGTCGGGCGACCCGAGAGAGGTCTGCCCCGCAACGCAGATCCGCAGCATCCGCGTCGTGGAAAGGCGGGCCGAACCGACCACCGGCATCGCGACGCTCTACGGGGTCGCTGTTCTGCTGAACTGCGGCGACCAGGTCCTGGTGAAGGAGTTCGACTACGATCTGGCCCAGGCGCAGGCGACGGCCCGCAGCATGAGCGAGGCGGTGCTGCGCCAGGGGCCGGCGGCCACGGTGTCGGGGAACTCCGCTGGGACCCCTGGCCGTGGCCGCTAGATCCCCCGACTCGCGGTGTGGTTCAGGCCGATCTGACCGTGATCTTCCGGGGCTTGGCCTCGTCGGACTTGGGAAGCCGGATGCGCACCACTCCGTCCCTGACCGTCGCCTCGATCTTCTCCACGTCGATGTCCACCGGAAGCGTGAACTGGCGTACGAAGGAGCCGTTCAGGTACTCGCCCAGCTCCAGCTCGTGGCCCTCGAACGACTCGGCCTCGGCCCTTCCGGCCACGCTGAGGACGTTGTGATCGACCTGGATGTCGATCGACCTCTCGTCGACGCCGGGCATGTCGGCCACGACGTGGAAGGCAGCCTCATTCTCGTAGACATCGGTCCGCGGAGTGAACAGCGGAACCGATTCGGTCTTCTCGGTCTTGGCAGGGAGCGCAGTCCCGACCTTCTGGAGTTCCGTGGATTCTCTCGTCATCTCGATCACCTCGTTTCGAGACTCAGGGTCATTGTTCGTCCTTGCTGCCCGGAGCAGAGTGGATCTTCCGATCCCGGCTCCGATCACGCCGTCTTCAGGGGGATCCGCTTCGGCTTGTCCTCCTCGGCCCTCGGGAGCGTGACCTTCAGGATCCCCTTCCGGTACTCGGCCTGGACCTCCTTGGCGTCGACTCTGCGGGGCAGTTTGAAAGAGCGGGTGAACTTGCCGAAGCCGCGCTCCCTGCGGTGGTAGCTCTCCCCCGGAGCGATCTCGTCGGGTCTGCGCTCGCCCTTGATCGTGACGGTGTCGCCGATGACCGAGATGTCGAGCTCGTCGGTGCTGACGCCGGGGAGCTCGGCGGTCACGACGTAGCCGTTCTGTCCGGTCCAGACGTTCACGGCCGGAAAGTCCTGGGCGCTCCGCGTGGGCATGTCCGCGAACAATCGGTTCATCTCGCGTTGCAGCTGCCTGACCTCGGCGAAGGGGTCGAACTCCTTTCCATTCAATGTCCAGAACATGATGGGCTCCTCCTTTCCGGTTTCCGGTTCTTGATTCTGTCGGCCGCGTCCGTAGCAACCAGCGTGCCAATCGTCGGACCGCGATCGGAGCCGGCGTGGCTGCGGCACCGCGATCCACCTGTTGCACACTCGAACGAGAGACGTTCCGGCCCGTTCGACGCTGCAACACGACCCCATGGCCACCCGTTCATCGAGGGCGGACGGGAGCAGATGAATCGACAGCGACTCGCGGACCGGATGTCCCGACCGGCAGCGGAGAGCCCGCTACCGCCCCAGGACGTCTTCGCCCATGCTGGTGACCGTCACGTTCCAGGTCGAATCCCCCACGATCTGGTAGAGGACGCCCTTGAACTGGGGGTTGGTCGGGGCCAGAGTCATGGCCTCCCTGATCTCGGCCTGGGCCTGGGCGAAGTCCCCCTTTGCCGCCAGCACCACGCCGAGCTTGCAGTGGAGGCCGGCCGATTTCGAATCCTTCAGGAGGGCCAGTCTGAGCCGCCTCTCGGTCGACTCGACGTTTCTCTTGGCCGCCAGCACGGATGCCAGGTTGCCGTGCGCCAGGGAGTTTCCCGGATCGAGATCGAGCGCCATCCGGTGGTGCTGCTCAGCCCGGACCAGGGCTCCCCTCCTGCCGAAGGCGACGCCCAGCTTGGTGTGGGCCGTGGCGCTCGTGGGCTTCAGCCTGACGGCGGTCTTGAACTGCTCTTCCGCCGCGCTGGTCCTCCCGCGCTTGTAGAGCACAGTCCCGTAGTTGACGTGGGCCATGAAATCGTCCGGAGAGGTCTCGCAGAGCCTCTTGCAGAGGGCCTCCGCTCCGGGCAGGTCGTTCTTCTTCTCCAGGAGGGCGGCCAGACAGGTCAGCGCCTTGATGCTGCCGGGCTCCACGGCCAGCGCCTTGCGAAAGCACTCCTGGGCCTCCGCCAACCGTTCCTTGCGAACGAGCAACAGTCCCAGGGAAGTCAAGGCCGAGACATTGGTCGGATCGGCCTCCACGGCGACGCGACTGTGGTACTCCTCCTCGTCCGTCCCCGCTGTGACCAACGGGGTCCGTCTCGAGGATGGCGCGGAGGCCCGTACGGCCGGCTGGACCGACACGTGCGACGACCCGGGTCGGACCGTCGGTACCGGCTTGGCGAGGCCGGGAGACGGCGGTGGGGTCGGCGTCATGGTGGCCGGCGGCTCCGTCGGAACCCGGGGTCGATGCAGGTGCCACGCCGCCGTGGCGGCAACCCCGCATCCCGCCACCAGGACCGCGGCCAGGATCGCACGCCCTCGAGGACTCGGCGAGGCCACGACCCCGAGCCGGGAGCGGCGGAACTCCCCGGAGTGCCGCAGAGCCTCCCGGACCGCGCCGCTGTCGTCCGGCAGACAGGCTCGGACGGCGTGGGCGAACTCGACGGCCGAGGGCGGCCTCTGGGCAGGATCCTTGGACAGGGCCTGGATCACGAGCCTGGTGAACGGCTCCGGGACATCGTTCACGAGACCTTCCAGCGGGGGCGGTGGGTCGTCCACGTGCTTCCTCAGAAGCTCGAACGCCGTGGACGCCTGGAACGGAGGCCCCCCTGCCAGCATCTCGTAGACGACCACTGCCAGCGAGTACAGATCCGCCTCCGGGCCCACCTTCCCGGCCTTCACCTGCTCGGGTGCCATGTACAGCGGTGTTCCGATCAGCGCTCCCGTATGGGTCAGGTAGGTGTCCGTGGCCTCGGCCCGGGCGATGCCGAGATCGGCCACCTTGGCGATGCCGCCCTTGGTGAAGAGGATGTTCTCCGGCTTCACGTCCCGGTGGACGATACCAGCATCGTGGCAGGCGGCGAGCCCGGACAGACAGTCGATCGCGATCTGACCGACCCGGGCATGAGGCAGTCTCTTCTCGACCTTGAGAAGCGCCCGCAGCGTCCCGCCTTCCATGAACTCGCTCACCAGGTAGGGACGGCCGTGGTCCTCGCCCATGTCGAGGATCTGCACGACATACGGGTGGTTGAGCGCCGCCATCAGTCGAGCCTCGCGGAGGAATCGCGCTCCGAGCTCGGGATCGGTCTTCAGGTTGAGGAACTTGATGGCCACGCAGCGGTGAAGAAGCCGATCGTTGGCCAGGAACACCATCCCCATGGCGCCGCAGCCCAGCATCTCGCAGAGCTCGTAGCGACGCTGGAACGTCTCCGAGATCTCCACCGGGATGACCCGGATCAGCTCGGCCGGGGTGACTCCAGGCTGGATCGGACCGCTCCCCGACCGTCGTAGCGCCAGGGTCCCACGGCAGGTGGGACAGTTCAAGACGGTCTTCGTCTGGGTCTCGATCTTGAACTTCGAGCCGCAGGTAGGACAGGCTTGTTCCATGGTTTCCCTCGGGGACTGGCAGATTCTACACCGCTGGTCCGCCTTTTTCCCGTGACCCAGGCCCTCCGGTGCGGCCAGGCCGGCCGGAACCGTTCCCGAGAGGACTGGATGCCCATGCTCGCGGCCGATGACGTCGGCCGGCCTCGGTGGTAGATTACAGACCCCGGCGCCGCGGAACTGTCCTCGCACGCGCAGGGCGAACACCGACCGAAGGGAAGGGAGCTGGCCTTGACTCTGAATGCCCATCGGGAGCTGTGCTGGCGCGTCGGCCGTGGGGCTCGGGGAGAAGGACGTCCTGGTGGCGCACAAGACGATCCACAAGAACGTGGTTCGAGGCCACGCCGGAGGAACCGATGAAGCACCATTGGGTACTGCTCGTCTGTGCAATCACAGGGAGTGTGACGACTGCAGCGGAGGGTGGGCCGTCGAAGCCCACCGATGGAGGTTTTGCGATCTACGCTTGCAGTGCCCGGCTCCCCCAGTACGATCGTGGTCCCGAGTGGGAGATGTTCTACCAGCGGGGCGCTCTCACCCGGCGTCTTGTGGCCGATGAAGACATCGACGCTTACGACTGGGACAATCAGGCGATCATCTTGACCGAAGCTGCTTCTGGGCGCGTGAACCTCAAGGCGCAGAGCTTCATCGCCACGCTGGACGGCAGGCGGCTCTACGGCGGCAGAGGAATCTCCCGCATGTCCCAGATGGCTGTGCGATACCCGGTCATCTACACTGACTCGGTCGAGGGGCGGACCGTTCTCCTGGTGCGTCCCCTTCACGACCTCGCAGGCCGCCCAGACCTGCGCGACAAGGCATGGGAGCTCATCGCTTCGCCGGAGGTCATGGCCCACTTCAAGAAGCTCGGCAAGTTGCGCCGTCCGTGGTCCGGCGGATCGTTCATCCGGATGCAGAAGTCCGCCTGTCGAATCCGTGGGTTGCGGGTGGCCCAGACAGAATCGGCGATCGAGGCGGAGTACGACATCGAGGGGACCAGGCTGGGCGAGTATCAGGTTCGCGAGGAGATCTGCTGGATAGGTGGCAAGGTCAGGGGATCACTGGGCCCCGTGCATGAAACCAGGGTCACTCCGAGCTCGCAGCGAGTCCATCGGAAGGTCGCGTTTCCGTTTCATGCTCTGGCGCGAGCGTACGACGGCTTCGCGGCCGGTCTGACCGCAGACTGGGCGAAGGCACCGTCCTGGCGAGTGTCTGTGCTCCTCTTGCCGGAATGGAGCAAGGATTAGACCGCCTCTCTCGACCTGGTCGAGAGAATCAACCTGAAGCTGCTCCGGGGATATGGGTTGGGCAGGGTCGATCCGCTGCACCACGGGCCTGGCGAGGAGTGGTTGTGGCTGGAGGACTTCAGCGTCGCCGAGCTGCCGGTGCACTGGGAGAGAGTCAAGCGAGCGCGCAGCAGATAGCCGCCCGAGATCCCGTGCCTCGGGCAGCGGTCGTCAGCGCCTTTGACCTCCCCGGGCTCCGCGGCCGGGCTCACCGCATCGAGACGTCCCGGGTAGCGGCGCCGGCAGACGCTCGCTACTTCAGGTGCCTCGAGTTCTCGACCTTCGCCAGCACGATCGCCGACTCTTCTCCCATGAACCCTGCCTTGATGGCGACGGCGAACCAGGGCTCCTTCGGGTGGGCGGCGATGGATCGGGGGGTACCCGGATGCGGCAGCTGCCAGGCCAGACGGCACTCCTGGCCGCCCCACAGCTGGACCTCCCCACCAGCGTCGACCGTCAACCAGTGGCCCGAGTCACCGAGGTGACACGCTCCAACGATGCTCGTCGCGGTGTAGGTGGCCCAGGTCAGGCCGGGGAGCTCGGGTCGACTTCGCGTGCACGGTTCGCGCAGACGATGCGGCACCCAGGATCCATCCCATGTCCACCGATCTACCTCGCCATTCAGACCCCCGGTGGTGAAACCGCGACCGTCCGGGTCGGGGCAGATGGCGGTCACGCGGCGACAGGACGGCACGGGAATCGCACGAGTCACACTCGGGTCGCTGCCCCAGTCGAGCGCCGCGAGACCCGCGCACGCCTTCCCTGCCTCGTACGCCCCCATGTCGGCGCGCCACCCACCGAGGGCAAGGGAGCCGCCGCCGCCAGTCAGTATCGTGCCCTTGACGATCGCGACCCGGCCACTCGTCAGATGTGGCGGCAACGGCTCCGTCTGCGCCAGCACGGAAGCCGGAGGTTCGAGCACGGCAAACGAGTCCGCGAGCGTGCTCGTGTTGCAGCGTACGACGATTCGTTGCCGGAACAGCACGACGCCGGTGGGACACGGATCGCCGATCGGGTCGAGCCACTGGTGAACGAGGGTCGCGCAATGCTCGAGCGATGTGCCTTCGAGTCGGAAGAGGAGGGTCGGTCCGTAGTGGTGTCGAGAGGTCCAGGTCGATGCAGCTACGAGCCGGCCGGTGGAATCGACGCACACTCCGGAGACGGTCGGGGCTGTGGCCGCTTCCATCTTCATCAGCTCGGCCACGCTTCCCCGCCAGACCTCGCCCAGAGGAACGTTCGCCACGACGAGGCCACCCGCGCCGTACCAGGTCCCTCCCCCACCGATCAGCCTCGTGCCATCCGGACCAAACGTGACCGTATGCGGTGCCCACGGCACGGGAATGCGAGACATCTCTTCAATCGACATGGCCTCCCCCCGAGACGCTCCTCGGCGGTCTTACCCTTGCGATCCGGTCCGGGCCCACCACCGTCACCCACCTCTGTGGACCACCGACAATGAGGTCGTCCTCCGGTCCGCCCCGCGGCATGCCTACCAGTTCCGGATGGGTGAGATCAGCGCGGCGGCGGACTCACNNGCGGACTCACGTTGCGCCCGGTCGACGGATCGCGCCCGGTTCGCCGGCGGAAGTCGACGGTCGAGAGCCACACCTTCCACGCGGCCCGCACCTGTGGGTCCGGGTCGTCGTCCAGCCGGCGAGGGAGCATCTGGGGCCACAGTCCCAGATCGGTGTCGGCCTTGGCCAGCGCCGTGCGCCGCACCCTGGGGTCGGGATCCTGGAACCCGGCGATGAGGTACTTGCGAAAGCGCTCCTGGCCGATCACCTGCCCGAACTTCATCGCCCGCATGCGCGTCTCCACGGGATGGACCGGCTGCAGGTACTCTTCGACCTGGGCGGCCAGCTTCGCAGGCAGCGGCATGCCCGGGACGTAGGTCCTGCTGATCTGGTCACAGAGCCGCCCGATGTCGTAGATCTCCTCGATCGACTGCTTCGGCTTCTGCCCGCCCACCGCGACCGAGTCTCTCTTCACGAGGGCATCCTCGGCCCTGGAGTGCACCCAGGACCGGATACGGTCCTGCGCGAAGTAGAGGGCGACGATCACCATCGCACAGCTGATCACGAGGCGGCGGTGGCGGCCGCTGGTCTCCTGGACTCGGGAGGAGGGTGCGCAGCACCCATCAGGCTCCGATCCCAGTTCCTTGTCGTTCAACGAGGTCTCACCCCTGGCCGCGCGTGGCGGCACTGAACCAACGACAAGCATGATGGCCTCGGAGATCGGTGAGGTCAAGACGTACTTCGATCAGGCCCGGACCGTGGGGGCAGGGCCTTCGCCGCGGGTCACCAAGGAAGTGGCGGGGGTTCATTCGAAGTCGCGCTCGGGGGCGCGATTCGGACCCTCGTGATAAGCTGGGAGGCGACGCTGGAGGTCCTCCCGTGAAGAGTTGCCCCGCCTGCGGATTCCAGCAGGCTGACACGATCCGGCGGTGCGCCCGCTGCAACGCCGACCTGCCTGCCGGTGCCGCCGACTCCGCCGGGCCCGGCGCTGCGCCCCGGGTCGATCCCGAGGTGCTGGGCCTGATCATGGCCGAGCACGCCCGTGGCAACGAAGCGGCCCGATGGCTCCTGCTGGAGCCGGTGCTGCTGGTGCTCTCCCTGCCGATCCTGGTGCCGTCGCTCCTGATCAACTGGTTGATGGCCAAGCGATGGGGTCGCATCGACTGGTTCCTGCTGGCCATCGATGGCGCGGTGCTCCTCTTGCTGTCGCTGGGGTCGCCGGTCTTCTTCCTCCTGATGCTCGTGGCCGCGGCGGCCTCGTCGGCGCTGTTCGTGATCCGCTATCCGAAGCTCGACCAGGGGATCTTCCTCGGGTACTCGGACTCCGTGGCCTGGCGCCTGCAGCTGGGCGGAACGCTGATCATCATCGGCCTGGCGACCGGGATCCCCTGGGCCGCGGTGAACATGGCGGTCCGCTTCGTTCGATCGCCGGCCGTCGAGACCGTCGAGTCGCTCACCAGAGGCTTCGGGCACGATCACAGGCTCCGGCCCGTCTCCCTGGAGGACCCGTCGCTCGACCCCGCGGAGGCGGTGTTCGAGATCGAGACTCCCGGCGGGCCGCAGCTGGTCGGACGCCTCCCGGGCTCCACCGTGAAGCTGTCGTCGGCGGGCGAGCTCTGGAAGCAGCGCGAAGACCTGCTGGGCTGCTCCGTCGAGCTGCCGGTGTCGCTCCCCACGGATCCGACCTTCGAGCGGACCGCCGTGGAGACGGTGACGGTGAAGGAGGGACCCCGGGCGGTCGACCGGTCACGCCGTCTCTACGTGCCGGTGCCCCGGACCGGCGGCCGGGTCTGGGTCGTCTCCGAACCGCTGACCGGCGACGCCGACCCGGTCCGGAAGGCCCTCGCGTCCCGGAAGGTGCACACCGGCGTCCCCGTGATCGTCTTCGCGGACAAGGAGCTCGGGCGGCAGTTTCCCCGGCCCGACGGGAAGCCCCTCCCCTACATGGGCGTCGCCCTGATGCCCTCGTCGGCGCCGGTGGCGCCGGTCAAGGCGCCGCTGTGGTCCTACCTTCCCCTGGGCAAGGGGCAGACAGCGCTCTGGGGTGCCTTCCCGGGCCCGGTGCCCGTGAACCTCGAGCCCCCGCTCGCCGGGATCCTCGAGAGCTCCGGCAAGACCAACGACCGGCTGGCCGGGTACATCCGAGAGCGTGGGGCAGCGCCCGGCGACCCCACGCAGGTCCGGCTGATGGTCTGCCTTTCGCCCTGGACCTACCTGGAGCGCACCGGTCTCCTCGGCGAGCTCCGGACCGGCTTCGCCCTCTCGGGGCTGTTCTGGTTCCTGCCCGGTCTCGCCATCGTCTTCTGGGCGATCCGGATCTCGATGGAGGAGTGACGGCCCCGGCGGCCGTCACCTCGCTGCCAGGAACTCGACCGCGTCGAGGAGCTGCGCGAACCGGTGGATGACGTAGTCGGGCTCGGTGCCCTCGTGGTGCTTCTCGCCCCACTCGGTGGGGAAGAACACCGTCTTCATGCCCAGCTCCCTGGCACCGAACACGTCGCGGTACATGTCGTTCCCCACGAAGATCGCTTGCTCGGGCAGCGCGTGCACTCGCCCGAGGGCGTCGGCGAACAGCCGCCGGTCAGGCTTCCGGTACCCCTTGTCGCCCGAAACCACGACATGGTCGAAATACGACAGCAGGCCGACGGCCGCAAGCTCCGTCCTCGCATAGGCGGACTGCGCGTCCGTGACGATCGCCAGCGAATAGCGCGACTTCAGCGCCTCCAGCACAACGGCGACATCGGGATATGGCACCAGCCGCCTCATCGCAATTCCGCGGTGAAGCTCGGCCAGAAAGAGCGGCAGCTGTTCCCGCCTCTCCCCCGGAATGGGACAGCCCTTCTCCATCCATTGGCCGTCCAGGATCTCCCGCCAGATGCCGGTGGCATCGAACTCCGGAAACGACTCGGAACTGGCGACGCGCTGCCTCTTCATCGTATCCAGGTAGAGGCCACGGATCTCGTGCGCCGCCAGGGCGATTCCCTGATAGATGAGAAAACGGCCGAGGATGGAGAAGGTCTCCTCGCTCTCATCTTCGGTCTCGATGTCGATGAGGGTGCCGTTGACGTCGAACAGGATTGCCTGGAGGTCCATGGAGCTCTGCATGTCTTGTAGCGCACCCGCCGACCCGAACACAACCGGGCTTCTCGATGCGCGTACGATCGGTCATGACGATCGAGGAGCCTTGGGTGCGCCGACGCGGGGCCCGTCCGGCAGCCCCCTGCATGAGGGCGTCTGGCAGTCGGCCAGAGCTCGGGATCATCTTGACGTGCGGCTCATCGGGCCAGGGGACCAGCAGGCCCACTTCCGGCGAGCAGGCTGTCGGCGCGCCTGACTATCTCCTCGAGCTCAGCGACCGACGCCGACTCATCGGGACGAACGGGCACGGTCTGACGCCGTGACCGTCGAGAAGTTGCCGTTGGCACCGTTGGAGTTGCCGTTGGCACCGTTGGAGTTGCCGTTGGCCGGTGGGGAGTTGTTGTTCCCGTTGGGGGGCGCGTTGTTGTTGTTCAGAGATGGGACGTTCTCGTTGCCGCCCCCATTGCCATTGCCGCCGCCACACGTCGAGCAGAGCTCCTGGCTGTACCTGATGATTGCGGGATCGTGGTACTCGGGGATCTGACGACCCACGGCTTCGACCCGGATACCAGCTCCGGCTTCGACGCCTCCGTAGAGGCTGATGCAGGGAGAGTCCACGTTGAGGCTGCCACCATTCAGAGCTGACACGTTGCCGTTTCCAGGAGGCGAGTTGTTGTCGTTCGAAGGGGGGGCGTTGCCGTTGTTCAGGTTCGGGACGTTCTCGTTGCCACCTGGAGGGGCGTTGCCGTTGCCGGGCGGTGAGTTGTTGTCGTTCGAAGGAGGCGTGTTGTTGTTGTTCAGGTTCGGAACGTTCTCGTTCCCAGGAGAAGGAGATTCGGCCCTCGCTTTCAGCTCCAGGACCGCTCGGGCATCGGCGTAGGGGCCGATCGATCCGTACAGGAGGAGGCTGAGCTGCGGACCGACGTACGCCTTGAGTGACACAGGGTGTCCTTCACCCCGGCCTCGAGGCCAGTCGAGAGCTTCCCATCCACGCCCACGTTGACCGTGAGCGGCGGGGTCAGAACCACCGGCAACATGCCGACCCACACCACTGCCGGCGGACAGGAGTACCTCGCCAGCTCGACCTTCGTCGACAGGTCGGCGATCTGCACGTCGCCCCGCACGTTGAGGTCAGCGACGATCCGGGAGCTATTCACGAACGTCAACTGCCTCAAGACGAACCGGCTGGCGTGAAGGGAGAAATCGAAGGAGGGGGCCACACTGATCGATCCACTGGCCCTCACGTGAGGCGCCAGCTCCACCTCGTCGAGCGTGAGGACGAAGCTGTCCGAGGGCCCGGAAACCGCTGCCAACCGGAGGGAGGCCCCAGGAACGAAGGAGACGGAATCCGGTGACCTGGGTGCGGGTATCGACCGCGACACGATCATGTTGGCCGTGTCTATCGCCTCCAGGAGGCCAGCGGAGGTCGTGTGGACGATCGTCGAGTTGCCCACTCTCTCGGAAGAGACGACGCGCCGCAGGAACCCGTTCGGCGCCGCCTGGATGGGCGGGCAAGCGAGGATCTGGCCGGCCCCGATACCGCGCGGGGCGAACGGTCCACCCGAGAACGAGAGAGTTCCGTCCGCCGTGATCGAGGTCAGCGAGGTCGCAGCAACGGCGTCGAGAACCGTTGTCTCCGGGGCCAGCACGGTCGTGCCGGAGGTGATGGCCACATCCGAGGAAGCTCCGCCACCGCAGCCCGAGGTGACGGTGAAGAAGCATGCCAGGCAGAGCGGGAAGAGGACGGCGACCCAGCTCCAGCAGATGCTCGGGCTTGTCGGCGACCGAGCACGATCTCCCGGTCGGTGGATGGCCCCGTCAGGGGGCCCGGCCGGACCAGCGACCGACCCGGTCTCGTCCACCTTCGACATCGGCAGCCCACCTCCCCCAAGGATCTTCGGCCTGGGATCGAATCTGCGCGGATTCTACCTCGTCACTCGAACACCCGCAACTGGCCCCAGATCCAAGATCCGGCGAGGCGCCGGATCTTGGGGGCCAGCTCTCGATTGATCAGATGCCGTGGGGCATGGTATGATCCGCCGCTGCTTGGACCGAAGGAGGGTGCCGCGTGGCCCGCGAAGCACTGGGAATCATCGAGACGAGGGGTCTGACCGCCCTCGTGGAAGCTGCTGACGCTGCCGTCAAGACTGCCAACGTCGTCCTGGTCAAGTACGAGAAGATCGAGGGCGGCCTGGTGTCGATCACCCTGCGAGGGGACGTGGCGGCGATAAAGGCCGCGACCGACGCGGGCGCCGCGGCCGCCAACAAGGTCGGCGACCTCATCGCCGTCCACGTCATCCCGCGACCCCACTCCAGCGTCGAGGGCATCCTCCCCATCGGCCACGCCGAGTAGCCTCGTCGCGGGCTCTCCATCGCCGTTTCATTTCGTCTGCCGGACAGAAAAAGGCCCGCGGTGCCGCCGGCGGTCCGGCGGCCCCTCGGGCCTGCTTTTTCCGCGCTACTCTCCGGTATCAGCGCCCGGAGGCGCTACCACCTCAGGTCGTTCTCTCCCACCATGTCCTTGAAGTGGGTGTCGATGATCAGCTGCTTGGAAGCCTTCCGCTTGCCCAGCCGCTCCTTCTCGAGCGTGAGCTCCTTCTCGAGCCTCTGGATGCGGGCCTCGCGGCTCGCCTGCCTGACGTCGAACTGTTCCTCCAGGAGCTTCCTCACGTCGCTGGTGATCTCGGTCTTCCTCTTGTCGTCATTCTGCTTGCGATACTCCTTCACCAGCTCCATGACCTTCTTGTGGAGCTCCTTCTCCCGCTGGCGGCGATTGAACTCGTCCGGGTCCTTGTCCTTGAGACGTTCCAGCTGCTCCATGTCGTGGAGCGCGTCCTTCAGCACCTCGAAGTAGGCGCCGGGCTTCTCGAACCGGATCCTCTGGACCTCCTCGAAACGACCCGGGTCGTGCTCCTTGAGCGTTCGCAGGATCGTGTCCTCGATCTGGGGGTTGAACCAAGGCGGGGGGCCGGCCATGCCGCCAGCACCGCCAGCCGCTCCGCCGCCACCACCGCCGCCACCACCGGGAGCGCCGAACGGACCCTTCGGGAACGGCGGCTTGGGCGGGAACTTCCCGGGCCCACCGCCCGGCTCGCCGAACTGCCGCTTGGGAGCCTGCATCTTCCAGGGTTCGCCCGGCGGGCCGCCCAGGCCGGGTTCTCCGCCCTCGCCCTCCGACATCCCGGGCTGATCAGGGGGCATCGGCGGCATGGGCGGCCCGGGCTGGGCCAGCACCGGGCCGGCCAGGCATCCGAGCAGCATCAGCGAGCCCTCCTGTCTCGTCGGTCAGAGCGTTTCGGAAAGCTCCCTCTCCGCGGCTGCGAGGGGATCTTGCTCCCCTGGCCGCCCGGTCGTTCCGTCGATCAGCTTCAGCAGGTCAGTCCGGGATTCCGTCGCGTCGAGGGAGAGATCGAGATCACGGTCACGGCGGTACAGAAGATCGTACACGGTCAGCCCGCCTGCGAGGCGCTCCACCTCGCCCTCCAGCTTCAGAAGTCCGGTGTCGGCGTCGAGCTCCCTGGCCGACAGCCCGGCCAGCTCCCTGGCGGAAGGGTGGGTGAAGAAGACGAGGCAGACCGCTGCTGTCGCGGCCAGCGCCGTCAGGCGAACCAGCGTGGCCAGCCTGGCGATCAGCGGCACGGGCCGGCCCCGGCCGCGCTCGTCGGAGAGCGCCCGCTGGACCGTCCGGTCCACCAGATCCGCAGGCGGCAGCGGGGTCGTGAGCCGCAGCGCCGCTTGCACCTGGGCGAGCGCTTCGAACTCATCCCTGCAGGCCGGGCAGCTCTCCAGGTGGCGCCTCGCCTCGGCCTTCTTCTCCAGGTCGCCGGCGTCGGTGAGAGCCAGAATGACGGCGTCGGTGTCGGGACAGCTCACACCCTCGCCTCCATCCATCCGGGCGTCAGGGCTCGCCTGAGCGCCACCGTCGCCAGCCTCATCCGTCCCAGGACAGTGTTCAGCGGTGCGTCCAGGATCCGGGCGATCTGGGCGAACGAGAGCTCGCCGTAGACCCTGAGGCAGACCACGGCCCGTTGCGGCTCCGGCAGTTGCCGGACGGCTTCCGCCAGCCGCGTCGGGTCCGCCCCGGGCAGCGCGAGCTCCCCCTCGAGCCTCCCCGCGGGTGTCTCCGGCACCGTGGCGGTCAGCTCCTCCCGTCCCCGGCGTCGCAGCCAGTCCACGGCCAGGTTGTGCGCCAGCGAGTACACCCAGCCGCTGAAGCTGCCGGTGGCGGTCTGGCCGGCGATCTCCTGGTGCACCTTGAGAAACACCTCCTGGAACAGGTCTTCAGCTGCGTGGCGATCGCCGGTGAACCGGGCCAGGTAGCCGAAGAGCGGCCCCTGAAAGGCGTCCACCAGAGGGCGGAACGCTCCCCGGTCTCCCCCCTTGAGCCGGTCGACCCACCGTTGGACCTGGATCGGATCGGGCAGCGGCATGGGCGTTCAACCTACCTGAAGACGAACGACGCCGGCGGTTTATTGTGCGGCTCTTATTTTTTTTTGGGCAGGGTCCGGATCCGATCATAGAGGCCGCCGGTCGTCGGGACAAGGACGAAGGTCGACCACGACCCGGCGCCTCGCCGGGTCCGAGTCGCAAGACCCGGCGCCTCGCCGGGTCCGAGTCGCGCCCCCGAGCGCGACCTCAATCCGGATCCCTTCCTCTTTCCTCTCTCTCCCGAGCGCGACCTCAATCCGGATCCCTTCCTCTTCCCTCTCTCCCCCGAGCGCGACCTCAATCCGGATCCCCTCCACTTCCTTGGTGACTCCGCAGCCAGGCCTTGCCGCTCGCGGCGGCCGGCCCTGCCTCAGGAGTCACGGGGCAGAGGAGGCTCTCAAGCCGTGGACGGCTGCGATCCTCCCGGCCGGGCGACCGTCTATAATATGTGGAAGGAACCGGTTCTGACCCGAGCGGCGCCTCACCGTGTTCGACGGACCGGAGGGCGATCGCTCGAGAGGTGGAGCATGGAGGAGAAGGACGCGGTGGAGCTTCTCACGAAGACGCTCAAGGTGTCCGGCGAGGTCCGCTGCCAGGTGTGCGGCGCCGGGATCGAACGTACCGTGGTGTTCTGTCCCCGGTGCGAGACGCCCCACCACGAGGACTGCTGGAACTACAACCAGGGTTGCTCCATCTTCGGATGCAAGACGTCGACCCCTCTGAAGATCGACCGCGGCCAGGCCACGCCGGCGGAAGAGGTACCGGCGGCCCGGGAGCGGATCGTGGGCGAGAGTCGGGCCGGGACCGGCGCGCCGCTGAAGAGGCTACGCCTCTCCACGGCGCATTCCGGGCTGGCGATCGTGGTGTTGTTCCTGGTGGTCGCCCCCCTGGCCATCTGCCTGTGGGAGATCGTCGGCGAGCTCCTGCCGGGACCGTCGCGGCCGGTGGCGCCGATCGCAGGCAAGACGAAGCCTCCCGCCTGGGTGCCGCCGCTGGATCCTCCCCGCCTGGAGCCGGTGAGGGTGCTGCCGCCGATCGCCGCCCTGCCGATCCAGGAGGACGGGTGGCCCCAGATGCTGGACACGAACCCGCTGGTCGTTCTGAAGACCTCCCGCGGAGAGATCACCATCGAGCTGGTGGAGGACCAAGCGCCGAACACGGTGGCCAACTTCATCCAGCTGGCCGGGTCGGGCTTCTATGACGGCACCTTGTTCCATCGCGTGATCCGCGGATTCATGATGCAGGGCGGCGATCCGAGCACGAAGAAGGACGACAGGGCGATCTGGGGCACAGGCGGTCCGGGTCACGTCATCGACGACGAGTGCGACAACGACTCCCCGTTGAAGCACGGGCGAGGCGTCCTCTCCATGGCCAATGCGGGTCCGAACACCAACGGCAGCCAGTTCTTCATCACGTTCCAGGCCCAGGCCCACCTGGACGGCCGGCACACCGTGTTCGGCCGGGTGATCCGGGGGATGCGGGTCGTCGACAAGATCGAGGAGGTCGAGGCCGAGGCGGGGCCAAGGGAGCTGGTGAAGCTCGAGACTGTCAGGGTGATCCGGAAGAGAGCTCACCCGTACGTCGCGGTCAAGAGGCCGGAGCGTCAGCAGGTCGGCCGATGAATCGGGCCGGGTCGACGAGCTCCGTCGAGCCGGCCCAGGAGCCGGTCCGGGCGTCAGCTCTTCAGCCTTCAGCGTCACCCTTGCTCGGCGATTCGTAGAACAGGATCGAGCGGAGCATCCAGTTCGCGAGGTCGATGAACGGGAACGCCGGAAGACCGAGGAAATGTCCGAAGAAGACCATGCGAACCGTCCCGTCCAGCCGGGCTGCCCAGCTGCCGGCAGGACTGCTCCCCACGGCGGCATTCCACGAGAAGATCAGGCCGACGATCGAGAGGAACGCCACCATGCTCAGGTAGAAGTAGAGGATACGGACCAGCCAGCGCCTGGTTCCGTTGATCAGAGGGTACTGGGCGAGGACCACCGCCGCGGACACGATCAGCAGGGTGCCGTAGAAGGTGAACAGCTCCTGTCGGTGCGGCGCTGACGTGCGCTTCACGTCGTGGGCGATCATGAAGAAGATCACCGGCCAGACAAGCAGGGTGTTCAGAATCGCGAAACGCATGTACAGCTTGGCCGTCAGACGCTGGAACATCGCCGCTCGCTTTCTCACCCGTGTCGATCTCGAAGCCGCACGTTATCAGCGGTCCCGCGACGAGTCAAGACCGTGAGGACTCGACGAATCGCGCCCCTCTGCCGGATTGCTTTCCGCGAGGTGTGCTAGCTCCCCAGCGCGGCAAGGTTGGCCGGCGTTCCCACGGTCTGGTTGATCGGGCCCTGCACCACGTTGTAGCCGGCGTCGAGGTAGTAGGCGAGCTTCGAATCGGCCCTCAGCTGGCCGCTCTTGGCCCAGTAGCACTCGGCCAGGTACGCGTACGGCTTGCCGGAGCCGTCGGTGGTCGTGCCGGCCTGGGCGAACGCCAGGTATGAGACCTGCTCGGCCTCCCGCTGGGTCTTTCCAGGGATCTTCTGCGCATCGATCGCGTACCTCGCCCTCAGCGCATCGAACGCCTGCTGGGGCAACTGCACCGGCGCGCCGGTCGAGGTGGGCGGTGTGGTCACTGTGGTCGAGGTGGTGGGGTCGGTCAGGGGCCCGCCCGGCTGGGTCGTGCCGGTGTTCCCGTTGGTCAGGGACCCGGCGGGGGTCGCCAGGATGCGTTCGTCCACCACTTCCACGTGACAACCGGTCAGTACCAGCGTGAAAGCGCAGATCAGTATCGCGGCGGTTCTCTTGGACGCGCTCTTCTTCATCTGTCTCAGGCCTCCCGGATCATCACCCCGAACCCGGTTCAGGGTGCTCGATCACTCCTCTGATGGCCCCGGGTGAAGCAACCGTCGTGCCACGTGACGGCGCAGCCGGCGGGGCCGTTCAGTGGCGTACCCTGTCCCGGCT
>JACQZM010000047.1:0-16593 GCA_016213885.1 Candidatus Rifleibacteriota bacterium | reverse complement strand
GCCAGCGAGGCACACCCCCTTTGTCTTGTCGGGCCACGGTGCGTCGTCCCCGCCCTGGAATACTCCCGGGAGTTCGGCGATACTCCTGTCGACCGGCCCATCCAAGCGAGGTGCATCATGGATATGACACGACAGGCAGCAGCTCTCCTTCTCGTCATGCTCTCGATCCTCGGATCGGCCGGGCCGATCCAGGCGACCGACGCCGACCGGATCCAGGAGATCCAGAGACGGATCGAGCAGCAGCCCACCGTGAGAGACCTGTACAAGCTCGGGGCGCTGTTCTTCTTCGACCACCGGTACGCCGACGCGGTCGTGTCATGGAAGCGGCTTCTCAAGGAGTTCAAGGGAACGCTGACCAGCACGTCCAAGTTCAAGGTCGTCAAGGCCATGACGCTGGCGTACGAGGGAGCCGGCGACTGCGACAAGGCGTACGGGTTTGCCAAGTGGCTGATGCGCCAGCAGCCCGGCGACGACAAGATCCAGCGGCTGGCCGACCGCATCAGACGGAAGTGCTCCAACAGTGCCGGCGACTCCGCGTCGAAGCCCACGACCGGGCCCGTCTCACTCTCCCGGACCCGGGCATCGCCCTCGCCGACCGTGGCTCCCAGGCCCGACCTGGCCGTGGCGAAGGCGAAGTTCAGGGAAGGGGAGATGGCCTACCAGCAGGGCAGGGTCCTGGTGGACCAGTGTTCGACCGACTCGGACGAGGCGTTCTCCCGGGCGATCGGGGCGCTCGAGGTGGCCAAGCGCGGGGAGTACGATCTGGCGCGGACCCTCTACCTCCTCGGCTCTGCCAGGCTGAATCGCGATCCGGACAAGCCGGACGAGCTGACCCGTGCCCGGGACGACCTGGAGAAGAGCCTGGCGCTCGACAACGACGAGAGGACGCTCTTCGACCTGGCCCAGGTCTACGGATTTCTGGGGGAGAAGGAGAAGGAGGTCGACCACTACGAGCGGGCGCTGGCGTTGAACCCGAAGTGGGCGGAGTGTCACTTCAAGGCTGCCCTGGCCTACGACAAGATGGACACCCCTGGAGCCGCGGCCAAGACGTTCGCCCACGCCAAGGCCGCCATCGCGGAGAAACCGGAGTACAAGAAACGGTTCCAGGAGGTGCTGAAGAACTCCCGGGTGGCCCAGAGGATCGCCGACGAGGTGATCGCCATCGTCCGTCGATCCGAGGATGACCAGCTCTCGGACAAGGAGATCGAGGACGCCGCCCAGCGGCTGCAGAACCTCATCGGCCCGACTGGAGGCGACAAGGGCGGGCTCAGCAAGGAGCGCCTGAATCGGCTCATCTCCTCCCAGGAGGGCCGGAAGCTCCTGGATGGCGTCAAGAGCGACAAGGTCAAGAGCGCGCTCCAGGACCCGAAGAAGCGAGAGCAGATGGAGCGGGTGTACGAGAAGATCAAGGGATCGTCGCCCTCGCCTCGCTGACCGTTCAACGCGGGACGTTGGCCGCGGGGCGCCGTGCGGCTCCCGTCGGCAGCTCTTGCCCGAGCCTGGTCCAGCGAGTCCAGGACGTCACCGATCGACGGACCGTGGCCGGCGAGTGTGCAGGCCGGGAGGCCATCCCCCTCGACATCGGCATCCGGCCACGCTACCCTGATCTCGCCACGGGCATCCGATCATGCTCCACCTCTGGTGGTCGCGGCGGTGGCTGGCAGAAGCACGGGCCGCTGTGGAGTGCCGATCCCATGACCCCCATCCGCTCACCGCCATCAAGGACGGCCCGGTCTTCGCCTCGTGATCTCAAGGGAGATCTCATGGACAAGCCGTACTTCGAGAGCATCGCTCCCAGGAGCTTCCTCTCGTTCGGACCCAAGTCAGAGCCGGTGGCGCTGGAGAATCTCAACGTGCTCATCGGTCCCAACGGTTCCGGCAAGAGCAACCTGATCGAGGCGTTCGAGCTTCTGCGCGCAACAGCGGGGAACCTCGCCAGCTTCATCCGTCAGGGGGGCGGCCCCGGGGAGTTCATCTGGAAGGGACGGGTGCAACGCAAGCCCCGTATCCCCGTGGCCATCGTGCCGCCGGGGAGGACCCATTCATCCGAGATCATCTGGAGTGCCGAGGAGCTACCTGCTCGGTCGGCGGGCATGGAGACGACCGTAGCTCGAATCGCGCAGGAAGGCCCGCTCCAGTATCGTCTCGAGTTCACGGAGGCGTCGCAGCGTCTTGAGATCGTTGATGAGGCCATCGAAGAAACGAAGCCGCGCAAGAAGGGCGACCCGGACGTCTACTACTATTACCGCTTTCAGCGCGGCCGGCCGACAATCAGCATACGTCAGCTCACCCCGGCCAATGATGTCGAAGACAAGCCAGAGAGCCAGCACACCAGCGGGGCATCCTCGTTCTGGGACGCGGCTGCGGAGGGATTCCGGAGACAGTTGAAGCGAGAGGACCTCGATCCGCAGCAGTCTGTTCTTTCGCAGCGATGCGACCCAGACCTGTATCCGGAGATCACCACGACCCGTCTGACTTTCGCACGTATTGTCACGTTTCGCGAATGGAGCTTCGGGCGACATGTCGCGCTACGCGCTCCGCAGCCTGCCGACCTACCGAGTGATTCGCTGCTGCCAGACCTGAGCAACCTCGGCCTCGTCCTCAACGACCTTGCGCACAGCGATCGCTGGAAGGACTTCAAGGCTCTTCTGCGTCGTTTCTTCCCTCGCTTCAGCGACCTGTCGATCCGGGTGCAGGCCGGACACGTCCAGATCTACCTCCACGAGGCCGGCCTGAGCTCAGCCATCCCGGCCACGAGGCTCTCAGACGGCACCCTTCACTTCATCGCCTTGCTCGTCATCCTCATGCGCCCGGAGGTCGCGTCGCTCATCTGCATCGAAGAGCCAGACCTCGGCCTCCATCCGGATGCAGTGGCGCTCCTCGCACCGATTCTCGTGGAAGCATCACGGGTCACCCAGATTGTCGTCACGACCCACTCCGATGCTCTCGTGTCTGCCCTGACCGGTCAGCCCGAGTCGGTGCTCGTCGCTGATCACCACACGGACGGTACGCATTTCATCAGATTGGAGGCAGACAAGCTCAGGTCTTGGCTCAAGAAGTACCAATTGGGAGAGATCTGGCGGATGGGCGAGTTGGGCGGCAATCCGTGATGGAGTTCAAGATCTACTTTGAGGGCGGCGGCGATTCGACTGCGGGGAAGGCGTCTCTTCGTCAAGGCATGCGCCACTTCCTCGGGGAGTTGTTCGATGCGGCGCGAGAGAGGAGTATCAGATGCAACCTGGTGGCCTGTGGCAGCCGTAACGACACGTTCGATAGGTTCAAGCACGAAGCTGCCGCATCTCCTGAGACGTTCTGTGTCTTGCTCGTAGACTCCGAGGACGCTGTGAAGACCGGGCCGATCTCCCATTTGACCAGGCGGGACTCCTGGAGCTTTGCTGACACCGATGAGAACAGCATTCACCTCATGGTGCGGACCATGGAGACGTGGATCGTCGCCGACCAGCAATCCCTCGCTGATTACTACGGCCATCACTTCAACGCGAAGGCGCTGCCAGTCACCGATGACTTGGAGACCGTCGATAAGCGGACGATACGCGGTGGGCTCAAGCGGGCCACGAGAAAGACGCAGAAGGGCTCGTACGAGAAGATCCGTCACGCCAGCGACCTGCTGGCACGCATCGATCCGGCCACGGTACGTAGACGGTGCCGACATTGCGACCGGTTGTTCGTGACCCTGTCGGCGAAGATGTGAGGCGCTCATGGCGTCGGCCCGTCGGCGGCCAGCGCCGGGGCCACCACGGTCCATCGCTCCCGGACCGGGCTCGCGCCCAGCATCCAGAACCAGCGGACGTACTCCTCGTAGTCCCTGGAGTTCACGAACCGGTAGCCGGAGCCGTACCGCTCCCTGAGCAGCCCCATGACGCCGTGACTCACCCGGGCTCCGGGGGCGAATCGCACCAGGTCTTTCACGAGGAGCACCACGTTCGCCTGCGTGGTCAGCTGGCGGCGCCGTCCCAGGTACTCGAACAGCTGCGGCCGCATCTCGCTGATCGCCAGACGCACCGGAGCCGTCCTCAGGTGGATCTCCACGATGATCTCGAACTCGCGCTCGTCGACGGACCGAAGCACGGACTGACGGCCGACGGCATGCTCCGGGTCCAGCCCGTCCCACCCGTGGACCCGGTCGAGCCGCGCATAGATCACGGCGACCACCTCGTCCCAGGGCACCACGATCTCCTGCCGGGCGGTCACGAAGCGGGCCTGTTTCACCGTGAGATGGGCCTCGCGAACCAGCACGGGGCTCGCCGGCAGCTCCAGCCGGGGCGCGGGAAACAGGGCGGTCGGCAGGCCGATCTCCCAGAGTCGCTGACAGACCGCCTTCGCCGGCCTCGGGTCGATCGGCCCCATCGCCAGGCTGCCCTGGTTCGACGCGGTCGGCGCCGGCTGCGCCGCGTCCATGTCCATGGTCTCCGACGGGTCGTCCGCGCTCCGGTCCCGTCCGCGGGCGTCCAGCGACAGCACGTAGACCGGGTCCTCCCGATCGAACGGCTCCTGCAGCCTCTGAAGACAGTCTCTGTGGGCGGCCAGCACGGTCCGGCGCCGCTCCCGTGAAGCGCCAGGCTCGAACAGGGCGTCGGCGGCGTAGGCCGGGTCGTTCAGCAGGGCGACTCTCAGCTGGGCCGCGAGCCGGTCCCTGTCCACTCCGCTGGCCATCCGGATCGCCTTGTCGAGCGCCTCCAGACCGAGCGCCCAGACCCCCCCGGAGGCGAGCTCTTTCGCCAGGTTCTGCTGGCCATCGCCCGGCAGCGTCCGCCGGGGGTGCCGCTGCTCGAAGAGCGCATAGGCCTGGGCCAGGGCGTGGGTCGCTCCAGTGCCGATCAGCGCCGCGAGCGCCTTGAGCTCCAGCGCGACCCCGTCGTCTCCCTCCCGGTCCGGACCCTCCAGACGCGCCAGCGCGTCGCTCCTGGCGCCGCGGCCCTCCAGCAGCCGCTGGAACAGCCCGGGCTGGATCAACCCCGAGGCCTGGAGCCGCAGATACGACCGGACCGCGAAGATCGAGACGAATACCCCGAGAAAGAGCATCAACAGGCTTCCGGTGATGAGCACGACCGCGGTCAGCGCCAGCGTGACCACGACCACCGGACCCGCGACGGCCGAGAGGATCTCGTGGATCGGCGACTCGGTCTCGCCGGGCTGCGGCGCCGACACGATCGGCGTCAGGTCGACCGGTCTGGGTGCCACGGCGGAGCAGCCGTAGGTGGAACAACCCTTGTTGTAGTCCCAGCAGTCCCTGTGATGAGGGGTCTCGCACGTGGGGCAGAGGACCATCGGCGCCGACAGAGGGGACCCGCAGACCCGACAGACCCCCTCGATCACCGACGATCCCCCCGGAGAAGCCGGGTCGGATCGTTCGCCGTCACCGACGTGCTGGATGGCATGGCGCGGTCCGTGGAGTCACCGCCCGTCCGGGATCGATGCGAACAAGGCGGTCGTGGCCCGACCGCATCCGGGGTCACGACCCGCGGGACGGCCGAACCACGATCACTTGGCCTTCCTCGGCCTGGGGTGGGCGATCTTCACGAAGTACTTCTCCCCCTTGAACGCCTTGGAATGAGGGGACCTGATGCCCTTGTTGGGGCCGCCGTGGCAGCGCCGGCAGACTCTCTCGGCATCGGCCCTGCTCCTCAGGGAGACCATGCCGGCCGCCAGTCCACCCTTGTAGTCCCTCATGTGGACCGACGTGTAGGCGGCCCCTGGCCCGTGGCACGCCTCGCACGACACCCCCTGGTCGGGGGTGACGCCGCCCTTGTTCGCGGCGGCGACGTCGTACGCCGTGGTGTGGCAGGTCAGGCACCGCTTGTCCTTCAGCGGGTCGGAGACCCCCACCGACTTGGCCACACTCGCCGCTTTGGACGAGCTCAGAACGTCGTAGGCCCGGGCGTGCTTGCTCGAGCTCCAGGCGCCGTACTGGTCGCCGATGTCCGGGCTGTTGTGGCAGGCCATGCACTTCTGGGGACCGACGTAGCTCTCTGCCCAGGCGCAGCAAGCGCAAGCAAGGACCAGCAGGGTGATAGCGACATGGCGGTGAACCAAGGGTGACCTCCTGACGGTCATCGATCGGGTCGAGCCGCAGCGCCGGCAAGGACTGTCGCCGCGACACTGGACGCGGTATCCTATCATTTCCGAATCAGACGTGCCACAGCCGGACCAGGTGGGCCAGCGTGCCTTCTCCCCGGGAGCCCTTCGACCCGGCGGCACCCGTCGACGCGGCGTACGGGCGTGGGCCCCACCGTCGCTCCGGAGGGTCGTTAGCGATGGATGAGTGCGCCGGCAGCGAGTACGTCCCGTCGAACAGGCGGTCCGGCGCCGTCCGCCCGGACCCCTGCGCCGTCATCATCCTGGGTGCCTCCGGCGACCTCACGAGGCGCAAGCTCGTGCCGGCCCTGGCCGGCCTCGGGCGGGACGGTTTCTTGCCTGACCGGTTCTGTCTCCTGGGCACCGGGCGGACCCGGTCGTCGTCGTCGGAGTTCTTCCAGACGATCCGGGCCGGCATCGCGCTGCACACCGAGGGCGACGCCGTGCCGCCGGCCGTGACGGATCGTCTGGCCGGCTGCACGGAGTACGTGAGCGCGAACCTGACCGACCCCGACGACCTCGGCCGTTTCTCCAGGGCGCTGGAACGTCTGGAGACCGCCCAGGGTACCGGCGGCAACCGGCTCTTCTACCTCTCCCTGCCGCCCAGCACCTACCCGGCCACGGTCTCCCAGCTCGTCCAGTCGGGGCTGCTGACCCGGGGCGCGCCCGACCGTGGCTGGCATCGGGTCGTGGTCGAGAAGCCGTTCGGCACCAGCCTCGACTCTGCCCGGCTGCTGAACGGCCATCTGCGGTCGTTCCTCAACGAGAACCAGATCTTCCGGATCGACCACTACCTCGGCAAGGATACGGTCCAGAACCTGCTGATCCTCAGGTTCGGCAACGTCATCTTCGAACCGCTCTGGGACCGCAGGTACGTGGACCACGTCCAGATCACCGTGGCGGAAGAGCTGGGGGTCGAAGGGCGCGGCGCCTACTACGAGGAAGCCGGCGCTCTGCGGGACATGTTCCAGAACCACCTGCTCCAGCTGCTCTGCCTGGTCGCCATGGAGCCGCCGGTGAACTTCTCCGCCGACGCGGTCCGCGACGAGAAGACCAAGGTGCTCCGGGCGATCCGTCCGTGGACCCTCCCCGAAGAGGTCGCCCAGAACAGCGCCCGGGGACAGTACGGGCCGGGCACGATCGGCGACAGGGTCGTGCCCAGCTACCGGCAGGAGCGGAACGTGTCGCCGACCTCGAGCCGCGAGACCTACGCGGCGTGCCGCTTCCTGGTGGACAACTGGCGCTGGCAGGGAGTGCCGTTCTACCTCAGATCCGGGAAGCGGATGCCCGGAAGACTCTCGGAGATCTTCATCCAGTTCAGAACCGTCCCTCACATGATGTTCAAGGCCACCGACAGGGCCGACATCGGCGCCAACTCCATGGCGATCCGCATCCAGCCCAACGAGGGGATCAGCATCACCTTCGAGGCCAAGGTTCCCGGCGTCGAGTTCAACCTCCGTCCGGTGCGCCTGGACTTCAGCTACCAGACGGCGTTCAAGACACCGCCGCCGAGCGCGTACCAGACGCTGCTGCTCCAGGCGCTCCAGGGGGACGCCACCCTGTTCACCCGGCGGGACGAGGCGGAGGCGCAGTGGGAGATCATCGATCCGATCCTGTCCGCGTGGGAGTCGACCAGGGCTCCGTCGTTCCCCAACTACGATCCGGGCTCCTGGGGGCCCTCGCGGGCCGACGAACTGATCCAGCGGGACGGCCGGGAGTGGCACAACCCCTGACCACGATCTACTCCAGGCCGAGCCCCCGGGCCTCGTGCTGGAGCCAGGCCGTCTGGAGCGCCCCGTAGTCCACGCCCAGGGTGGCCGCCACGGCCTCGGGCGGTTTCTTGCCGGCGGCCATCGTCTCCAGGAGCTTCCGGACCCTCGGACCGCCCCACCGACCGAGGACGAACTTGGTGACGAAATACGCCTCGGCGTAGGCGAGGTTGGCCTGGTCCTTGTCCGGGATCTCCGAGAAGCTCCGCTCCATCTGGGCGAGCCCGAACATGTGGCGCCTCAGGGTCTCGTCGGCGAGGTATCGCTTCATCAGCTCCGACGCCGCGGTCATGTCGCGGCGCTCCTCGATCTGGGCCAGCCCCTCGTTGAGCCAGGCCGGGCAGACTCCGTTGGAGAGCTTGTCCACCACCAGGTGGGTGAACTCGTGGACCACGACGCTGCCCAGCTCCTCGTCGGAGGTCGCGGTCCCCTTCAGAGGAATCCGGATCTTGCCGTCGTACTGTCCGCCGGACCAGGTGGGAGCGCCGCTGGCCGAGCGATACGCCCCCTCGGTCGGGTAGACCACGACCTGGATCGTCTTGTCGTAGTAGAAGTCGAACGTGCCGGATACCTTGAGATAGGCGTCGAACAGCATCTTGAGGATCTTCCCCTGCCACGCCTGCTGGGCCGGGATCCTCCTGTCGAACGACAGCTCGAACCGGGGAGCGACCAGCTTCTTCTGCATCCCGCCCTCGATGGCGAGGCGGTTCCGGCACTGCTCCCACTCCTTCCGGAGCTGCTGGTCGCCGGGGTAGACCGCCACGGCCCTGTCGGCCCAGACGGCGGCCTGCTGCAGCTGGCCCGCCCGGTCGAGCGACCGGATCATCCAGTAGTAATCGATCGGGTCCGGCCGGCGGTTGAGAGCGAAGTAGCACTCCTGCTCCCTGATCGACTCGACCCACCGTTCCAGCTTGCGGAGGGCGATGCCCAGCACCTGACACACGTTCGGGTCGTTCCTCAGCTTCTTGGCCTCCCGGACGATCCTGACCGCGTGGTCGTACATCGAGAGCTCGAGGCAGGCCAGGCCCTGGTTGTACAAGAGCAGGCCCCGCACGTCGTTGGAGAAGTGTCGCGACGGGAGCTTCACGGCGGCGTTGGCCACCCTCAGGGCGTCGGCGAACCGCTTGGCAGCCACCAGGTCGCTGAACGCTCGCATGGAGGCGTTGCAGGCGCAGATCGCCAGGTCGCGATCGCCGGGGTCGCAGACGCTCTCCCTGCAGAGGAGCTCGTGGGCCAGCCGCCAGTTGCCGGCCTGGTAGGCGGCCATGCCGGCGGAGCGCCGGGTCTCGTCGGCGCACGGCGTCGGCGGGCCGGTGGGCACCGGCGGGGGCGATCGGGGGGCGACCCTCCCCGTGACCAGAGGGGGAGCCGGGCTGCGGCTCCGCGGCGACGCCGGCAGCCGGGCCAGCCGGGTCGGCTGCGGCGTCGGAGGCCGCGTGGGCGGCCGGGGCGACGAGATCCGCACGCGGGGCGGCCTGGTGACCCGGAGCTCCGGGGGGATGGAGGCCGGCACCAGGACGATCTCCGGGCCTTCTCCGTCCTGGGCCTGCACCCGGGTTCCGCCCACGACGATCTCCGGCTCGTCGGAGGAGAGAGCGAGCACGAGGAGCAGCACCACGCCCACCGCTCCCACCGCCAGCCACGGGAGGTTCTTCTGGGACGGCGGGGGCTGCGGGGGATCGGCGTAGGCCGGGTCGTCGTATCCGTCGAATTCCATCGGTTCCGCTCGCCTCGGGACATCTGGACCGGGTGGGACAATCGTAGCATCGATGTCGCGGCAATGGCGAGGGACCCACGAAGGGGCCGCGGCGGGGTAGATCGCCGACCTGGAAGGGGAGCGATCCGGAATCGATTCGCGCTCGGGGGAGAGAGGAAAGAGGAGGGGATCCGGATTGAGGTCGCGCTCGGGGGCGCGACTCGGACCCGGCGAGGCGCCGGGTCTTGCGACTCGGACATGGCGAGGCGCCGGGTCTTGCGACTCGGACCTGGCGAGGCGCCGGGTCTTGACCCCACGTCGACCGGCGCAGGTGGGATGGCGTAGAATGGAGAACCAGCTGGCGAGTGTCCGCAAGCCCAGAGGAGCCCCGATGAGAGACATCCGTTCTTGCCCGGCAGGCCTGCTGCTCCCGGCGCTGGTCCTGTCGATGGCCTGGCCGACCTCCGGAACGCGGGGAGCCGCGCCCTCTCCGGCCGCCACGGCCTCGACGACGCGCCTCGATCGGGACCGTCTCGGTTCGTTCTTGAAGGTGGCGCAAAGAGGCGTGGAGATCTCGTGCCGGGCACCGGCAGCCGCCGATGCGGCCGGCCGCAAGGCGCCCCTCGCGTCGGACCAGGAGATGCTGGCGGCGACCGGCATGAGCCTTCCGGCTTTCCGCGAGGTCCTCGAGCGACTCCGGGCTCAGTACCAGGCGATCCAGGCCAGCTCCAGGCTGGCGGAGATCGGAAAGGTCAAGCCACGGGCCTCCGGGAGCCCCAGGGCGTCGCCCGGCGCGACCCCCCGGGGCACCGCCGTCTCCGCGGCGCTGGGCGCCATGGACGCCCAGATCGAGCGTATGGAGCTGCAGGCGCTCGAGGAGGCGGCGGCCCGGGGCGACCCCGCCGAGATGGAGGTGGTGCGGCCCCGGGAGAAAGAGGTGGGCGACCTGTTCGAGCTCGAGATGAAGCTCAGGCCAGACCCGCTGGATCCGTTCCTTGCGCCGCGGCCCACGCCGGCGCCGTCGGCCTCCCCGACGGGGCGAGCGAGCCCGGGCCGATCCGGCCAGACGAGAGGTGAGGTGTCACGATGAGACAGTCCAGACGAGGGTTCTTGACGGCCGCCGGTCTGCTGGCCGGGGCCGCGACGCTCGCCGGAGAGACCGGCCCGGTCTTCGGAGCCGATGACTCCCACGGCCATCGGAAGGGCGGCGGCCGGCTGAGGCTCTCGTTCAAGCCGTACACGCTGGAGCTCAGGCACGTCTTCACGATCGCTTCCAGCTCCCGGAAGACCACCCCGGTCATGCTGACCCAGCTCCACCACGACGGCGTGGTCGGCTTCGGGGAGGCGTCCATGCCGCCCTACCTGGGCGAGAGTCACGATACCGCCGCGGCGTTCCTTTCGAAGGTCGACGTGCGGCAGTTCACCGACCCGTTCGAGATGGAGACGATCCTGTCGTACGTGGACTCCGTCGCCCCGGGCAACCCCGCCGCCAAGGCCTCCGTGGACATCGCCCTCCACGATCTGGTGGGCAAGCTCTTGAAGCAGCCCTGGTACCGGATCTGGGGTCTCGACCGGCGGCGGACCCCCGACACCTCGTTCACCATCGGCATCGACAAGCCCGACGTGGTGAGGCAGAAGACCCGGGAGGCCTCGCAGTTCAAGATCTTGAAGGTCAAGCTGGGCAAGGAGACGGACAAGCAGATGATCGAGACGATCCGCGCGGTCACCGCGGTGCCGATCTGCGTGGACGTGAACCAGGGCTGGACCGACCGGCAGTTCGCCCTGGACATGATCCACTGGCTGAAAGAGAAGAACGTGGTCTTCGTGGAGCAGCCGCTTCCCAAGAACCGGGTCGACGACGCTGATGAAGAGCACAGGGCTCCGGGAGGCGCACCGGATGATCACCGTGGCCAGGGCGCTGGGGATGAAGGTGATGATCGGCTGCATGACCGAGACGTCGTGCGCGATCTCGGCGGCCTCCCAGCTCTCCCCGATGGTCGACTGGGCCGACCTGGACGGAGCGCTGCTCATCGGCAACGACGTCTTCGACGGCACCAGGATCGTGGACGGCAAGGTGACCCTCGGCGAAGAGCCCGGGATCGGAGCTCGCCGCATCGGAAGCTAGCGCCCGATGCGGCCGACGATCTCTCCGGGGATCGCCGGTTCCGGCGGCCGGCCGTCACTCGATCCGTCCGTGGGCCGTGCAGGTGATGCCGTTGCCCTCGAAGATGTGCTTGAAATGGTTCCTCGACGACCGCCTGAAACCGGGGTCCACCGGCACCTCCTTCAGGTAGCCCGCGGCCTGCAGCTGCAGGAGGTACTTCTCGCCGAGCGGCTCCCGGCCCTTGCCGTCCTGGTTGTACAGCTCGATGGCTCCGGCGATGGTCCTCTGGAGGTTGAAGCAGGCCCGCCTGTGGGCCTCCTTCTCCGTGGACTCGAGGTTGGGGCGGATCACGGCGAGACAGCACAGCGCGAACATGACCAACGCCGTCGTGGCGATCGCCCGCCTCCGCTGCTCGTCCAGCAGGAGCCCAAGGACCGACAGGGCCAGCGCGAACAGCCAGCCGCTCTCGAGCATGGCCATGCCCCCCATGATCGACTGCTGGGCCGGAAGGTAGGGCCACAGGGACTCGAACCGGTCCAGCCCGTTGAACAGCACCTCCGTCGCAGACCCCAGCGCGGCGCCGACCAGGGTGGTGGCCGCCAGCAGCGCCGAGAAGGTCGAGAGCGGGGCAGCGGCCAGCGCCATGGGAGCCAGACGACGGATCAGCATCAGCGTGGTCAGCCCCAGCGCCGCGGCCACGCTCACCACGAACACCACGTCGCTGGAGTGCCGGACGATCATCTCGGCCCGGGCCAGCTTCAACCCGGCCCCAATGGCACACGCCACCAGGAGCATCGAGAAGAAGGCCAGCCAGAAGAGGACCACCTGGACGACCCCCTGCGGCGGCAGCTCCCTGTCGGCCCGCCCGGGCCAGGAGGCCCCGACCATTGGCGCCGGCGGCCCTGCGGGGGCCTGAGTCGACTCCGTCGTCGGTCCGTTCGGATTCATCGTGACCCTACCTCGTCGGGAAGCGTGCCGGAGCGACCCCGCATCCGGGCCGGCCCCGGACGGCATCCCGGGGCCGGGGGTCTCGTGTCCGAGGCCCGGACTCCGAGGTAATGATAGGATGAATCGACGAACAACGCCACCGTGCGCCGCGTCGAGCTCCGGCGTCTCGCCGGATCCGGTCCGGGTCCCGCACCGGCCGGATCCCCTCCGTGGCCCTGAGCGCGCCTCCGGAGTCGATGCCGGAGCCTGGGCTCGAGGCCCGGGAGCCGCTGCCGGGTCGACCCGATCGGTCCGCAGGGCGGGAACTCGCTTCCGGAAGCCCGATTGCTGGCCGGTTCGGTCCCGTGTTACGCTGCATCCGGATGAGCGGATTCGAGGAGAAGCGAACCACCCGGATCTCCAGACAGCTGGGCCGGCACCGGGCCGTACCGCTGCCCCGGCGGCTGCCGCTGGATCGTTACGAGCTGCTGGCCCTGAGCGGGCCCGACGGCGGCAAGACGTTCACGATCCAGAGGAGCCCGGTGCAGGTCGGACACGGGGCCGAGAACGACATCTGTCTGACCGACGAGACCGTCTCGAGGGTCCACCTCTCCATCGAGGACACGCCGGACGGCCACCGGATCAAGGATCTCGGGTCGACCAACGGGACCCGGGTGAACGGGGTCCCGGTGGTGGACGCGCTGCTGCTGCCCGGCGCCGACATCGCCCTCGGGGAGACCACCCTGCGGTTCCAGCCCCGGAGGGACGGCGTCGCCGACGAACCGGACGAGCCGCAAGCCCCCTGAGCCCGAGCCCCGTCGTGACCCGGGCTCCGCGCAACGGGCCCGCGTGAAGCAGGTCGGGAACTCCGGGTCCCCGGGATCTCCCACCTGTTTCGCGGAGTCGGGCCTGGGATCAGGCTTCGGCCTGGCTGCAGAGTCACCAAGGGAGCGGAGGGGGTTCATTCGAAGGCGCGCTCGGGGGAAGGGAAGAGGAAGGGAAGAGGAAGGGATCCGGATCGAGGTCGCGGTCGGGGGCGCGACTCGGACCCGGCGAGGCGCCGGGTCATGAGCCCCGTCAGCCCTGGCCTCCGCGGGCATGCCGAGCTAACCTGGGGCCATGTCACCGACCTGGTGGGTCGCCGCGGCCTGTTTCGTCTACGTGGGCCTGTTCGTCTTGCTGCGGACGGTCCAGGCCCGGCTGCGGCTCGGCGCATGGCCGGTCGTCGGCCAGCCCGCCGGACCGCTCCGGCTCACCCGCAAGCTCGTGGAGGCCGTCGTGGGGGCGGGCCTGATGGCGTGGACCGTGTTCATGGGGCTCTACCTCTGGAACCCGTCGTGGTGGGTCGCCCTGCCTCACGTGTCGGGGGGGCGGCAGGTGCTGGAGCTCGCCGGCGCGGTCCTCTATCTTCTGAGCGCCGTCCTGATCACGGCGGGCAACCTCACCCTGGGGGCGTCGTGGCGGATGGGGATCTCCGACGAGCCTCTACCCCTGGTCCGGCACGGGATCTACGGCGCCCTCCGGCACCCCATCAACGCCGGGATGATCTGCTACTTCCTGGCGGCGATGGCGCTGATGCCCAACGTCGTCACGATCCCGGCCATGGCGCTGGCCGCGTTCGCCATCGTCTGCGAGACCACCCTCGAAGAGGACCACTGGCTCTCGCAGGACGGACAGCGCTACGCGGCCCTCATGCGGGAGACCGACCGGTTCGTCCCGGTGAAGGCGCTGCTCGGCCTGGTCGGCCTCGCCCCCCGGCGCTCCCCGCCCGCCCCGGACGGGCGAGGATCTTGGGGCTCAGGATGCACGCCTCCAGCTCGTGGATCAAGAAGAGCGCGATCAAGGCGTGGAAGCACAGCTTGTGCCCTCCCGCCTGGAGCGCCACCAGGAGGATCGGCAGGGCGCCGACCAGCACGCCGACGTACGGTATCAGGCAGGCGATGAGCAGGAGCAGGCTCAGGAACACCGGGGTCGGCAGCCCCAGGAACGTCATGGCGAAGAACGCCAGGCCGGCGTTGATCGTGGCGATGACGAGCTGGGCGGAGAACCCGGCGGCGATCGTCGTGCCCAGCCGGGCCATGCCCGGGGCGATCTCCTGGTAGATCCGGCCCGCAGGGGTGCCCTCGAGCGCCGCGAGGCCGCGACTGAGCCGGGGGATCTCCCAGACGATCATGAACGAGAACATCAGGGAGAGCAGAGCGTTGAGGCCGAACGCCAGCGCGTCGTTGATGAGCGTGGTCAACCAGCCGGTGACGTGGGGAAGCGCCGTGCGGACGACGTGCGAGGTGTCGCCCTGCAGGCTCGCCCCGGGGTACTCATTGCCCAGCTTGAGCCGCATCCAGCGGGCGAACAGCTCCTTTATCTCCTGGTCGTCGGGCGCGTCCCCCCGGAGCTTCTGCCGGAACTCCCTCTCGTCCTTGACCCCCTCCAGCACCAGGGTCTTCTCGTAGGAGTAGGGGAACCGGCTGAACCTCTTCGGCACCTCGACCTGGAAGAAGGCGCGGAACCGTTCCTCCCGCTCCTTCTCCGGCAGCGCCTGGTAGCGCTCCCGGCCCCGTTTCGCAGCAAGCTCCGCCTCGAACTTCCCCCGGTCCAGTCCCCGGTCGAACAGCTCCTTGGTCACTCTCTCGAGAACCCGATCCTGCCGGGTCTTCTGGAACGTCGGCAGGTCCTTCTGCTTCTTGAACTCCTCCTCCCCGTACAGGAAGTTGAACGACTGATCGAACGCCTCGAGCTGGTTCCTGGCGATCTCGGAGCTGGTGGTCAGCTCCTGCTCGGCCCTGGTCGAGCGGAGCCACCTCCGGTACTGGTCGTCGAGCTCGCCGGTCTGCCGGGCCGCCGCCAGGGCCTTCTGCCCCTCCTTGACCGCCTGGTCGTCCTGGAACGTCTGCCGGATCTCCCGGGCGACCCTGATCGCCTCGGCGTAGCTGGCCAGGCTGTACCGCTCGTCGGCGAACGCCTTGAGATCCCGGGCGTACCGGTCGCCCTTCTCGTACCGGGCGAACTCGATCCGGCCCAGGGTGGCGGCCAGCGCGTCGTCCCGGATCTTCTCCAGATCGAGGCTGTTGATCTGCTCCAGGAGCCATCTGCCCTGATCGATCGCCCTGGGCAGCAGCGACTGGCCCGCCAGATAGCTCACGGCCAAGGCCGTGACGTAGACCACGATCACCACGGGCTTGCGGATCCACCGGTCCTCGGGTCTGCCGGCGCCGGTCCTGGTCAGGACCGCGACCAGCCGCTGGGCCAGGACCGTCATCATGAAGGTCATGAAGACGATGGAGAAGAAGTCGCGAAGAGCATAGACGAGCCCGCCGAACAGGAGCCAGATGAAGATCTTCTCCCTCGACAGGTCGATGAGCGGCGCCGACCGCGGGTCGAGCTCGGTCATTGCGCCATCTGCTGCACCTCGACCCCCTTGACCACGTTCCGGAAGACGCGCTGCTGGAGGTCGACGATGCGTCCCTGCCCGAGGGAGCGGGCGCGGTTCTTCAGGCCCGACAGCACCTGGCCCTTCAGGTCGCCCTGCTGTCCGTACGACTCGGCCGCCGCCTCCATCGGAGCCGGGGCAGGCGGCGGTCTGGCCGGCGCCAGCGCCACGGTGCCGCGGTAGAAGGCGTAGCTCTCGCCCATGCGGGCGATGACCGTGGACTGGCCCGACACCCCGTCGGCCACGTAGATGCCCCGCGGATCGGTCTTGCCCGACGAGATCCCCGATGACGCGGACCCGACCACCCGGACCGAGGAGCCGAAGATCGGCTTCGCCTCAGGCTCTCTCTGAACCTGGACCCGGACTCTTCCGGAGCCGGCGTCCTCGCCGACGGTCATGGAGAGCCGGGAGATCAGCACGAGTCCCGACGTGGACGCCTCCTCGCCCCTGAGCACCACCAGGTAGGCCCCCTCGTCCTTGAACGGCAGGGTCAGGTTGACCTTGTGACGCACCCCGGGCTGGGTGTCCGGAGACTCCAGCACCGCCTCGTGCATCGGCTGGATCCCCGACAGGT
>JACQZM010000578.1 GCA_016213885.1 Candidatus Rifleibacteriota bacterium | reverse complement strand
GCCCTTGTCATGACTGTCAACCCGTCCGACCACCGGCTCGGGACCGAGCTGCCCCTGACCGCGGTGGGGATTGGCCCCCGGTCCCCCAGCGATACCTGATCAGGAGCGGCTTTTCGACTTCCATGACACGCAACGCTCTCGCCAAGCGGCCAGCCGTCTACCCATGGGACGAGATCGTGGCTACAGCAGCCTCATCCGGAAGCGAGTCGAGAGACCGTCGGAAAGAGGTTCCCTCGAGGCATCTCTTCATCGCGTTCGCGGCCCTGCCAACTACCCGGTCGCGTACTGGCGCCATCCGTGGCAGTCCATCTGGCTCGGGGGGAAGGGAACCGTCCAGGCGCTCGCGCGGCTGGGGTTCGACGGCGTCTACCTCGACTGGGCCGAGGCGTACGACGATCCGCAGGTGTGCGCGGCCGCCCCGGCGAGTGCGTGACGGCGGGGCAGCCGGCGCCCGTCACTTCTTGGCGGGCTCCCGCTCGATCGACGGCAAGCCACCTTTGAGGCTCACGACTCCAGCGGCGCCAAGCCGGAACTGCCCCGATGCGTCTCGCCGTAGGCTGGCTTCACGAAGATCGTCCGGGACCCGGACGCTCTTCAGGCTGGCAGTCAAGCCATCGATGACGACCAGGTCTGTCTCCAGGATCTTTCTCTCGTCGAGATCGCGGTTGAACTCGTACACCACGGTGATCTGGGCCTTCCGGACGAGGAGCAGAGCCCCCGGTGCCGTCAGAAGAAGATCGACGGGGGCCTTCGGGGCGAACGACCAGACCCGACGGTGGCCATTCCGGTCCATCCGCTCGACCGTCCCGGTGCCTGGACGCGTGACCCACAGCGCGGAATCACCCTCCAGGAGAAGCGTCATCGGCCACCAGGCCGGCACGCCGGTGGCCACGGGATCGTGAGCGTTGGCCACGACCTTCCCCGATGCTCGATCGATGGCCACGGTGGCGCAATCCAGCTTCCGGTTGGAGTCGCTCAGCTTCGACGTGGTGATCCACACGGTCCCGGGAGTGAGCACATAACCGTCGGGGTACGAGCCCGCGTCGACAGGGAACACCCGCGTGATCGCCCCCGCGCCGACCTTCCAGGTGGCCACGCCCGTGTCCCCCCGGAACCAGAGAGTGTCTCCGTCGACATGGAGGCCCCCGAACACTCGTCCGGTCGTGGGTATCCTGAAGCGCTCGACTCTCTTCGTCGAGATGTCGTACCGAAGGCCGTTGGCATCCTCGTCAGCCAGCCAGATGCGGTCCTTCTGATCCAGTACCGCGTCGAAGTTGTAGTAGCTGATCTTCTGATCGTTCGCGATCGAGGCCGCCTCACCACCCCCGATCTGAATGGACCCGTCATTCGCTCCGATCGTCACGCTCCAGGGCCTTCCCCTGGAGTCCTTCCCCAGCTCAACGAACCTCTGAGAGGGAAAAGAAGCGAACGCCGCCGAGGCGAGAACGATCAGGCCGATCGATGGCCACATTCGGCGCAGCAGCCGAATCGGTTCTATGACGCGACGCATGTCAACGACCTCCGGGAGAAGTCGCTCAGACGGCCGACACATGGTCGGCGGTCGGTTGCCGTCCGGCCGCCAAATCCCCCTGCACCGGTCCCGGCCGCCGGCCTTTGCCGGTCCGAGCTTAAGGAGTCTCTGGAGTCAGCCACAGTTACAGGGCAGAGGCCTCAGGCATCGGCCGACGCCGCGCGATGCGACTGATCCCTGAAGCCGGCGAGGTCGCTCTCGCCATGACGGGCGCGTCGAAGGCGAGGTGTGGATGTCTTGCTGTTCCTATGTTATTTTGTTCGCGCCTCTTCCCGGCCGTTTTCGCGGGTGGAATGACCTGAGTCGTGGCTTCTCGACCGAGGCGCAGGTTCGAGTGTTGAAGACCAGGCTCCGGCGTCGTACCATGGAACGTGCTTCGTGGCGGCCTTGAAGGAGCAGCCTGGAAACGAGTGTTCCTTCGAGTACGCAGAGCAGATCGATGCCCCGATTCCGGAGGCCACGCGGCCACGGGGTTCGAGGATGACGGCGCTGGCAATGAGACCACCGTGACCGATGACGATTGCGTCCGGATATTGCGGGAATGGTGCCCCCGTCACGGTCTGCGCTTCGAGGGTTTTCGACGGGTACGGAGCCAGGTCCGCAAGCGGATCGGCCGGCGCCTGGTCGAACTGGGTCTGGCGGCGGTGGAGCGCTACCTGGAGCGACTCGAGGCCGATCCGGCGGAGCAGCTTCAGCTGGAGTCGTTCTGCAGGATCTCCATCTCCCGGTTCTACCGGGACCGGCTCGTGTTCGACCGGTTGAGGGAGGCCGAGCTGCCACGGCTGGCCCGGGAGGCGCTGGAGAGCCCGCAGCCCAAGGTCCGGATCTGGTGCGCGGGGTGCGCTTCCGGAGAGGAACCGTACACGATCGCGCTACTCTGGTCGCTGGAACTGGCCGACCGGTTTCCCGGTTGCACGCTGGAGCTGTCGGCGACCGACGCGAACGCAGCGCTCATCGACCGCGCCCATCGCGGAGAGTATCCGGCCGGATCGATCCGGGACCTGCCGGCCCCATTCCGGAGCGCCTTCGAGATCGTGGGACGCACCGCCATCCTGCCCGTGCAGTTTCGATCCCTGGCGTCGTTCTCCGTCGCCGACGTACGGACAGTTTTCCCGGATCGGGAGCTGGATGGGATCTTCTGCCGGAACCTCCCGTTCACCTACTTCGAGCTCGAGGCCCAGCGGCGGTTTCTCGAAGCGGTGGATCGAATCCTCAGGCCCGGAGGTCTCCTGGCGATCGGGGCCAAGGAGGTTCTACCCGGGGACCACCGGTTCCGGGAGAGTGCTCCGGGGACCGGTCTCTTCGTCAGGTCGAGCGAGTAGAATCATGGTGCAGGGTTCGGCGGGCCGAAGAGGGGAGGGGTTGTAGATGGGCTCTGGGAGAGTTTACCCCCGGCCCGGATTGAACGGGCGACCTTCGGTTCAGGAAGACAGGGTGCCTTCTCCGGCAAAGCCGTGCTCCTCCGCTTCAGGAGCCGCTCTGGAAGCAAGTCGGCGCGGGGCTAGAATTCACGTAGAGTCGCGTAGAGTCACGCAGGTGCTCGGTTGAAGTGGCACTGAGGTGGCACCGGGGTTTTCCTGGGCCGCCCTCAGCCCCCAGCCGCTCCGATGACAGAGATCTCTGCCTCGGACGGCAGGATCGGGACGGAGTCGTCGCGGGGGTGCTTCCCGGCCTCCAAGTCGTCGAGCGTCATCACGGCCACCATGACTTCTGTCAGAGAAGTGTGTACGTTTTTCTGACGAGATGGACACAGCAAAGCCTCTTCTGATAAGGATCAAGTCCAGAATCAATAGGCGAGGGAGAGGACGGGTCTACGCCACCAAGGACTTCCTCGACCTGGGTGGACGAGCCGCCGTCGACCAGGCGCTGGCCAGGATGGTCGCGGAAGGCAGTCTCCGGCGCCTCGGCCGCGGGCTCTACTTCCTCCCCAGAACTCGCCGCTCTCCATCTCCGTGATCAAGGAGCAGCTCAGGATGCTCGGCAAGGCGCACCCGCTCTCCCCGGAGACGTTCGAGCGGATCCAGGGGCTCAGGCGGAAGGTCTACGACTCCGCCGACTACCGGGAGGGGCCGGCCGCGTTCCTTCAGAAGCGTCGTCCCCGGTTCACGGGCGAGTGACCGGGGCCGCCGCTCTGGCGCTGGCGGCTACCAGCACGGCGGGGCCGGGCCAGCGGGAGGCGAGGCGGCGGTTGAGCCGCACCG
>JACQZM010000577.1 GCA_016213885.1 Candidatus Rifleibacteriota bacterium | reverse complement strand
TGAAGGCACAGCCCAGTCGTTCCGTCTCGCCGTCAGTCAGGCCGCCCGCCTCGACCCTCCTGATCGCCTGACGCTCCAGGAGCTGCCTCGAGAGCTCCACGATCGTGAGCACGAGCTGGCCGAGCCCGCGTCGGACATTCTCCGGGTCCATGTTGATCCGGCTCTTCTTTCCACTCGGCGCCGCCCTCCGCAACAAAGCCATGTCAAACCTCTTCGGCTGGCCGATCTCGCCGGACAGCGGTGTGGTCACGCACACCGGAGCTCCTGGCCTTCTCGTACGAACAGGCCACCAGCTCCAGCGCCACGTAGAGCAGCTCGATGTCGGCCACCTTCACGATCAGCTCTCCGCCCACCACGACCCCGGTGTCGAGGAGCTGGTCCAGGGCGTCGCACAGCGACTGTTTCGGCGGGGCCACCGGCACCCTGAGCGAGAGTCGAGCTCTTCTCATCCGACGAGCACCCGCCCTTCACCGAAGAGCGACCGTCCGAGGAGCGCCAGCTGCTCCACTCCGGTGAGCGGTCCCGCCTGCTCCGGGAACTCGAGCAGAGGAACATCGCCGAACAGCCGGAGGTAGAGTCCGATGGACGACAGGGAGAGCGCTCTCCGGCACATGCACGAGTCGCAGTCCGATCGATCGATCTCGAGGTGGTTCAAGACTCCGAACGTGGCGTGAAGCCCCATTCCCTTCAACGCCTGGAGCAGGTCCCCGGTCTCTTCGACCGAGAGCATCGTCGGTATGGAGACCGGCACGATCACGGATGATCGGGCGTCCTTGAGCGTCTCCTGGATCTCACGGATCGACTTGGAGAGCCCGACGAGGTAGGCCTGGGCTCGCGGTGCGCGGAAGATCCTCTTGTACTTCAGGAGAATCTCGAAGATGGCCCTGATCCAGCTTCTCAACACCTCCGGAAGCTCCAGAAGGCGAAGGAAGTGGCCGGTGGGAGCGGTGTCGATGACGAGCTTGCCGTAGTTCGCGGATCGCAGATACTGGGTCAGCGCCGAGAGCGCCATGATCTCATCGAGTCCCGGAGGGGACAGGTCGATCAGACTCTCCATCGCCTTGCGGTCCAGCGTGGCGTCCACCTGGTCGGTCTGGAACAAGGCGGAGAAGAAGGAGCTGATCTCCTCCTTGTAGCTCGCCTTGAACTCCGCGAGCAGCCTCTCCGGGTTCATCTCCACGCCGTCGACACGATCGGTCAGCGGGGTCGGTTCCTCCCGCAGCGGCGTTCCGAGGGCATCCGCGAGAGAGTGCGCCGGGTCGGTCGAGAAGAGGAGCACCCTGGACGATGTCTGCCGGGCGAGCCAGAGCGCCAGGGCACAGGCGACAGTGGTCTTCCCCACGCCACCCTTGCCACAGACCCAGAAGATCCGGCCCGCCTCGAACACGGGTGCGAGGCTCGCTGGGCCGAGCCTCGCGTCGCTCGATCGATCGCACTCGGACGACCGCGGGGCCGGATCGATCACCAGCCGATCGCCTCGCAACAAGCGCTGGCCTATGCTTTGGAGAAGCGTTGCGCCCCGGGGTTCGACCGGAAGATAGGCCACCTCCTTCACGCGCCGCCCGAGGTGAGCGCACGCCCTGTGGATCCAGACCGCCTCCTTCGCGACTCGCGACTCGCACTTTCCACAACCGGTACCCGGGGCCGTGACCTTGTTCACGACCACGAACGGGACCTCGATGCCCAGTTCGTCGAGCTTCTCCAGAAGGCGCTGGGTTTCCCAGAGGCTGAGCGGGTCGGGGGCCATGATGGGGACGAACACCGCACGCTCGCGGTCCAGCAGAACGCTCCGGATCGTCTTCACGATGTCGCAGAGTTCGGCGATCAAGGCGTCCGCCTCGTCCGGGAGATACCTCCCCACGTACAGGCGCGACATGACGCGGTGCTTTGCGATGAGACTGTCCAGGGCCGCCCTCCAGCCGTCGATGAGCGAGGGAAGGGTGAGCAGTCGAACGGTGTGGCCGGTCGGTGCCGTGTCCACGATCAGATGATCGGCGGGCGTCCCCTGTCTGAGGTGTCCGGCGATGACCTTGAGTGCGGCCAGTTCGTCCAGCCCGGGAAGGCTCAGGTCCAGGAACCGTTCCAGATCCACGTCGTCGAGGAAGGTCCCTCTCAGGCCGATGCGCCTGACTCCCTCCTTGTGGCGAGCCCTGAACTCGACGAAAGCGGAGACAGCATCCAGTTCGTGGATCTCGAGGTTGGGACAACCCAGGTCGGCCACGGAGGTGTCGCCCAGAGCGTCGGTCACCGAATGGGCCGGATCGGTCGAGAGCAGGCGCACCCGCGCGCACGGATGGGCCCGTGCCAGCGCGATCGCCAGCGCCGTGGCCAACGTCGTCTTGCCGACCCCGCCCTTGCCGCCCATCAGCACCAGCGGCCGCTCCAGCGCAAGCTCGATGGGAAGCGCCAGCGCCACTTCAGACGCTCTGTTCGTCACGGCTCTCGCCCTGCCCCTCCGCACGGTCGAGCCGATCGAGGAGCGCCTTCTCCTGGAGGTCGAACTCCACCGTCGAGATCTTCCCGGTCTCGAGGCGCATGTAGAGCTCCTGGAGCTGATCCACGACGCTCGCCGTGTCGTGGGTCTCCGACTCGACCGCCCTGTGGATCTCCTCGAAGACCAGTAGCAGCCCCTTGACGGGACTCAGCAGAATGTCGTCGATGATCAACATCGGTCAATCGCTCTCCTCGGCGGCGATCGCCGCCCCCTTCAGGCTGACGTTGACGAAGCTGAACGGCGGCCATGGCCCGTTGCAGTCGATACCCGGTCGCGCCCCCGTGATCGCGTACAGGTACCAGCCGGAGCTCGTTGCCCCGTCGCCCTGGCCAGCACGAGCAGGTGATGTGCCTCTCTCGGACCGATGCATCATGCGTTTCCACCTTCATTCTGTCGTCCAGTTGCCTCGAGAGTGGTTCGCCTCTCGTTCGCGTTTCTCCTCGGATCACTCCGGGACCTCCCTGAGCGTGGATAGCAAGTCTTGTTCCGCGGAGCGGCGCCCGTGGATGATGGGCGCCGGATCGGTCGAGCAAAGCCCCGCCAGGCGTGTCGGTCCGCACATCGGGCGGCCATCGACACGACCCTCTTCCTTCCGAGAATCGCTCCGCGCCTTCCGGTCGTGGAGCCGGGGCCGGTCGGCACGATGGACCATCCACCCGGCACACCGGCGAGGTGCCGCTCCCGGGGGCACCGCAGCCGCACCGACCGACCGGTGCCGGCCCGACCGATACGTCGGGCCGGGACTATGGATGTCGATCCACAATAGCCAGACCGACTATGGAATCAGTTCCATACCGCGTGCCCGAGGGACGGTGTGGTCTGCTTGGCCATGAACATCGACTCGACGGCATCCCTGTCGAACGAGTACTCGCGAGCCTCGCTCGCCGGCTCCGCGCCACGGGCGGCCCGGCAGTAGGCCGTGAGGATGCCGTACGCGGCAGCGACCAGCTTGAATCGTGATTCGTGCTCCTCCGCGTTTCCGAGGCAGCGATCGGGATGGCATTCGAGCGAGAGCTTCCGATACGAGGCCTTGATCCGGGCGAGCGAGACCCTGCTCGGGAGCGCCAGAGTCCTCAGGGCCTGATCCACGACCTCGAAGTTGCCGCGACTGAACTCGATGTCGGCGAAGCTGCTGGGCGGAAGCGGACCGATGTAGCGCAGCTTGAGCGCTGTCCCGTGGCACTCCGCCAGTTCGTTCACCGCGTCGTCGAAGAGCGTTTCGTTCTCTTTCTCGACCAGGTAGCTCCGGTTGAAGATCATCGAATCGCCCTTCAACGGGCTCTGGGTCCAGGCTGCGGCCAGGGGGGCGAGCTTCGAGGTGAGGGCGCGGGCCAGGCTGTTCCGCTTCGCCTCAGCGGCTTCGAAGAGCATCTGGCCCGCCTTCTCCACGAAGGCCTGTCCCTTGAACTCCCGTCCCAGCGCCGCGAGCGCGGCCTGGAAGTGCGTGCAGCGCTTGATCTCCTGAAGGGCACTGGCCAGGTCCCAGTGAGCCTGGAGGACGACCTCGAACGAGTCCCTGAGCTTCATCAGGGCCGCCTCGAGCTGGATGTAGACCCGGCTCAGCGTGACGCGGATCTCGGCCGCGTCCCGGGCAACCGACCCGAACCGGAACGGCACGACGGTACGGTCGCTCATGAGGGCGAGATTGACCCGCTGGTGGAGCGCCATGTACTCTCTGATACGATCGTCCGGGCAACCGTCGAGACCGCCGGCACCGATGTCGGTCACCACGGCTCCCAGGCGACCGAACGGTATGACGGCCAGCTCCGTCTCCTCGATCCGGACCCGGCCCGCGGGGACCGCCTCGCCGGCCTCGATCACGCAGAAGATGAGCTTTCGCTTCCCGTCGGTCACGATCGCACGACGCCCTTCGGGATCGACGGATCCGTCGACGGCGCGGCCTGGGCGGGCGCCGGCGACTTGAGCCTGCCCTCCTCGGCCGTGAGCGACAACGCCGTCCGGCAGATCCAGCACTTCACATGGCCGGCGTAGTCGTCATACGTATGGTCCAGCGTGAACGAATGCCCACACGACAGGCAGTTGATCTTCATCTTCGGCCCTCCCAGAGTCTTCTGTACGGCCCGTGACGCTCGAGGCCAGCGGCTGGACGACGGTGTCGATGCCGGCCCTGGCTCTCTGGCTCGCGTCTCTCTCCGTCGCTCTCTCCTTGGCGAGAGCCTCGAAGCAGGCGGCTCCACTGGCCGAAGCCGGGCACCGCTTCTCGACCGGTCGGACCGCGTAGACCTCGACAGCCCACTCCACCCGACCGGCCAGCCGCTTCAGCGTCTTGCCTATCGCCGTCATCCGCTCCGACGACGCTCGCCACAACGCATCTTCATGTCGAAGGTCTTGTTCAGGCGCACTTCCAGCAGGCCGTTGCGCATGGAGGTCGTCAGCTGTGATGGTTCGAAGCTCCGTGGAAGCAGAGTTTCCTTGTGGTACTTGCGGCCCTTGGTGCTGGCCGAGATGATCAGCACGTCGCCCCGGAGCTCGGCCTTCACATGATCGAGCTCCACGCCGGGCATTTCGGCGATCACGAGCACGTGGTCGGCCTCGTCGAACAGGTCGACCACCGGCTCCCGGTCCTCGCTGACCGTGGGCTCTCCCCGCGCGTCCTTCTTGATGTTGCCGAACGGCTCGACCCGAGGCGAGCGATCGGAGCCTCCCCCGACCTTGACGGTGAACCCGTAGACTCCCTTGAGACCCTTTTCGCCCCCGGTGCCCTCGATCGAGCCCTCGCGGCGCAGCACGGCGCCTTTCTCGGCCAGCTCTCCCAGCCTCTCGACAAGATCCGCGAGACCCGAGAATAGACCTCCCAGGCCGCCCCCCGGTTTCTCCTCATCCGAATCGTCACGTTTCTTCCTGTTCATGCGAACCTCTCTCTTCGAGCATCGCCCGTGCCTTCGACCGCCTGGGAACTGTCGGAAAGCTGTACTAGTACACGAACTCCTTCTCACGCACCCCCGGCGCGCGCACCCCGCGCTCCTGCGCATCCGGATTCTGCTCGGGCTCGTTCCGGAGCCGGCTCTCCTCGCGGAGCGCCTCGAGCAGCGGTTCGTCCGGGCTCTCGGCCAGTCGCTGGATGGTCATCGACACGCGCTCCAGCTTCCGGAGCTGCTCCTCGATCTCGACGTTCCTCTTCTGGGCGCTCTTGTACTCGTGGAGCAGTCGCTGTCGGTGAAGCGCGAGGGCGGCAAGCTCGACGTAGGCTCCGTGGGCGGTCCGTTTCCGTCTCCGGTCCGGCATTCCGGCAAAGGTCTTGATCGAGCCCACACCCTTTCGCTGTCCCATCCCTGACCTCCTCGAGGGTTCTGTTGAAACGTCGCTGGCCGCTCTCGAAAGCCGCTCCGCGCCTGCCGGGTAGCTTCGACCGGGGTCTACCGCCTCTTGCCCTTCTTGGCGGGC
>JACQZM010000576.1 GCA_016213885.1 Candidatus Rifleibacteriota bacterium | reverse complement strand
GGGCCCGCTCGACCTCCTGCGCCACATGTCGCGCGAGTCGCCCCGGGCTCTCGGTCAGAGCCAGTTGCTCCGTCTGCAGCAGCTCCCCCTCGGGATGCAGGAGCTTCTCGAGAGCCGTCGTCAATAGATGCTCGTACATGCGAGCGGGCCCAGCCACGAGGGCATTGTAGTCTGAAGCCAACGGAGAGATCGACTCGGCTCCTCACTCGTCCAGATCTCCGGAGGCCAGGATCCCGAGCTCCGAAATCAGACCAACCGGGAGGGACTGATCTCGAACACAGCCTTCGAAGATCTGAGACGGCTGATGTACTTCTCGCTGCAGCTCCTGGAAAGCGAGCGCCAGCAGGTGCGCCATCCGGCGTCCGCTGGCCGTGTCAGCAGGCAAGGTGGGGGAAGCGCCGCGGGTGCCACATGGATGACTGAACTGGAGCGACTGGCAAAGAACGGTTCGTCCGAGATGAAGGCGGAGCTTCAACGCCTTCTCGAGAAGGTGAAGAGGAGTCAGGATGCCGAGGATCTCGCTCGACGAAGATTGCTGGATGGATACTCCGACCTGGCCGCGCTCGGGCAGGCGGCGATCGGGACCCAGGCGACGATAGATCCCCTGATCTCCGCCGCGAGCGGCCAGTGCGAGGAGCTGAGATCCTTGCTGAACGGAAGCGGTACGAGGGAGATCCGCGACAGCATCGACACGATGCAGGAGCTGCTACGCGTGGCCTCGCGACGGCTCTCGATGCTGGCTCTCATGGAAACGGGCATATCGCGCCGCCGGCGGAACATAGATGTACCTGAAGAGCTGGAAAGAGTGCGAGATGTCCTGACTCCCATCCTCGAAAGTGCGGGTGTGGAGATGCTGCTGGATGTCCGGGCTCACGGAGTTCTCAGGGTGGAGATGAGGCCCGAGACGTTCGCGAGATTGCTTCACATCCTTGCAATGAACTCGATCGAGTGGCTGAAAGGGATGCCCGAACGTTGGATCCGGGTGAAGGCCGGGGCAGAAGCGGAGAGCTGTAACCTCCTGTTCTGCGATTCCGGTCCTGGCATCTCCCGTGACCTGGCCGAACGAGTCTTCGAGCCGACGTTCTCGACCAAGGAGAATGGCCGGGGCATGGGGCTCACCATCGCCAGGCACATCGTGATGATGCACGGCGGGACCATCGAGGTCGACACGGATCAGCGCAGGAGAGGAGCCAACATCCGGATCGTTCTTCCCCGGAAGAAGTCGAGGGCAACGATATCAGGGTGAAGACCTGGCTGCCGAGACAGTCAAGACTGGCGAGGATACCGACGTGTGAGCACGGGCCAGAGCGGCACCGAGGCAAACCATACCCGGGAGCAAACGGGGTGCTGGCGGGGGCGGACTGGCGCGAGACATCGTGAACTCCCGGGTGCCAAAGCCGAACAGGAAACGGGTCAGGCGGCCATCTGCCGGGGCGCCGCGAGCGCGGCGCGTTCCTGGGCGAGGATCTCGAGGGCGAGGGCGGTGTAATCGTCGGCGCCGAGGGAGGCATCGTCGTACTCGAAGATGCTCTTGCCGGCGGCGGGGGCCTCGGCGAGGCGGCCATCCGGACGGATGCGAGTGGTGAAGACGGCCGGGCCGAAGAAGGACTGGATCTTCGGCTCGGACTCGCGGCACGACGACCTGCTCGGGTCGTACCTGGTGATGATGACGCGGGCGACGTCGATGGAGTTGCCGAGATTGTCGCGAACGAGGGCGACGGTGGAGAGGATCTGCTTGATACCGATGAGCGCGTAGTACCCGGGCTCGATGGGGATGAAGACCTCGGAGGCTGCGGGGCGTTCATCGTGAGGAGATCCGGGGTGGGGTGGCAGTCGATGATGATGTAGTCGTAGGCTGCGCGGACCTTGTCGAGGGTCCGGGCCAGGGCGACGGTCCGGGCGACGTGAGGGATCTCCTGCTCGGCTGAGGAGAGGAGGATGTTGGACGCGGCGAGGAAGAGGCCCGGGATCGCGGTCTTGCGGATGATCGTGGAGGGGTGACGTTTGAGGTCGATCAGGCAGTCACGGATGGTCTCGGAGAGGGAACAGGGGTCGGTGCCCAAGCCAACGGTGGCGTGACCTTGAGGGTCGAGGTCGACCACGAGGAGCGGGCGCACTTTCAGAAGGATGCTCACTTCAAGGCTCTCGTGTGTCTGGTGCCGAACGATGGCGAAATCCAGAGACAGCTCCGGCAGCTCGAGGAGGAGATCGCCAGGCGGGACACGGACCGGAACCACAGGATGGATCCGGTGTGCTGGGGGCTGTATACCGGAAATCCTCCGGAGGAGCTGGTGAAGGGGCTTGTGGCGCGGCTGGCGGGACGGCTGAGCGAGCCGGGCTCCGGGTACTGGTTGCCGCGTGTCGGCGAGCGGCTGAAGGTGGAGCTGGAGGAGGCGAAGACGATCAACTGGAAGGTGAGGTCGTGCGAGAAACCGGAGACCGTACTTGCTCTACATCCGAGGCGCCGGTGTGGCGGCGCCCGGCGTGGGTCACCGGTTCGACATCCGGGTGGACCGGACGTGGAGGCATCGGCGGTCGGTGTTCGTGATGGGGGAGGTGACGGGGTTGTAGAGCTGGCGCGGTCGAGGAGTTTCGGAGCGCCGGAATGGCAAGCGGGCGTCATGAGGAAGAGGGGACATGAGCGAGTGAACAAGTCATTCAGCTCCTCTGGGTCCTATCTGGCAGCTTCAGAAAGCTGGGCACGGGCCTGGAGAAGAGCATCGTGGCTTCGCCCTTGGTGATGCCGCGCAAGCTCGTCTCCGGATAGCCCCGCCGTCCGAGCGCCGCGAGCTGCGCCGGCGTTGCCGGGTGATGGTTCCAGGCGGCGTCCGTATCCAGCAGGACCACCACGTGAGGGCGCTGACGGCGGACCCAGGAGTCGGCCCACGCCACGGCGCGGGCGAAGTCCCTCTCGAGGCGTAACCGGCTGGCGGTTTCGGGTGTGATCGCCTCCTTGCGGTGCACCGACGTCGTGAACGAAACTCATCCGGGACTCTGCGCGAGTGCCGCGTTGACAAGGGCTCGCGTGGCCTTCGTTCCATACCGCTCCGCCATTTGACGCAGACGACCGCGATCGAAGCGGTTGCGCTCCAGAGCCCGGCAGAGCGGCCCCTGGAGATCTGCCCGCGACGTTCCAGCCTCGTCGGCGTGCTCGAGCAAGTCGATCACGAACCACTCGGGGGGCGGATTCTCCGGAAACGACACGCGGCGCAGTTTGAACGGCCGTCCACCCAGTTGGAAAGTGCCGGAACGCTTCGTGTTGTAGACGAGCGGCATCGCGAAGACCGCCGTGGTCCCCAGTCCCAGCACGTTCCAGCGATCAGGGCCGGTGAAAACGAAGGGCCCCCCTTCGAGAAAACCGCGCATGATCTCGTGATCCGTTGGCGGCACGGCACCGAAGCGGCTGACTCTCTCGTGAGCGTACAGGCCGCTGGCGAGTTGCCTCAATTTTCCTTCTCGCATGAGGCGCTTCGCGAGCCGGGGAGCGTTGGCGCTCCAGGCACGCAACTCTCGCGTGCGGTAGACACGACCAGACTCCAGCAAGGGATGGGAGGGTGTTGTCATGACAGTATCTCTTTTCCTGAAAAAAGAATACGGTCATCGGGGGACTTTTAGCAAGTCCCTCTGGCTGAACGAGCGGGCGGAGGCGTCACGCAGCTTGCCGGTCATCAAGGCGCCAGCGCAGGAACTCTCATCGCGGCGATCACGCCGCGCAAGGATGTTGCAAAGTATACGCTAATAGCGTATACGTTGAACATGGAGATCGTCGAAACCAGGAGCTTCACCAAGCAGTTGAAGGCCTACCTGGCGGACGAGGAGTATCGGAAGCTCCAGGCATTCCTGACTGACGATCCCGAAGCTGGAGATGTCATTGCAGGAACTGGTGGGCTTCGTAAGGTCCGATGGAGCGACAGGCAACGAGGCAAGGGAAAGCGAGGCGGACTCAGGGTCATCTACTGCTACTTCCGGGAAGACCTTCAGCTCTACCTGATGACCCTGTACGACAAGGACGAAGCAGACGACCTGACGGTTGAGCAGAGACGATTTTTGAGGGCCGCGCTCACTCAGGAGAAACTTGCCCGCAAGGCGGCACGGGCCAAGAGAAAGCGATAGGGAGGCAGTATGGCCAAGACTCAGCGAGACATCTTCCGGGAACTCTGCGAGGGTATCGCCGACATGAAGGCGGACCGTGAAGAAAAGCTCACGCTGCGGAGGGTCAAGGTGGAAAGGCCACCGCGATTCAACGTTGGCGGCGCGGTCATCGCCGAGATCCGGAATGCCCTGAACCTGTCGCGCAGTGTGTTTGCGCGGAAGCTCCACATCAACGAGCGGACGTTGGAGAAGTGGGAACAGGGGAGGGCGAAGCCCAACAATCAGGCAGTTGCGTTGATCCTTCTGGCCAAGGAACATCCGGAGACCCTGGACTGGCTGGCCGAGCTTGTGGCGTAGGGACCGAGCAGACCCAGAAGTCCTTCTCGATGAGTGTCTCGCGCATGTCCCCGCGCTGCTGCGCGACAAGCCGGAAGATGTTGGCCCGGTCCCCGGTCTTCAAGCGTGCGACGTCATCCACGATGATCTGCCTTTGCAGTTCCTTCATCGTCGGCCGCGATGCGGCGTACGATTTCGGCGATCCACGAAGTGGCATAGCGCGCGTCCTCGAGAAGCCGCCGCTTCTCGACAGCAGACAGTCTTCGCCGAAGGCGATGGACGATCTCGTCATCCACCGCACGCTTGCCGATGTGGCGCAGCGCCTGAAAGACCATGGCACTCCTTGGTCGTCCGTAAGGAAGATCCTTGGGCGCCGCGTGCTTCACCGAGATGACCGTATTGCTCACGCGGACGCGCCTGCTCCGTCCATCCGTCAGGTAGACCAGCTGAGCAGGCACCTGCGTGGAGAGGCCGAGCTGGTTCGCTGCCACGGCGCCAGTCGGAATGATCCGGCTCCTCGTCTTCCGGGCTAGCGCCCCTGCTACCTCGTCCATGTCCGGCGCGAGTTGAACGCCGAGAGACGGACTCACCCGAGAAGAAACGTAGAGCCCCCGCCCAAGTCGCTGGATGGTCCCTGCCTCTGTCAGCCGGGAGAGCGCTTGATCGACGGCGGCGCGGCTACCCAGATCCAAAAAGTCCTTGCTGGTAAACACGTGGCGCTTCCTCCTGCGGAGAGCCTGCAGGACTTTCTGCTGTACAGTCTGCATCGACAGCGATCACCTCTGTCAGAAAAAGATATACGTTTTTCTGACAGATTGCAAGTCCAACATCCTTGGTTTGGCTCGCCAGTAGAGGCACGGCTGGAATGGGGGTCTGGGGAGCAACGGAACAGGGAAAGCAGATAAGCCACGTCATTCACCGGACTGCCTTGACGAAGCCGGGAGCCATCG
>JACQZM010000046.1:19731-30518 GCA_016213885.1 Candidatus Rifleibacteriota bacterium | reverse complement strand
TCGCCGACTTCTGGTAGTATGCCTAGACCTGAGAGGAGTGGAATCGATCATGGAACAGAAGGGCATGGCCCTGCTGGAGGCGCTGTTGCGCCTCAAGACCACCAACGAGCCCGACAACCGCGCCGAGCATGACAGGTGCCGGGACCTGATCGCCAAGGAGGCGGAGAGTCGGGGCTTGCGCCACCAGATCGTGAAATCGGATCCGTACCCGTCCATCATGGTGGGGGCGAACCCCGGGGACAAGAACCCCAAGGTGCTGCTGGCGGCCCACCTGGACGTCGTGCCGGCCAACACCCCGGACCAGTACGAGCCCAAGGTCGTGGGGGGAAGGCTGATGGCCCGGGGCGCCAGCGACATGAAGTTCTGCGTGCCGCTGTACTTCAGGGTGCTGGACGAGGTGCCCAAGGCTCTCAGAGACCGCATCCTGATGGCGTTCACCTTCGACGAGGAGATCGGCGGCAAGGCAGGAACCAGGTACCTTCTGGAAGAGTACGGCCTCAGGGCCGGGACGTGCTTCCTCCCCGACGGCGGGGACAACTTCCAGCTCGAGGCCGACGAGAAGGGCGTGCTCCAGTTCCGCATCCGGACCACCGGGAAGTCGGCCCACGGCTCCCGCCCCTGGCTCGGGGACAACGCCATCGACAGGTTCCTCGCCATCTACGCGGACCTGCGCCATCAGTTCCCGGCCATCGACAAGCCCGGCGTGTGGGGCCCGACGCTCAACCTCGGGAAGATCACCGGCGGCGCCGCCGCGAACCAGGGCCCGGACTCGCGCGAGGCGATGCTCGACACCCGGCTCACCGAGAACTCCACCCTCTCGGACACCAAGTCGCTCGTGGAGAAGATCGTGGCGGGTCGAGGCGAGGTGGAAGCGGTGGTGGCCGGCGACGTCTACCACCTGGACCCGAAGAGCCCGTCGTTCATCTGGATCCAGCAGGCGGCGAAGGCCCACCTGGGCAAGGAGCTCCCGATCTACAAGAGCGAGGGCGCTTCCGACGCCCGGTTCTTCACCCAGTATGGCATTCCAGTGGTGCTGGCCAAGCCGACCTGCGCCGGGCACCATTCGGCCGACGAGTGGATCGATCTCGAGAGCATCGGGACCTACTACAAGATCCTGCGGGAGTTCGTGGAGAAGGCCGCGGCGTAGGCGCCCGGGTCCGGCGGCTCATCGCCCCGGCGACCCGGCGCGGGAGGGTTCCAGATGCTGAACCGAAGCCACCAGGGGCCTGCGGATGCCCCGGGTGGCCCCTTTCGATCAGATCTCGCCCGCCGGTGTGGGCCGGCGGGCTTCGACCGTTATTCGGACATCTCCTGACCGGGGTTCCCACCCCCATCGACAGACCTTAGGAAGAGGTAAGACTCAATGGCAGACACCAAGATCGCGACGACGTTGCCCTCGCTGGACGAGGCGCTCGAAGACCTCAAGAAGGTTGAACGCAAGTACAACGACGGGATCCGGCTCGAGCAGACGAAGAAGGCCATGGAGGCCAACGAGCGGTTCGCCAGGGACAGGGCCCGCCTGAACAAGTACCTGGGCCACCTGGACTCGGTGAACATGTTCACCCCGATCTACGGCCTCGGCAACACCCCCAACGGCATCCCGGTGGCGCTCCCGCCCTACGTGCTGGAGATCATGGACGCCACGTCCCGGGTGCTCACGGCCGTGACGCGCCGCAACCTGCAGCAGGCGAGCCCCCAGTACCTGATCGACCGGATGCCCAAGGGATGGCTCACCCCGGAGATGGCCCAGCGACTGTACACGTACTTCCTGACCCATGAGCCCGACATGGGCTTCGACGTGCTGATCTCCGGCAAGAACTCCTACCGCGGCATGAGCTTCGAGGAGTTCAAGAAGTCCGGCGACATGCTCCAGGCAAAGCTCCTGGAGGCCCAGAGCGTCGACACCTACTACGGATGGGTCCGGGAGTACATCAGGGGCTCCCGCCTCGCCGGGCTGGGAGAAGGCCACCAGTTCACCTGGAGCGTCGACCCGAACGGCCGGGCCCTGAACGACGCGGAGCTCGACCGGGAGGTCATCTCCACGCTGCTCTACGGCTACGAGAACGAACCCGAGAGCTGCCTGTTCCTCGAGGTCGATCCGGAGAAGCAGGCGTCCGGCCAGAACCTCATCTTCATGGCCAACCTCATGTCCGGCGGCAAGCCGGAGAGGCGGCCGGCGATCCTCGATCCCAGGGACCTGGAGTTCCGGGGCGACCGGCTGTTCGCGACCAAGCGCGGCCAGGAGCGAGAGATCAAGAAGGTCATCTCCCGCATCGTCGACGTGGACCTGGTGGGGTGGCTCAAGGAGCGCGAGACCGAGGGGTACGCCTCGGCGATCGAGCTGTTCCGGAAGATCTACTCGATCCCGCACCTGTTCAAAGACCTCTCCAAGCACCTCTGCGGCTTCTACCTGATCGACAAGAGCTCGCTCACCGACCTGACGCTCCTGGGCGAGATCTCCATCGCCCCCAAGACCGAGATCATCACCCCCGCCCACATGGAGCGCTACCAGAAAGACCCGAAGCTGCTCAAGCAGGTGGCCATCAAGCCGCTCCACGGCATGAGCGCCAAGGGCGTCGTCGTCTCCCCGACCTTGATGCAGGTCGAAGAGGCGGTCCGCCACGAGCAGATGCTGGTGCAAGAGACGATCTGGGCCACTCCGATCCAGCCGAACATCTGCCCCGACATCGCCGATCCCGACGTGCAGGTGGGGATCTGCAGCGAAGCCCGGCTGGTCCTCCAGGCCGGCAGCCCCGCCGTGGCCCACAACCCCCACAAGGCACGACTCATCGCCGGCCTCTCCCGGAGCCACTTCCAGAGCAAGGATCCGGAGAGGAAGATCAAGAACGACCCGCGGAAGCGCGGCTGGTACTCCAACATGGGCTCCATCCTCGCCGTGAAGGCGGAGCTGGGCATCACCACGAAGAACGACGCCGGGATCGGCATGGCGCCGATCTACGTGCTCCCGTAGTCTCGTCCGGGTACAGGCGGCCATCAACGGGGTCCGGGGGGGGACCCCACGACCAAGCTTGAGGAAATCCATAGTGAAGAAAATAGGCATACTCTTCGGAATGGAAGACTGTTTCCAGTGGGCGCTCATCGACCGGATCAACAGCATGAAGCTGAAAGACATCGTGGCCGAGCCGGTGCAGACCGGCGCCGTGACGATGAACAAGGGGACCGGGTACACGGTGATCCTGGACCGGATCTCCCACGACATCCCGTTCTACAAGGGCTATCTGAAGAACGAGGTGATCTGCGGCACGCAGGTGATCAACGATCCGTTCTGGTCGATCGCCGACGACAAGTTCTTCGAGTGCGCCATGGCCACCAAGCTGGGGGTCGCGGTGCCCCGATCGGTGCTGCTGCCCCACAACGAGCATCCGATCGACACGACCTCGAAGTCCATGCGCAACCTCGTCTTTCCGCTGCCGTGGGACGAGATCTTCTCGTACATCGGGTTCCCGGCCTACATGAAGCAGCACTATGGCGGGGGCTGGAAGCACGTCCACAAGCTCGAGTCGCCGGAGGAGCTGTTCCACGTCTACAACCAGACCGGCCGGCACCTGATGATGCTCCAGGAGTCCATCGAGTTCGACAGCTACTACCGGTGCTACTGCGTGAACCGGGAGCACGTCCTGGTGATGCCGTACGAGCCCCGGAACGAGCACGCCAGGAGGTACCAGGCGGACCATGCGCCGCTGTCGAAGGCCCTGAACGACCGGATCGTGAAGGACACCCTCACGCTCAACCGGGCGCTGGGCTACGACCTGAACACATCGGAGTTCGCGGTGCGCGACGGCATCCCGATCGCCATCGACTTCATGAACTGGGCTCCCGATTGCGACAAGCACTCCGTGGGAGAGGAGAACTTCAACTGGGTGCTGGAGAAGGTCGCCACCATGCTGGTGGATCGGGCCCAGAAGCCCCGGCCCCACGTCCCGTTCGCCCCGTGGCAGCAGATGCTGCTGAAGTGACCGGACGGGCAAGAAAGGAGCGAGGCTGATCCGATGAGGGTAACCGAAATGGTCTACAGCTCGCACGATCGGTGCGAGCACATCCACCGTGACTGGCTGGTCCAGCGAGCGCTGGAGAGCTGGGACAACAAGACGATCCTCTACCTCCCCATGTCCTCCGGGGCTCAGAACGACCAGGAGTACAGCTGGGGCACGTTCTCGTGGTACTTCGATCGGTTCCGCCGGTGGGGGCTCGAGCCGCGGACCTTCTTCTGGAAGGACGAGCTCCCGCGGGATGCTGTGCAGCTGTTCTTCGACTGGCTTCTCAACTCCGAGGTGGTCATCCTGGGCGGCGGCAGCACCACCGTCGGCCACCAGCGCTACCGCGCCCTGGGCGGCAAGTACTTCGGCAACCCCGACGCGTTCTTCGAGACGCTGAGGGGGCGCCAGGCGCAGGGCAAGCTGACGGCCGGCTTTTCCGCCGGCGCGGATCAGCTCTGCGAGCTCTCTGGCGACAACGAGCGACCGCTCTTCGGTCTCATCCACAAGGTGATCGTGACGTTGCACCACGAGCGGGGCCGCGAGGGCCACCTCCAGTACCTGGCGGAGCGCCACCCGGACTGCCTGGTCTTCGGGTTGCCCAACGACTCGGGGATCGCGGTCAGCCAGGGTCTCACCTGGCGCGGGAACTACTGGCAGCTCATCCAGTGCGTCACCGACCAGTCCTGGGACAAGCCGGACGACCAGCACCACATCAAGACCCGGCAGGGCGTGAAGATCGAGCATCGATACGCCGACGGCCGCGGCTGGCAGTTCAACGGCGGCGACGAGCTGCTCAGGGTGTTCTACCCCGGAGGCGCCTGGGAAGCCTGGAGCAAGCGGCCCCAGGTGCCGAACTACTACTCCTACGGGTCCCAGGGCGGAACCCACTACCACAGCATCGAGCACGTTCTCAGCGATCGCTGAGAGCTCGCTCTACCGCGGCCGGAGCGCCTCGGACCCGGGTCCGAGAGCTCCGGCCGTCGCCGTCAGAGGAGGAGCCGCGTTGGTCTTGCCGACGTTGCCGGGCCCGCGATCCGGGGCGGTGCTGTGGGCTTTCTGGCTCGTGGCGGGAGCGCCGCTCCACGACGTGCTGGCCGGGGAGCCTCCTGCGGGCTTGCCGGCGTCGCGGTCTTCGCGGCCGAGCGTGGCGGGGAGCCGACGGCTGGCGACGCCGGCTCAGCTGGCGATGCTGCAGAGATACATCGAGAGCTCCTGGCAGCGGCTCACCCGGTCCCACAAGGACCTGGTGGCTGCCGCGAGCGACCCCAAGGTGGCCTCGCCGGACGGTCGGTGGGTGGTGTACGTGCCGCCCGCCGAGGACCTCTCGCGGGTCGCCGGGGAGCTCCGGCGGACGGTCGGGCCCGGAGACCTCGCGAAGCTCCTCTTGCGGACGCTCCCGGCCACCCCGGTCGAGCCCCGGGGGCGAGACCGCTCGAAAGATGCCGCCCGGCTCGGCCGCGGAGCTCGCGACGCGGGCGAGCTGGACCGCCACGGCCTCCTCTACCTTCCCCACCCGTACGTCGTCCCGGGGGGACGGTTCAACGAGATGTACGGCTGGGACAGCTTCTTCATCGTGCTGGGGCTCCTGGACGCCGGCCTGGTGGACCTGGCCCGCATGATGACCGACAACCACCTCTACCAGGTCAGGCACTACGGCACGGTCCTGAACGCCAACCGGACCTACTACCTGACCCGCTCGCAGCCACCGTTCCTCGCGGAGATGGTGCTCCGGGTGTACCGCCGGACCGGCGACAGGGCGTGGCTGGCCCGGGCGTTGCCGGAGATCGAGACGTACTACCGGTACTGGACACGGGAGCCCCATCTCGTGAAGGAGACCGGGCTGTCCCGGTACTTCGACACCGGGGCGGGCCCGGCGCCGGAGGTCGTGGCAGGGGAGCGGGACGCCGCGGGGCGCTCCCACTACGATCGGCTGCTGGAGCGGTTCCGGACCGGCGCCGTCGAGGGCTACGACAGCTCCCTCTTCTACGATCGGTCGGCGGATCGACTGACCGACCTGTTCTACGTCGCGGACCGATCCATGCGGGAGTCGGGGTTCGACCCGTCGGACCGGTTCGGAACGTTCAACGCCGGGGCGATCTACTTCAACCCGGTGTGCCTCAACTCGCTGCTCCATCTCATGGAGAGGCGGACCGGCGAGATCTGCCGGATCCTCGACGACCCGGACGGGGCCCGCCGCTGGGAGGCCCGGGCGGCGTTGAGACGGCTCCTGATCGACCGGTGGCTCTGGAACGACGAGGCCGGTCTGTACCTCGACTACGACTTCCGGCAACGGACGCACCGGCGTTACCCCTTCCTGACCACGTTCTTCCCGCTGTGGGTGGGCGTGGCCAGCTCCAGGCAGGCCGCCCTGGTGGCGCTACGGCTGGCGCTCTTCGAGACGCCGGGCGGGCTCCAGACGAGCACCCGGGTGTCCGGTAACCAGTGGGACGCGCCGTTCGGGTGGGCGCCGCTGGTCCAGGCGGCCGTGGAGGGGCTTCGCGCCTACGGCCACGTCGAGGCGGCCGACAGGATCACGGTGAAATTCCTGTCGATGCTGATCGCCGACTTTCTCCGGACCGGCGCCCTCTTCGAGAAGTACGACGTGGTCCGGCGGTGCTCCCAGGTGGCGGGCTCGCTCAAGTTCGGTTACACCTCCAACGAGATCGGCTTCGGCTGGACCAACGCGGCTTTCTCGATCCTGTACGCGTCGCTGAGCCCCTCGAGGAGGCACGAACTGCTCCGCCTCGACGGCATCGACGGAGCCAGCGCCGCTGTCCGGAATCCGGAGCACGGGGGAACGATGGAACGACCGGGGGGACAGGAGGCCCGGCGATGAAACCGGTGATCGGTCTGACCTCGAACTACATCGCCCCCGGCGACGAGCGCTGCCCGTCCCGGTCGGGGGCCTACTACATAAACCGCTCCTACGTGCTGCAGATGCAGCGAGTGGGCGCGCTTCCGTTGAACCTGCCGCACGTCACGGACGCCGAGGAGCTCTCGCTGCTGCTCGATCGCATCGACGGCCTCCTGCTCACCGGCGGCAAGGATCTCGACCCCTCCCACTACGGAGAGGAGCTCCATCCCACGTGCGACCGCATCGACTCGGAGCGGACCGCCTGCGACATCGGGCTGACCCTGATGGCCATCGAACGCCGGATCCCGATCCTGGGGACGTGCCTGGGCATGCAGACCCTGAACGTGGCGCTGGGAGGGTCGCTGTGGCAAGACATCCCGAGCCAGTGCCCGTCAGACATCAACCACCGCCGACCGGGTCCGGAGTACGCCATGCTCGCCCACCCGGTGGAGGTGGTCGAGGGCTCGCACCTCCACCGGATCGTGGGGCACACGCGACTCGAGGTGAACAGCACCCATCACCAGGCGGTCCGCCGGATAGGCCGGGATCTGGTGGTCACGGCCCGCGCTCCCGACGGGATCGTCGAGGGGCTGGAGCTGCCGGGGCTGCCGTTCTGCGTGACGGTCCAGTGGCACCCCGAGAGCCTCGGAGCCTACGAGCCGCACCGCGCCCTGTTCGACCGGTTCCTCCACGCGGTGCGGCACCACCGGGACCGGAGCGCCGCTGCTGGGCACCGGCCCCCCTGCCCCCTCCCAGGGCCGACCCTGACGGGCCGGCGTCGGCGCGGCGAGGTGGCGCCGGAGTAGCGGCGCCGGGTCGAGACCTGTACACTCGAGTTCAGCAGGTCGATCCAGACCGCCAGGGTGATCCCGGTGGGCCACGCCCGCCGGGTGGCGAGCGGAGTCCCCCGCCGTCGTGACGGTCCGTGGAGCGCCTGCGCGGGAGGGGCCCCACGTGCACGGCGAGGCGTCCGGGTGCTGCGGTCACGAGTCCAAGACCGGCGGTGAGCCGACCGACCGCGCCGCGACCTCGTCGGCCAGCGCCGATCTCGGGCCACCCTTCAAGTGGCTTTCGTGGCTCTGGGTGCTGTCCCTGTGCTTTGCCATCGGGGGCTGTCTGAGGGGTTCGGCCCCGCATCAGCAACACCTGATCGGCAACGATCTCTTCGGGGTGCTGTTCGGCATCCTCCTGGCCGTGCTCTTCCTCTTTTCCACGGAGCTCTTCATCCATCAGGCGATCGTCTGCTCGCGCCGGACCGCTCCGTGGACCACCTGGGCCGTCCGGGTGCTGGGGCTCACGGTCGTGGTCTGGCTGCTCTTCCAGGGGTTCAACGAGCTCGTCGACATCTCGGACGGCTGGGAGTGGATAGAGCCCTGCGGCCACGTCCAGTTCGGCAGGCCGAGCAGGGCGGGGACCATCTCCGGCCTGGTCGGCCTGACGTGGATCCTCATCCTGATCGGCTGGTTCCGCGACGAGGACCGGAGGCCGTCGCGGGCGTGTGCGAGCTTCCTGGTGATCGTCACCTTCGGGTCGGCCATCGGCGGGACCGGCTTCGCCGCCGCGAGAGAGCGGGCCTGCACCCGCGCCTGCTATGCGAACCAGAAGACGATCGCCGGGGCGATCGAGATGTACGAGCTCGACAAGAACACCCGGCGGACCGTCCTCGACCGGGCGTTCTTCGAGACGCTGAAGTCCGAGCGCTACCTGCAGTCGATCACCACGGACCCCGGCTTCGGCTCCAGATCGACCCGGCACTACGGGATCACCACCGGGCCGGGCCGGGTGCGCTGCGCGCTTCACGGCGAGATCCAGTGACGGTCCGGGCGCGGTCGGCGATGCCGGCGAGCGACGATCAGCGCCCGATCACCCGGGTGGGGCTTCGCGCCGTGGCGTCTTCTCGAGCAGCCAGAACGCCAGACCGAGCCCCACGACGCCCGCCGCCAGCAGGCCCGGCGACACCATCTGCGGTCCGTCGAGGCCCAGGGTGTTCGCCATGCCCGGACGGACCACGATCATCACGGCGATGCCGTTGTTCAGCCCGTGCGCCATCGCCGAGGGGATCACCGATCCGGTTCGCCACGCCAGGTAGCCGAACCAGAGGCCCAGCAGGAGCGTCGGGCCGACCAGCAGGCCCGCCAGCAGGCCGGTCCGTGAAGGCAGGCGAATCGACAGCGTGGCCGCGACGGGCAACCGCAGCAGCAGCACCGCGACCAGCACCGGCGTCAGGAGCAACCCGTACTCGATCACCAGCAACCGGACCACGGCCGTCTGCTCCTTCAGCGCCAGGCTCAGGTAGAAGGCCGCGACGAGGGTCACGGAGAAGACCAGGAGAGCCAGCGACGGCGTCGCCTCCGGCAACGCTCCGCGCTCCAGGCCGAACCAGCCTCTCAGCGTGTCCTTGCCCCCCAGCAGCACCACCTGGCGTTCGAACACCCGGGCCGCGAACCGGACCGACAGCGCAGCGAACAGAAGGCAGGCGACGAGCACGAGAAACACCTGATCCGGGCTGGCGTCCCCGACGAAGATCGCCTTGACCAGGAGCGAGATGTTCACGATCGGTACGAACACCGTCCTGGGCCCCAGCTGGATGTCCGGGACGAAGGTGACCACGGTGGGGAGGATGCACAGCATCAGCACCGGCGTCAGGAGGTTCTGGCCGTCCTTGAAGTCCCGGGCGAACGCCGCCACTCCGAGGAAGAGCGCCGACACCATCATGGTGGCCGGCACGAGCAGCGCGAACGAGATCAGATACGTCACCGGCGACAGCGTCAGGGTACTCGAGTCGGCGGTGAGCCGGGCCGACGTCGCGGGGATGCTGGTGAGGTGCGCCAGGCCCGAAACCAGGGAGATCGCCCAGACGCAGAGGAACTTGCCGCCCATGATCTCCGCGGGGCTCAGCGGGGCGCAGAGCAGCGTCTGCATCGTTCCCCGCTCCTTCTCGCCGGCGGTCAGATCGATGGCCGCGTAGAACGACGTGGAGAACGTGAGAGTGATGAGCAGGAACGGCAGCAACTGCCCGAGACCGAATCCCGTGCGCCGCTTCCTGTCAGCCACGTTCTCGGAGCCCACGTCGATCGCCCGGGAGAACCCCGGGGCCAGCCCGCGGGCCTTTTCGCGACGGCCTCGGGCCTCTTCCCGGTACTCGGCCAGTGCGTCTCGCAACCGGTCCGCAGCCCGGACCGAATCTGGGCGCACGGAGTCGTACAGCACCGCCGTAGAGGCGAGTTCGCCACGCTCGAGGCGGTCGGCGAAGCGCGGCCACAGCACCAGCACTCCGTCCACCTTCTGCGAGAGCAGCACCGGCCGGGCGGCGACCACGAGCGGATGGTCAGGCCCGGTCTCGTCCTCGCGCTCGCCCTTCCGGGCGTCGGTGCGACGCTGGGATCGCGCGGCTCTCTCGTCCTTCACGATCGGCTGGTACTGGCCGGCCGCCAGGCTGGCCGTCACGGCGGGCTCGACCCCCTCGCCCGGCCTGAGGGTGAAGTTCCGCCGGCCGAGATGAGCCACCAGATCGTCGGGGACGGCGCCCCAGACCGCGACGACGGACCGCCGCGCCTCCGCCGCGACCTCGGTGGACTCCCGGAGCGACCCCATGCCCATCAGCATCAGCGGGTAGAGAAGCATCGGCAGCCCCACCATCATCAGCATGGTGCGCCGGTCGCGCAGGGTCTCCCGGATCTCCTTGAAGCACACGGTGAACACCAGCCGCATCCTCATCGGCCCACCCCCTGGTCCGCACGGGCCGTGAGCCGGAGGAACGCATCGGTGAGGTTGCCGCACCCGGTGCCCTCCAGGAGCTCCCGGAGCGTGCCCTCCGCGAGCTTCCGGCCTCGGTGGATCAGGACGATCCGATCGCACAGGTACTCGGCCTCACCTATGATGTGGGTCGAGAAGAGCACGGCGCGCCCCTCGTGACGCTTCCGGCGGATCGACTC
>JACQZM010000046.1:0-19657 GCA_016213885.1 Candidatus Rifleibacteriota bacterium | reverse complement strand
GAGGGCCGTGGTGGGCTCGTCCAGGACCAGCGCCAGCGGATCGTGGAGGAACGCCCGGGCGCTGTTCACCCGCTGCGCCTGGCCCGATGACAGGGAGCCGCACGGACGATCGGCGAACTCCGAGATCTCCAGCTCGCCCACCAGGTTCTCCACGCGCGACGAGAGCGCCTCCTGGCTCATCTGGTACAGGCGTCCGAAGTAGACGAGGAGCTCCCGCGGGGTGAGTCGCTCGTAGAGCTGGGTGTCGCCGGACAGGAACCCCACCCGGAGCTTGGCCTCCAGAGGCCTGTCGTGCATGGAGAGCCCGGCGACCACGACGCGACCCGCGTCCGGCGTGAGCACGCCGGCGATCATCCGGAGCATCGTCGTCTTGCCCGCGCCGTTCGGTCCCAGAAGCCCCACGATCTCGCCGGCGGCGACCGTGAAGCTCATCCCGGCCACGGCGTGGACAGGGCCGAACGATCGTGTGAGCTCCTCGACGACGATCACGGTCGCTCCTGTGGGTGCCGGCCGGTCACCCTGCCGGGTCCGGCGAAGCCAGACTATCGCACCGTCCCTGCTATCGCAAGGCCGGGAAGGGAGCGGTCGTCATCGTGACCCACCGTTGGCCCGGGAGTTGCAGGGGCAAGAGCCACCATGAAGCTGCTGGCACAGGTGCTGATCGTCTTGCTCGTGGCCGGAGAGGCGGGCGCGGCGTCTCCCGGCACGCCCTCGATCCGGCTGGTCACCTACAACATCCGGGGCGGCCGCGGGGCCGCGGACGTCCGGGTGGGTCCGGTGACGCTGCCGGTCCTCACCGGAAACGGCCATCTGAACGCGATCTCCGACGCCATGAAGCGCCACGAGGTGGACATCGCCGGTCTCCAGGAGGTGCAGCAGCGGTGCCTCGTCTCGGCGTTCCAGGATGAGGCGGCCAGGATCGCCGGCCGACTGGGCTACCACCACGTCTACGGGACCGCCAGCACCGTCGGCTTCAGGGGGCTCGTCTCCCGGCAGGGCAACGCGATCGTGAGCCGGTGGCCGATCCTGAGCTCCTTCGAGATCGCTCTTCCGCCAGGCAAGCCGGGCCACGAGCGTCGCGCCGCCATCGCGGCCCGGATCGCGGTCCCGGGCGTCCCCGGTGGTCTGACCGTGGTCAACACCCACCTCGACCACAGGGACCAGGCGGTGCGGCTCCACCAGCTCGATCTCCTCTCGAGGGCGGTCGCGCGGCTCGACGGTCCCGTGGTCCTCTGCGGCGACCTGAACAGCCGCGTCCGATCCGTGCCGATCGAGACGATCAAGCGGACGTTCAGAACGGGTCGAAACGAGTCGCTCGTGGACACCTGGGCGATCGCCGGGTCCGGGGGGCTCAACACGATCCCGTCCGACCGACCGGTGGTCAAGATCGACTGGGTCTTCGCCACACCCGGTCTGACCCCGGTGGCCAGCCGGGTCCTCACCGACGTGAAGGAGTCGGACCATCTCCCGGTGGTCGTGGAGCTCGGCCTGGAACCGGCAGGAGCCGGAGCGGCAGGGACCACGACGTCCACGGTCCGCGGCGATCCCGGGCGGCAGGCTCCGGTCCTGCTGGGCCTCGCCAGCGCCTCCGGCTCGACCACGGGGCGGTGACTTTGACTTTGTCCTGCGGCGTTGGCTAGACTCGAGGGCGTGCACACCATCCTCCCCTGGGTCCTGATGCTCGTCGCCCTGGCCGGATCGATCCGGGCCGAGGAGGACGTCCCCGAGGAGCTCTCCACGGAGCCCACCTGGAGTGTCCAGACCCTGGACGTCACCACCTCGATCCCGTTCGCCGTGCTCAGGCTCACCGGGACCGAGCCCCCCCAGATCCGGCGCCAGCTTCTGGGTCAGGCCACCGGAGAACTGCTCCTGGTCTGCCTTTCCAGAAGTCGCCTGGAGTCGCAGTCGTCGACGCACCCCAGCACCAGACCTCATGCCCGGACCGAGCTCGCGACGACCCTGTGGGACTCCAGGCAGCGCCGCTTCGTCGGCCAGCTACTGGTCAGCCCGTCGGCGCCGGTTCCGTCGACCACGGCGACCCGGGCCTCGACGTGGCCCGAGCTGCTCGCCGTGACCGTGCCGGCGGCGCCGCCCGGTTGCGGCACGTTCAGGGCGCTTCTCAGGCTGGGCGGCCGCGATCATCTCGCGTCGAGGGGGGAGACCGTAGGGCCGTACCGGGTCGACGCGGTGGAGCGGCAGGTGGAGAGCACGCTGGTCATCCAGGACGCTCCGGGTTCGAGCCAGCAGAGCACCGGGTCCACCTCGGCCGTCCCGGCGGGCCCGCTCCTGTGGGAGAGAACCACGAGCCAGGAGCAGGTCGCGCTCTCCCTGCCACCGTCGCGTGAGACGTTCCACATCCAGCGGAGCACGATGCGGGCCGTGCTCAGGGACGGGCCGGTCCTGGCCAGTCTGGGGCAGAGCCTGCGTCTCGTCACCGTGCTCGGGCCGGGCAGAGCCGTGATCCAGTGGCGCGGAGACGCCCTGGAGGTGAGTGCCGGGGACCGTCTGGGCCCGTGGGCCGTCCGTGGCGGCTCCCGGACGACCCACGACCAGGGCGCCGGCCGCCAGCTGGTGGAACTGGGGGTGGAGCTGATCGATCTGGAGAGCTCCAGAGCATACACGTACAAGGTCCGGGACCACTACCGCCAGGAGACGTTCGAGTACCGGGAGGACCCGCAGCTGGAAGAGCTCCCCGTGGCGCTGACCCCGCAGACCGACCTGCCCGACGACGGGCTCTAGCACCACGGCGTACGCTACTTCGCGTCGGGCGGCTTGGACTCGGTCCCCTGGGGTTCCGCCATCTTGGCCGCCGCCTGCTGCTTGGCGAAGTCGTCGCGGAGCTGGTTGACCTTGGTGGTCAGCTGCTCCATCTTCTGGGCCAGGATCTCGACCTCCTGGCAGGTGCTCGTCAGCTGCGGATCCGTGATCTGCCCCTGCTTGTGCAGGTCGTACACCCGCTGTCCCATGGCCTGGTGGACCCGGTTCATCTCGTCCTTGGCCTGCTGGATCTCCTGGTTGACCTGGTAGATCTGGTACTCGAGCCCGGCGCGATCCTTCAGCTCGCCGACGGTCTCTCCGACCTTCTTGAAGACCTGGCCGGCAGTGGACTTGAGCTCATCGAATAGACCCATATGGCCTCCCTCGCCCGGAACGCGGACCCGAAGACGGTGTTAGAGTAGCATCCGAAAGGGCCGGTTTCAATCGAGGCACGGCCGGTCGGGCGGCGGGCGGCCGGGCGGCTCTCAGCCCGCCCCGCGCATCAGGCCGCGGATCTTCACGATCTGGTCGCGGGCCAGGGCGTTCGATTCGTCGAGGCCCAGCGCCCGCTCGTAGAAGCTCAGCGCGCGCTTGTACTGGCGCCGGCCGAACGCGATGGAGCCCAGGTTCGTCAGCGTCTCGGCGTGGTTCGCATCGTGGGAGAGCACCTTGTTGTAGTAGAACTCGGCCTTGTCCAGGGCGTGGTTGTTGTGATGGATCACGCCCAGCCGGTAGAGCGCCCGGGTCGATCGGGGCTCCTCCTTCAGGGCGGCCTCGTACTCCGGAATGGCGCTCTCGAAGAGGCCCGCCTGGAAGTACAGCTCACCCAGGTAGATCCGGGCCGTGGAGTCGTTCGGCTTCACCCTCAGATACTCGATCAGGTGCCGTTTGGCCAGCTCGGTGCGGCCCTCCTGCTCGTACAGGCCCGCCATGGAGAGATGGGACCGGGCGTGCAGCGGCTCCATCTCCAGGCACCTCTTGAGGTACTGCCGGCCCTGCTCCGTCTCTCCGACCTTGATGTGGGCGATCCCCAGGTTGAAGTACGCCTCGGCGAACCCCGGCTTCAGCTTGATCGTCCGCTCGAACTCCGGGATCGCCTGCTTCACGTACCCCAGCTTGGCCAGGGCCAGGCCCTTGTCGTGGTGCGCCTCGGCGAACTTCGGGGCCAGCTTGATCGCCTTGTCCAGGTTCTCCAGCGCCACCTCGAGCTTCCCGTTCTGGCCGGCGATCCAGCCGAGGTTGTGGTAGTACTTGGCCTTGGCCGGCGGGTCGGCGGGCAGCTTGAACGTCTCGTCCTTCGCGTTGTTCCGGACGCAGCCGGTCAAGAGCAGCGCCGCAAGCCCGATCACGACGACCGACCGGGCACGGGTCAGAGGCCTGCTGGCAAACACAAGTCGAATCCTGGAACGACCGATTTTGTTAGACACCCACCGTGTCTATCGGCTGCCGGGTAGAGGAACGTTACCCTCGTACTCCAGGGCGACGACCCGCTGCGAGGCGACCCGCGGGCGTGAACTTGAAGAGCTGCCGCCGGCGGCCGTCGACCACCCAGCCGAAGCCGTCCCGGTCGGCCCGCACCGCCATGGGGTGTTCGAAGCCGCCGGCGATGATCCCGATCAGCCTGCCGAACTGATCGAACCCCTGGACCCTGTTGTTGAGCGTGTCGGCGACCCACACGTTGTTGGCCTGATCCACGGTCACGTCGAACGGGTTCCTCAGCTGCCTGTCGCCCCAGCCGAAGGTGCCGATCTGCTTCTGCTGCCGGCCGTCTCGATCGAACACCAGGATCCGATCGTTCTCCGTGTCGGCCACCAGGACCTCGCCCAGGGAGTTGGCCGCGAGGCCCCGGGGCAGGCGCAGACCCGCGGAGGGCCCGAAGGAGCTCAGGAACCGTCCGTCCCGGTCCAGGCGCAGCACGCGGTTGTTGTTCCGGTCCGTGACGTACAGATCGCGGTTGATCGAGAACACGGCGTCCACCGGCTCGTCGAACCGTTGCGATTCCGATTCGGGGAGGCGTCCGGACGTGTCGAAGGTGAACCCGCCGAACTCGAACAGGTAGGTGTGCCTGTCGGAGAGCACCTGCACCCTGTCGTTCCCCGAGTCGACCACGTACAGCTTCCCGCCGGAGCCGATGGCGATGCTCTGGGGGTGGGTGAACTGCTCCTCGCCCCGACCGAGCGACCCGAACGCAGGTCCGGCCACGTACGCCGAAAGGCGCAGCACCACCTTGAACAGCAGAGGCTCCGCCGTGGGCGCCGCCGGAACGGCGGCGGTGAAGCGATTCGGGCCCGGCGCCACCCGGAACAGGTGACGGTGCTGCCGGGACGCCTCCCCGGCCTCGCCCCGGCGGAGCTGGACCTCCGCCATGCCGTGACCGGCGACCTGGACGGCCAGCGACACGGAACGGCCCACGACCTGGACCTGGACCGGCGATCGGTCCGGCTCCGGGGCCGCGGCCCGGGCCACCGGGACCACGGACAACCACAGGGCGAACAGAGCGGGTCCGAGTACACCTCTCGCGAGGTTTCCGGGCGGCCCACCGGCACAGTCCGGGGTGCGAAGGGACCGGTCGGGCCGAGGTCCGGGGATGGTCGGAGGAGAAACGGCCTGGTCACTGCGACAGCGATGTGCTGGAACGGCTTTCAGTCCTGTTCCTCCGCATCCGGGTCGGGCTGGGGCGGCTTCGTGGGCCGCGGCGGTGCGGTCCTCGACGGGGCCGGCTTCACCGGAGCGGTCTTCCGTGGTCGTCCCGGAGCCGCCGAGGGAGCGGGCCGGGGCGACCGCGAGGGGCGGGGCGACTGTTCCGTCCGGGCCCCGTCCAGAAACTCCGACTGGGTCCCCCGTCCCATCAGCACCGAGGCGCGGAACGTCAGCGGCCTGGAGAGGTCGAGATGGTCCAGATAGGCGCTCTCTTCGCGGCCCTGGATCAACAGCTGCACCTCGTCGCCCAGGCCCAGATCGATCAGGGTGTTGGCCAGCGAGCAGAGGGTCAAGATGGTCGACTGGGTCCCGCCGACGTGCAGCTGGCTGAACTCGCGGCTCAGGTTCACGATCAGCCGCTTGCGGACCTGGAACATCGAGAGGAGCCGGGTGCCCTTGGGCACCGTGGGCAGCACCTTGGGATCGCTGAACGGCCCCTGGAGCGCCGTGATCACGCGGTCCACCAGGTCTTTCACACCCTGGTTGCCCTCCACGGTGAACGGGTACGGGACCAGCTTCGTGGGAGTCTCGCGAGCGCCCAGGTAGAGGATCGCCTGCTTGCTCTCCGTGCGCGAGCCGATGGAGTCGCCGATCGGCACCGGCGACGGCACCGGCGAGGCCCGGGAGACCTGGCCCTCCGTCGACAGCAGCGGGCGACCCTGGTCACGATGCGGGCTGCCGGTGCTGAGCAACCACAGCCCGCCGACCAGGGCAGCGAAGAAAAGGAACACCGGCAGCATCACCCTGAAGAACAGGGTGAGCGGCATGCTCCCCGCTCTCGATCCGGCTCGCGGCTCCACGGTTCGCCTCACCTACTCCTGGTTCTCCGGCCGCACCGGTGGCGCCTCTTGGGCCGGTTCCTCGTCGGCCGGCGACGGCTTCGGCGACGGTCGTCTGGCGCCGCCGGCCTGGCGTCCCACCGGTGTGGCCTGGCGGATCACGCGACTGACCTCCTCGTCGGACTCCTCCTCCACGTCGGCCGGTGGCGCCGACCGGGCAGCGGACGGACGGGGCCGCGGCGGCGGCACCGCCGCGGCGCGGGGGATCACGTCCCGGGTCCGGGTCGTGGCGGGCTGGCCGTCCGGGCCGTCAGTCGCCTCCTCGGCGTCCTCTCCGTCCAGCGCGTCCGCCAACTCCGGCGGATCGACCTGGGTCGACTTCTTGGAGGCGGCCATCTTGGCCGGAGCCGGAGCCGCCTTCTCCGGGGCCGGCAGGGCGTCGGGAAGATCGGGCAGCTTCTCCATGGCCGGTCCGCTGCCCCCATCGGCCTTCCACCGCTCCAGAAAGTAGTCGTACAGGCCCGAGTAGACCGAGTAGGTCCACTGGTCGAGGAAAGCCCTGCGCTCCAGCAGCGCGTTCTCGCGCGGGGAGGTGAGGTACGCCACCTCGAGCGTCACGGCCGGGCAGAAGAGACGCCCCGCGGGCAGCAGCAGCTCCTCCTCGACCAGCTCGATCCGCCGCTTCAACGCCCGGGCCTGGACCGCCATCAGCTTGCGCGCCGCCTTGTGGGCCAGTCCGATCTCCTCCGGGGACGGTCCGTGGACGCCCCATTTGCCGGCGTACACGTCCTGGGGATCCACGTTTGCGGGGACCTTGAGGACGTAGATCTGCGCCCCCTGCTGCTCCGGGTCGAACGACGAGTTCAGGTGGATCGACAGCACCAGGGCGGGTCGCCGGCCGCTCACGGCGATCAACCTGTCGGTCAGCGACATGCCGCCATCGGAGTTACGAGTCATGGCGACCTTGAACCCGCCCTTCTCCAGGAGCGGCTTGAGCCTCAGCGCCAGCTCCAGCGCAAGCCGCGCCTCGGTCTTGCCGGTGGCGCCCACCACTCCCTGGTCGTCGCCCCCGTGCCCGGCGTCGAGAACGATCGTCCGGTTGGCGCACCAGGACTGCATGTCGCTTCCCTGTCGCTCCGGGGAATCGGCCACCTGGGTCTCCACCGCCCCGGGCGCCTTGAGCTTCAGCGCCAGCTGTCCCGTGGTCTCGTCGAACGCGGAGTCGTAGGTCACCTCCTGCCTCAAATGGATCGACGCCACCAGCAGCGACTTCTCCGGGATCGCCTCCAGGGTGATCTTCGAGGCGTCGTCGGAGTCCACCTCGATCTCCTCGACGGCGAGCTGCTTGACCACGTTCCGGAACACGACCTGCAGCGTTCCGGTGTCCCCGTCGAACTGGAACCTGTAGTCGGGCCGGGTCGTGAACTTGAAGTAGATCGCGGTCACGGCGCCCAGCCGGGCCTGGGTGATGTCCTGCAGCGTCGCCTGGCTCTGGGGCTGGGTCGGCTCCTCCTTCTTGAGGTTCGCCGATTCGGGGAGGAAGAGCGTCACGAACTCGTCGTACGGGATGAGCAGCCCGTTCGCCCCCTGGATCGGGGGGTGCTTCAGCGCCGCCTCGCGATCGTTCAGCAGCACCTTGCTGGAGCCGGCGGAGAACTCCACGACGATGTCGGCGGTCTGCCCGGCCGATCCGAACAGCCGGTAGGCGCCGGAGAGCGTCTGGTCGCCCTCCAGCGCCAGGGCGTCCTGGAACACATCCACCGGGATGTACCGGACCCCACCGACCACCGTGAGCTCCACGGTCTTCTTGTTGAGGTTCTCGGAGACGGCGCGGGCCGGGGTCGCCCACGGCAGAAGAAGAGCGAGCAGCCAGAGAACCGGGTGGGCAACGCGAGGAAGACTGCGATTCACTTTCCCGACCCCCGGCCGAAATACGCCCAAAGAGAAACCCCCTCTACCCATCGGCGGTTCAGAGGCCTGCCATTCTAGTACATCGCTCTCGAAGTGACCAGACAGTCTCAAGACCCGGCGCCTCGCCGGGACCGAGTCGCAAGACCCGGCGCCTCGCCGGGTCCGAGTCGCGCCCCCGAGCGCGACCTCAATCCGGATCCCCTCCTCTTTCCTCTCTCTCCCGAGCGCGACCTCGATCCGGATCCCCTCCACTCGGCATCGAAGCGAATGGCCGTGGTGGGGCCCCCCACCCCTGGTCGCCGGACGCAAGCCGCCGGGTTTCCTTCCCGAGGAGTGCACCGGTTTCCGAGGCGCTCGCACGTCAGCGCGGGCCGTCCCGCTGGCTCACCAGATCGGATCGTCGCGCCTCGAGCTGCTGCAGCTCCTCGTTGACCTTCTTGTGGTTGACCGCCTCCACGCCCACGGTGCCGTTGGTCAGCACCGTGACCCGGCCGGCCAGCTTGCCCTTCAGATCGAAGATCCGGCGGTCCACCTCCCGGATGTCGGCGTCGAGGGACGATCGATGGAGCGCCGCCTCGTAGCGCTCGGCCTCGCCGGGTACCCCGGACGCGGTCTGGCCAGGGCCGGGCCCGGAGGCCGCCACCCGGGCCTCCCTGGCCTCCCGGTCGGCCTTGGCCTTCTTCTCCTGCTCGTCTTGCTGCCGCTCCACCGCCATCTCCGCCTCGGTGCGTTGGCGCCACACGCCCAGCATCCACTTGCGGTACGGATCGGGCTCCTTGTCGATGGCCACCTCGAAAGCCCTCCGGGCCGCCTCCAGGTGGCTGAAGTAGTAGTTATAGAACCCCAGGCCGAACCAGTAGTCCGCCCGGTTCGGAGTCGTCTTCACCAGGCGGTCGAGCGCCGTCAGGGTCTGCTTGCCCAGCCCCTCGTCCTGACGGCCCAGGATCGCCTGGTTGCACAGCACCGCCTCGAAGTAGCGCTTGGCCGCCTCGTCATTGAGCCCCTTGGCCAGAGACTCCGTGGCCAGGGCCATGAACTCCTCGGCGCGACCGGCCAGCCACCGGTTCACGGCGGTGAAGTCCCGCTCGATCGACCTGGGGAGGAACCTGTAGGTGGCGGCGTTGATGGCGCAGAGGTCGTGCTCGGCCAGCGCCATGTGGGTCCGGGCGCCCATCCACTGGTAGTCCGCCGTGCCGCGGATCTCCACCGGAAGGCTCCTGAGCGCCTTGAGCGCCTCGGGAGCGCCGCCGGGCTTGGCCAGCAGCTGCTCGACCCGGGCCATCCAGCCGGCCGGGTCCTGGCACGGCGCCGACCCGGCCCAGAACAGGGCCACGAGGATGAGAGCAAGCCGAGACGATCGACGAGACATGACGGCCCTCCGGGCGACGAGCCCGATCGTGGTGGACGGGACGATCGCAGCTCCACAGGGTATCAGATGGCGGTCCTGGTACGACACCCCCGCGTTCGGGCGCGAGGCATCGCGCCCCTGCCCCGGACCGGTCCAGGGTCTCACCCAGCCTCCACCTGTCTCGCGGAGCTCGGCGTGCGATCGGGCGCCGCCCGGATCCGGCGCAGCTGCGTCACCTGCTCGACGAACGTGCGGACCGCGTGGTCGATCTCCTCGTCCGTGGTGAACCGGCCGAGGCCGAACCGGATCGAGGCGTGGGCCAGCTCCTCCGGTACGCCCATCGCCCTGAGCACGTGGGAGGGCTCCACACTGGCGGAGGTGCAGGCCGAACCCGACGAGACCGCGACGTCCCCGACCCGGGTGACCAGCGCGTCGCTCTCCACGCCGGCGAAGCTCACGTTGAGGTTCCCCGGCAGGCGCTGGGTGGGATGTCCGTTGAGGGTCACCTCCGGCAGCCCGGAGAAGAGGCCCTCGCGGAGCCGCTCCCGCAGAGCCTCGATCCGCGCCGCCTCCCGGGGCATCTCTCCCATGCAGATCCGGCAGGCTTCTCCGAACCCCACGATGAGCGGGACCGGCAGCGTCCCGCTGCGCAGACCACGCTCGTGGCCCCCGCCGTCGAGCAGCGGAGCGAGCCGCACCAGCGGCTGGCCCCGCCTGACGAAGAGGGCTCCGACCCCCTTGGGCCCGTACAGCTTGTGGGCCGACAGGGAGGCCAGGTCGACTCCGAGTCCGTGGACGTCCACGGGGATCCTGCCGACCGCCTGGGCCGCGTCGCAGTGGAACAGGATCCCCCGCTCCCTGGCCAACCCGGCGATCCGGGCGATCGGCTGGAGGGTTCCCACCTCGTTGTTCGCCACCATCACGGAGATCAGGATCGTCCGGTCCGTGATCGCGTCTTGCACCCCGGCGGGATCGACCCGGCCGTACCGGTCCACCGGCAGCACCGTGACCTCGAAGCGGTCCCGCTGCAGCCGCTTCAACGGGTCCAGCACGGCGTGGTGCTCCGTGGCGGCGGTGATCAGGTGGTTTCCCCTGGGGTGGTGCATCCACGCCACACCCTTGATCGCCAGGTTGTTCGACTCGGTGGCGCCGCTGGTGAAGACGATCTCCCGAGGGTCCGCGCCGATCAGGGCGGCGATCTGCTCCCTGCCGCGCTCTACCGCCTTCTCGGCCAGCCACCCGAAGGAGTGGCTCCGGCTGGCCGCGTTGCCGAACCGCTCCGTGAAGTAGGGGAGCATCGCCTCGAGGACCCGCGGGTCCACCGGCGTGGTCGAGTGGTTGTCCAGAAAGATCGGGAGGGAGAGCGTCATCGACGGGGCTCCAGCATGGTCAACCGGCCGCGGAAGGCCGGGATGGAACGACATGGACGGCGGAGCTCCCGACGGCGACGGTGCACGCCGCGCCGGGTTCACGGCCGTGGCGCTCCCACCACCACACCGGCGCGTCCACCTCGAGCACCGGACCGTCGGCGCCGTCGAGAGACACCTTCAGACGCCAGCAGGTTCCGCTGAACGTGGCGGTCTTCAGGGTGCCGCGGGCCGTGGACTCGTCCCGGTCGGCGGTCTCGTCATCGGCCAGCAGGCGGATCCGTTCCGCGCGCATGATGATCCACGCCGGGCCGGTCGACGCGGGTCGGGCCGACCGGGCCGTGAGCGTTGCGCTTCCGATCCGGATCGTGGCGACACCGTCGATGGCGGAGGAGACCTCGCCCCGGACGACGTTGCGAGAGCCGGTGAACCGGGCCACCTCGACGCTGACCGGCCTGTAGAACACCTCCTCGCGACGATCGCACTGGAGTACCCGCCCACCGTCCAGGATCGCCACCATGTCTGCCAGGGTCTGCGCGTCGACCAGGTCGTGACTCACCAGCACGACCCCGACCCCCAGCTCGCGCTGGGCCACCAGGAGCTGGGACCTGAGATCGCCTCTGAGAGCCGGATCCAGCGCCGAGAACGGCTCGTCCAGAAGCAGCAGCCGGGGACGGACCACGAGAGCCCGGGCCAGCGCCACGCGCTGCTGCTCCCCCCCGGAGAGCCGTCGAGGCGGCCGATCCGCCACCTCGTGAAGCCTGAGCAGATCGAGCATCGCACCGACCTCGCGCCGCACCTCCGCGGTGCTGCGTCCCCTGAGGCCGAACGCTATGTTCTCCGCCGCGGTGAGGTGGGGGAAGAGCGCATAGCTCTGGGGCACGTAGCCCAGGCGACGGTCCTGGAGCCGGAGGTTCACTCCGGTGGACGCATCGAAGAACAGCTCCCCCATGACCGTGATGCGGCCCCGGTCGGGCTTCACGATGCCGAGGATCGACTGGAGGGTCAGGCTCTTGCCGGCGCCGGAAGGTCCGAACAGCACGGCGGTCCTCGCCTCCACCGAAAGGTCCACCTGGAGACGGAACCCGCCGAACTGCTTCTCGATGGCCAGCTCAAACTGCATGGATGTTGGACCGGCCGCCGCCGGTGACCTGCTTGAACACGAGCAACGCGCCCAGCGAGACGAACAGGAGGATCAGCGCCAGCGTCAGGGCGGCTCCGAGGTCGCCCTCCATGGCAGAGTACACCGCCAGCGGCATGGTCTGGCTGCGGCCCGGGAAGTTGCCGGCGAACATGATCGTGGCCCCGAACTCCCCCAGGCCGCGGGCCCAGGCCATCACCATCCCGGCCAGTATGTTGGGGAGCGCCAGCGGCAGGGTGACCCGGAAGAAGATCGCCGCCGGGGACGTCCCCAGCGTCGCGGCCACGTGCTCCAGCTGCGGATCCACCGCCTCGAACCCGGTGCGGGCTGCCCTGATGAAGAACGGCGCGGAGACGAAGCACTGCGCCATCACCACGGCGGTCCACGAGAACGCGATGTGGACCCCCATCGCCTCGAGGAGCGGCCCCAGGGCGCCCCGTCGCCCGAAGGTCAGGAGCAGCGCCAGGCCTGCCACGGCCGGTGGCAGGATCATCGGCAGGTCGAGCAGGGCGTCCAGGACGGCCCGGCCCGTGAACCGGTGGCGGGCCAGCAGGTAGGCCACCGGAGAGCCGAACAGCACCACCAGGATCAGGCTGGCCGACGTGGTCACGAAGCTCAGTCTGAGCGCCTGTCTGACCATGGGGTCGCCGATGGCGACCCGGAGCTGCTCCAGGCTGAACGAGCGCCAGGCCAGCACCAGGAGCGGACCCACCAGCAGAGCCAGCGGCGCGAGGCTCAACACCGCCACGCCGACCGGCACCCAGTGCCACATCCCTCCGGGGTCCCCTGTCAGCGGAGGACGCAGCCCGTTCGTGCCGTTCGTCCCGTTCAGCCGCGCGCCCATCCGGATCTTCTCTCTCCCCGACCGTCGTCCGCCCCAGGGCCGGAGGGAGCCCGGCCGCCCGGGTCAGGGACCGGAGCATGAGTATTCCCGCTGGCCCATGGTATGTCAAGAACGGCCTCTCTTCAAGACCCGGCGCCTCGCCGGGTCCGAGTCGCAAGACCCGGCGCCTCGCCGGGTCCGAGTCGCGCCCCCGAGCGCGACCTCAATCCGGATCCCCTCCTCTTTCTTCTCTCTCCCGCGCGCGACTTCAACCGGATCCTCTCCACTTCCTTCGTGAGCCCTGATTCGGGCAAGAGGCCGACCACAGCCCAAGCCCTGCGAGACAGGTGCAGGATCCTGGCTCTCCGGTCCGTGGCGGGTCGCCAAGGTAAATCTTGACCACGCCCCCGCCCGATGGTAAACCCGGACCGATGCGTTCCACGGTCCGGCTGACGGCTCTTCTCGGTCTCGTCGCGGTTCTGGGATGCGGCGGTCGACCCGGCGACAAGGGCGGCGACAAGGGGAACCTGCCCCGGGTCGCCCTGGTGCTCTCCGTGGGCGGTCTGGGCGACAAGTCGTTCAACGATTCGGCTCACGAGGGGCTGATGCGCGCCGGCAGGGAGCTCCCGGTCAAGGTGTTCGAGGGCCAGCCGACCATGATGGCGGAGGACGAGCGGTACCTGCGCACCTACGCGGGCCGGGGGTTCGACCTGATCATCGCCGTGGGGTTCCTGATGAAGTCGGCCACGGTCAAGGTGGCCCGCGACTACCCCGGCATCCGGTTCGCCATCATCGACGCCGACGTGGACCCGGTGAAAGAGAACCCCAACAAGAACATCGCCTCCCTGCGATTCAAGGAGCACGAGGGGAGCTTCCTGGTCGGCGCCGCCGCAGCGCTGGCCTCCAAGACTGGGATCGTGGGGTTCGTCGGGGGGATGGACATCCCGCTCATCCACAAGTTCGAGCTCGGCTACACCGAGGGGGCCAAGCACGTCGATCCGGCGGCGTCGGTGCTGGTGCAGTACGCGGGCTCCGGCCCGGAGGCGTTCTCCGACCCGGTGAAGGGCAAGCAGCTCGCGGAGGGGATGTTCAGCCGGGGCGCCGACGTGATCTTCCATGCCTCGGGCTCCACGGGCAACGGCGTGATCGAGGCGGCGAGAGCCCAGGGCAAGCTCGCCATCGGCGTGGACGCCAACCAGGATGGCGACGCCCCGGGCTTCGTTCTGACCAGCATGATCAAGCGGGTGGACGTGGCGGTGTTCAACGCGATCAAGGAGACTCTGGATCGCAGGTACCGGGGCGAGCCGCACCACTACGGTCTCGTGGAGGGCGCGGTCAGCACCACCGACTTCTCCTGCATGAAAGACCCGGTCAAGGCCAAGGGCCGGATGGACCCGGAGCGCCTGGCCCGCATCCTGACCACGCTCGACAAGATCAAGCAGGAGATCGTCGCGGGCAAGATCAAGGTCAGCAACTACGAGGAGAGCCACTAGACGTGCCCCAGCCGGAACGACAGGGCCCGGACGCCGCGACCGCCCCGCCAGCGATCGAGATGATCGGGATCTCCAAGCGGTTCAAGACCGTGGTGGCGAACCGGCAGGCGAACCTCACGGTGAACGAGCGGGAGATCCACGCCGTGGTGGGCGAGAACGGCGCCGGCAAGTCCACCCTGATGAACATCCTGTACGGGCTCTACAGGCAGGACGAAGGGGAGGTCCGGGTCTTCGGCCAGAAGGTCGAGGACCACGGCCCCACGAACGCCGTGAGGCTCGGCATCGGCATGGTCCACCAGCACTTCATGCTGGTGCCTCCGTTCAGCGTCATCGAGAACATCATCCTCGGCATCGAGGAGAGCGCCGGCCCGTTCCTCGACCCGTCCCGGATCGCCCGCCAGGTCGTGGAGCTGGGCGATCGGTACGGTCTCAAGGTCGATCTCGAGGCCAAGGTCCAGACCCTGCCGGTCTCGATGGAGCAGCGCGTCGAGATCCTGAAGGTCCTGGTCAGGGGAGCCCGGGTGCTCATCCTCGACGAGCCGACCGCCGTGCTCACCCCTCAAGAGGTCGAGGAGTTCTTCAAGGTGCTCAGGACGCTCCGGGACCAGGGTTCCACGATCATCCTCATCACCCACAAGCTCAAGGAGATCAAGGCGATCTCCGATCGCCTCACGGTCATGCGCGAGGGAACCACGGTGGCCACGGCCGCCACCGGCGACGTGAGCCGGGAGGAGATCGCCCAGCTGATGGTGGGCCGCCCGGTCCGGTTCGCCGTCGAGAAGAAAGACCGCCCCCCCGGCGAGGTGCGCCTCGTGGCAAAGAACGTCGGCTACACCAGCGCCGGGCGCCGGCTGCTCGACGGCGTGGACCTGTCGATCTGCTCCGGCGAGATCCTCGGCCTGGCCGGCGTGGCCGGCAACGGGCAGACCGAGCTGGTCCAGGGGTTCACCGGGCTGATCCAAGGGCTGGAGGGATCGATCGAGCTGGACGGCCGGGACCTGTCGGGTCTGTCGGTCCGGGAGCGGATCGAGCTGGGGCTCGGACACATCGCCGAGGACCGGCTCAAGCACGCCCTGGTACCGGACTACTCCATCGAGGACAACTTCGCGCTGGGGCTCCACCACCGGCCGCCGTGCACGAGCCTGGGCCGGCTGATGAGGAGCGCCATCCGGGCCCAGGCCGAGCGCCTGATAGGCGAGTACGACGTGCGCCCGCCCCTGCCGGAGCTCCCGGCGAGGCAGCTCTCCGGCGGGAACCAGCAGAAGGTCGTGATCGGCCGCGAATGCTCCCGGGAGCCCCGGTGCCTCATCGCCGCCCTGCCGACCCGGGGCGTGGACATCGGCGCCATCGAGTTCATCCACCAGAGGCTGGTCGGGCTCCGCGATCGGGGGGTGGCGATCCTGCTGGTCTCCACGGAGCTGTCGGAGATCCTCTCCCTGTCCGATCGGATCGCCGTCATCTATCGGGGCAAGATCCTCAAGACCCTCCACGCGGCGGAGGCGACCGAGTCGGTGCTCGGCCTGGCCATGGCGGGGGTGGCGTGAGGTGAACGGCCAGAGAGCGGCCGGCGTGGTCGCCCAGGTTGCGCTTCAGGTCTCGGCGGTGGCGCTGGCGTTCGTCCTGGGCTTCGTGCTGGTGCTGATCTTCGGCTACGACCCGTTCGAGGTCTACTCGGTGCTGTTCAACGGCGCCCTGGGCGGCCTCGAGAACGTCGCCTGGAGCCTCCAGAACACGACCCCGCTGATCTTCACCGGGCTGGCCGTGGCGCTGGCGTTCCGGGCCGGCCTGTTCAACATCGGCGCCGAGGGTCAGCTCGTGGCCGGCGCCTTCGCCGCCGCCGTGGTCGGCTGGGCGGTTCCCCGGCTGGCCGGGCAAGACCTGTCCGGGTCGCCTTTCTGGAACGCCACGTGGTACCCGGTGGGTGCCGGCGTCGTTCTGGCGACGCTGCTGGCCCTGGCCTGGACGGCGGTACCGCACCGGGGGCGACCGGCGCAGAGGCTCGCGGCGGTGAGACGCGTCGCCGGGGTCGTGGCGGCCCTGGTGGCGATCCTCTACCTGCTGATCCCCCGCGCCTCCGGGCTGTTCCTGTGGGTCGGCGACGTCGCGGTCGTCCCGCTGGCGCTGGTCGCCGCGGCCGTGGCCGGAGCTCTCTGGGCGCTGATCCCTGCGCTGCTTCGTTCCCGGCTCGGCGTGTCCGAGGTCATCACCACGATCATGTTCAACTTCCTGGCGACGCTCTTGGCGTCCTACCTCCTGACCACCACGGCGTTCAAGGAGCCCGGGGCGGTCCCGCAGACGCCGGCGGTGGCGCCGCGGGCCCAGCTTGCGGAGCTGGCCCGGTTCGCCCCGCAGTCGTGCCACCGGGATCTCGACGCCACCCAGCTGAACACCGGGTTCGTCCTGGCGCTGGTCGTGGCGATCCTCGTGGCGTACTTCCTGTGGCGGACCACGCTGGGCTTCGAGCTGAGGGCCGTGGGCGCCAACGCCGAAGCGGCGCGAGCCCAGGGGATCTCGGTGGGGGGCTGTGTGGTCCTGACCATGCTCCTGTCAGGCGCTCTGGCCGGGCTGGGCGGCGCCGAGCAGGTGCTGGGCGTGCATCACCACTTCGTGAAGGACTTCTGGGTGGGCCTGGGGTTCACCGGCATCGCCGTGGCGCTGGTGGGCCAGAACCACCCCGGCGGCGTGGTGCTCGCGGCGATTCTGTTCGGAGCGTTGCAGAACGGCGCCGTGGAGATCGACATGATGACCCTGTTCCCCCGGGAGCTGATCCTGGTGCTCCAGGCGCTGATCATCTTCCTGGTTGCCTCGGGACCGATGCTGCAGGAGATCCTGCTGAGGAGGCGCCGGTGAACGAGACGCTCTGGGTGGTGCTGGCCTACACCATGGTCGGGGCCACGCCGCTGGTGCTCGCCGGGCTGGGCGGCGTCTTCGCCGAGCGGTCCGGCGTCATCAACATCGGCCTCGAGGGGTTCATGCTGTTCGGCGCCTTCTTCTCGGCGCTGGTCGCGGCGAAGACCGGGCGTCCGGTCCTGGCCCTGCTGGTATCGACGGCGCTCCTGGCGGTCGTGGGGCTGGTGTTCGCTCTGTTCACGGTGACGCTCAAGGCCAACCAGGTGGTCTCCGGCGTGGCCCTGAACATGCTCGCCTCGGGGCTGACGCTCTTCTTGTCGCAGGTGTTCTTCGACCGGCGGCGCTCGTTCTCCCTGCCCGACGAGGCCAAGCTGGACTTCAGGTTCTTCGTGGTGCTCGCGCTGATCCTGGTGCCGCTCTGCACCGTGCTCCTGGACAAGACCAGGTTCGGCCTGCGTCTGAGAGCGGTGGGCGAGAACCCGAAAGCGGCCGACACGGCCGGCGTTTCGGTGCCTACCTACAGGTACCTGGGCCTGGTGATCTCGGGCATCCTGGCCGGCCTGGCGGGCAGCTTCCTGCCGTTCTACTGCGGTTCATTCGCGAAGAACATGACCGCGGGCAGAGGGTTCATCGCCCTGGCGGCGCTGATCTTCGGGCGGTGGCGGCCCGCGGGGGTCCTGTCGGCCGCCCTGGTGTTCGGCCTGGCCGACGCGCTGCAGACCACGCTGCTCTCCAACCTGATCCCGAGCCAGTTCGCGATGATGGTCCCCTATGTGGTGACCGTGGTCATCCTGGCCGGGTTCATCGGTCGGGCCGTCCCGCCGGCGAGCCTCGGGATTCCCTACGAGAAGGAATCCCGATAGCCTCGACGTCTCGAGCACCGGCGACGTCCCGGCTCCGTCGGCGTCGGCCCGTGGCCGGGTGAAGCCGACGAAGCCAGGGGTTGCGGCAGGCCTGCTCGGAGGGGCGCCGGGCAATTGGCCGGCGGCTCAGCGGCCCGTGCCCGTACCTGTGCCCGTACCCGTTCCCGTACCCGTTCCGGTCCTGGTGGTGCCGCCGGTGCCGGTGCGACCGGTTCCCGTGCCGGTGCCCGTTCTGCCGGTACCGGTACCGGTACCGGTGCCGATGCTCCCGTTGCCCGTACCGGTGCCGGTGTTGCCGTTGCCGGTTCCGGTTCCGGTGGATCCCCAGTACCGGTCGGCCTCGGCGAGGAACAGATCCATCTTCAGCTTCGCGACCTTCTCCTCGACGGAGTAGGACGGAGCGGCGTTGTACTCGGCCTTGGCGCGGTAGTAGGCGTTCAGCGCCTGCTCCCGGCTCGAGAACAGGCGACGGCCGCGGGCGTACTGCCGCTCCAGCTGCTCCCTGTACAGCTGGTACGCGGTCTGGGCGACCTTCTCGTCGATGGAGCCCTGGTACGCCCTCTGGTACTGAACCCAGTACCGGACGTAGCCGTCGAAGGCGTCACCGATGGGGACGGAGAAGGCCGGGTCGGCTCCCAGAGTCCCAACGTCGGCCAGCGCCTCCTTGTAGGCGAGCTCGGCGATCTTCTCGTCGACCGAGCCCTGGGGCGCCCTCTGCCACCGGTCGTACGCGGTCAGATACGCTTCGATGGCCACGGTCTGGTGGGGGTAGATCAGGGCTCCGGTGCGCCTGGCGATGAGGTACTCGTCGTTCAGCCGCTGATAGCGAGCCAGCGCCTGGGACTCCTCGTAGGAGTACCTCGGCGCCCTCTGGTAGCGGACGAAGGCATCCATCAACGAGTCGTAGAGCCGGTGGACCCGGGGGGTGTAATACCCGCTGGTGGGACCGGTCCAGACCGGCAGATCGTCGATGCCGGTACCGGTGCCCGTGCCGGTACCGGTGCCCGTGCCGGAACCGGTGCCGGTGCCGGTGCCCGTGCCCGTACCTGTGCCGCCGGTGCCGGTGCCCGTGCCCGTACCTGTGCCACCGGTGCCGGTGCCGGTCTGGCCGGTTCCCGTCGCTCCGGAGCCGGTACCTGTGCCGCTGCCGCCGGTTCCGGTGCCACGGCCGACGTTGCCGAGCCCTCCGAACGGGTCATCGGTCTGGGCCACCAGCGCCAGTGGCAGCGAGAGAGTGAAGGCCATCAAAAGCAACAACGACAGCGCTCGGATTCCCATGGACACGCAACCTCCTCCAGAACCTACCAAAGGCCTGACAGCAAGAAGCCCTGATGGTGTGTCGAAAGCATGTCATTATATGTAGATAACCGGAAGACGACAAGCTCCACCAAGACCCGGCGCCTCGCCGGGTCCGAGTCGCGCCCCCGAGCGCGACCTCAATCCGGATCCCCTCCTCTTCCCTTCCCCCGAGCGCGACTCCAACCTGATCCCCCCCACCTCCATCGTGACCTTGGATCCAGGCCGCCGCCTGATCACAGGCCCGACTCCGCGAAACAGGTGGGGGATCCTGGCGCCCTGTCCCGCCGCCGGGACGCTGAGGAGCCGGCTCTCGAACCGGCGGCGCC
>JACQZM010000631.1 GCA_016213885.1 Candidatus Rifleibacteriota bacterium | reverse complement strand
TGCCGCTGCCGCTCTGCCAGGGGATCGTGGTCTTGCCGCCGGCCTGGGCGACCGCCAGGGCCAGGTTGTGACCCGCGGGCAGGCCTCGCGCCTCGGCGATCCACGGGCGGGTGTCGTACGCCTCGTAGGCGGCGGCGAACGCCTCGCTATTGCCCCTGGATGAGGCGAAGGAGTCCAGCTTCTCCAAGGGCGAGACCGCCACCCCCCCCACCTGCGACGTGCGCCAGAACGACAGATCGCAGCGGTAGTAGGGGAACCAGCTCCACCCCCACGGAGAAGACTCGGCGGGCAGGACCAGGGTGTTGCCCTGCGCCCCTGGCGAATAGGTCGCCAGGTTGTTCTCCGTGAAGTACGGGATGCCGTTCTCGCTCTGCGGCTGTGCCGGCGCCGTCGATCCGCCCGGTGCGTCGCTGTTCACGTCCAGGAGCCGCACGGCGGGCTGCCCGCTGTTGCCGCCCTGGGTCCGTGGGTTCCGGGCCTCGTTCCGCGCGTCGTCCCAGAGGTCGGCCTGGGCCGGAACGGCGATGGCCAGGACGGCGATCGCAGCGACGATCACAGTCATTCGCCTCATGTTTCTCGACTCCTTATGTCTGCACGTATCGGGCGGGTGTCATGGTTTCCGCGGGACGCGGGGTTGCCCCCAATACCACAATGAGCGACCCGATACCCTCCTCTACTACGCGGAAACCCCCCCGGTTGTTTTGCTACTTTACGAGCCAGTATCTCCCCTTGGGACCTTCCCCGTAGACCGGCCACGGGTAGGCCGGGTTGAAGACCAGCCGGACCGTGTAGTTGCCGGAGGCGTGGAGCAGCTTCATGTACACGTCCTGGTTGAGGGAACGGTCCACCGGCACCTTGATCTGCTCTCCGAACTGCATCTTGGCCGTGGCGAAGATGGTGGTCTGCCGGACGGACCGGCTCCTCAGGTCTTTGTCCACCAGGTCCGTGGCCTGATACTCCTTCCAGATTCCGTCGCCGCTGGCATCGGCCGGGGAGTCGACCACGTTCAGGCACGGGAAATCGGTCGGAGCGTCGGTCTCGTCGTTGATCACCGGGAACGGGCCGTTGCTCTGCCTGTTGTAGTCTTTCCGGATCGAGTTCACCTCGACGCCGGCCGGGTACCGGTAGACCGCCTTGTAGAGGAACAGACTGGCGAGGAGACCCGCGGCGTCGAGCCGACCGCTGAAGACCAGGTCCGCGGAGGACCTGGCCTTGGGGTCGTCGCGGCGCACCTGGACCGAGATCAGCCGGAACCGCCCCATGTCGGCCAGCTTGTCGACGGTGAACACCCACCTGGGGTGGCGACTCGAGTTCGGCTTCCGGTTGTCGAGCCACGGGGGGCGCTTGGCCACCAGGGCGTCGGGCATGTCGCACTCGACGGTCCAGGTGTCCCCCTTCTTCCACTGAGGGACGTAGATCTTCGGCGGGGCGGACTCCGCCGCCATGAGATCGAAGCCGCAGCATGCCATGACGAGGAGGGTGGAGAGCGCTGTAGCCAGGGTGCGCATGATCATCATGAGTGGTGACGGTCGTCAGTCCCCGGACCCGGTGCATTATACCGCTTCCCGTCCTCCGAGCGCGACCTCAAGCCTGATCCCCTCCTCTTCCACCCGTGCCGTCGCCCGCCGACCGGCGACGGGGCGAGTCACATGGCCGAGACCAGCCAGTGGATCGCCTTCAGCACCAGCGCCACGACGACCACGATGAGAACCAGCCTCAGAGTCTTCGGAGGGCCGAGCCGCCTGATCTCCTCCTCCACCTCGTCCAGCTCTTTTTGCGCCTTGGCCACGCGGGCGAGCAGCCCCGACGCCTCCTTCTCGGTCCAGTGCTGGTTGTCGTGGACCCAGGCGCCGATCGCCTGGAGCTTGGCGATCCGGGTCGCCGCGATCTTGGCGTCGCCCGACGGCGGGAAGTGCTCCAGCTGCGCGATCAGAGCGGCGAGAGCCGGCGGGGGCGGCGGGCGCTCGCCCTCCCCGGAAGAACGCTTCAGAAAAGCCTCGGCCAGATCGACCAGCGTCTTCTCGAAGTGTTCCCGGGCCACCTTGGCCCTCATCTTGGCCGAGAAGCTCCCGGTGACCTTGGCGATCTCGCCGGTGACGCGCCCCACCCCGGACGGCGTCTCCGCCGGCGCCTTGCCGGGCTGCCGCACCACTCCGGACGGCCTCTTCGAGACGTTGAGCGGCCCGGTCGGACGGGCCGACTGGTCCGGCTTCGCCTCCTGGGGCTGCGCCTCCAGTCCCAGCATCCGTCGGCACTCCTGGGCCCGCTGCTTGACCATCGGGTCATGGTCGTTCATCAGAGGGCCGAGCAGGCTCGCGGCGCCCTCCCCGATGTTGTGGATCGCGTAGATGGCCGAGAGGCGGGTGTTCTTGTCGGCCGACGCGGCCAGCTCCTTCATGGCCTGGATCGGGCCCGAGAACCCCTTGCCCCAGAGCGCCAGCACGGCGTTCGTCTTGGCCCGGTTGTTGGGATCGCGGAGGATCTTGATGAGACACTTCAGCTCGTTGGGGTCGCTCACCAGGGCGGCGATCGCCTCGACCGCGTTGGCCCGGACGCGTCCGTCCTTGTCGGCGAGGCAGTTCTCCAGCACCGGCACGATTCCCTTGTCGCCGAGGCTTCCCAGGAGGCGCACGATCACGCCCCGGACCTTCTCGCTGGACTCGACTTCCAGGCGCTGGATCAGCGCCGGCACCGCCTCCCTGTCCTGGACCGTCTCGATCTCCTTGAGCGCCGTGATCCGGCGCTCCTCGTCGGGGGAGTCCAGCCCGTCCTCGTCGACCGCGGGCACCGGGCTCGATCGGGCCAGGGCGTCCACGGTCTCCATGGTATAGGGAGCGTCCGAGTCGGCCGGGACCTGCTCGAGCGCCTGTCGCGCCTGCTCGTTCCCGGTCTCGGCCAGCTTCGAGAGGCCTGCCCTGGCCTTGGCCCGGATCTCGGGCGACGGATGGGCCAGCAGCTGCTGGAACGAGGTCACCGCCGCCGGGAGCTTCATCGGGATCAGCAAGAACAGGGCGCTGTCGATCATCCACGACTTCCGGGACCTGATCATGGCCAGGCAGAGCTTCGTGATGTTGGCCCGCCCGAGCTTGCCGAGCGCCCGGATCGCGTTGGCCCTGATCCGGTTGTCCTGGTCCTGGACGAACCGGACGAACGTGGGGTAGGCGGAGGGATCGCCGATCGCCTCCAGCGCCTCGATCGTGTTGGCCCTGACCCGGGCGTCCGGGTCCTCGGCGAACCGCTCGAGCACCGGGACCTCCGCGCGGCTGCCCAGGGCTGCCAGGGCGGTCACCAGCGTGGCTCGCACAGCCGGGTCGCTCTCGCTGTCGACCCGGCCCAGCAGCTGCGGCAAGATCTGCTTGGAGTCGGACGCGGCCGCCAGGTTGAGCGCCCTGATGCGAACGCCGGGATCCGGGTGGTCGAGCGTCGGCGGCCCGGTCTGCTGGCCCGTGGTCGAGTCGGTGGCCTGGCCCAGGGCGGTCGCCAGGTAGATCAGCACCTTCTTGGCCAGGAACCTGAGCTCCACCGAGTCGTCGGAGCCGGCCATCCGGCGGATCGGCAGGATGACCCGGGGCTCCTTGAGCCGCCCCAGCTCGAGCAGCGCCGCCTTGCGGGCCGCCTCGTCCGGACTGGCGAGGTCGCCGAGCAGCTCGTCGATCGTTCTGGACGGCTGGCCTTCCTCTGTCACGGGCTCATCCTAATCCCACCGGGTCGCGCGCTGCAATCCTCGACACCGCCGTCGCCTACAGCCGCGACAACCGGTCGATGACCGCCGCCTGGATCCGCGCCACGGAGGCGCCGCACCCCTCGTCCCGGAGCGTCGTGGTACGCGCCCGGTACCAGCCGACGAAGTCACCATCCTCGCCGGGCAGGAGGCGCCCGGCTCTGAACCCCGGCGGCTCGAGGCACCTGATCAGCTCGGCCTCCGGGGGCTCCACCGGGATCGAACCGTGCTGCAGCACCGCCCCGCCGCGGCGCACCTGGGCCGACCCGACCAGCTTCTTCGACCCGACCATGATCGATTCGATGTGGACCTCGGCCGCGCAGGGGGCGGGGCCACGGTCCACGGACCCCTCAGGGCTCGTCCCCAGCGTCCCCTCGAGGCCCAGGGACGCCAGCGCGGCGATGAGCCGCTGGCAGAGCTCCCTGTAGGAGTCGGAGATCGAGAGTCGCGTCAGCTCATGGACCGGCGGGAGCGCCACCGCGTAGGTCACGTCCCGGTGATGGAGCAACGCCTTGCCACCGGTGGGGCGACCGACCACGCCGACGCGAAGAGCCCCGGCCAGACCTTCGTCGATGGCGGTCCGGGCGCGCTGGAAGTAGCCCAGGGAGATCCACGGCCCGGCCCACGAGTACACCCGGACGAACGGACCCAGACCCGCGCACGCCAGGTCCAGAAGGGTCAGGTCGATCGCCATGTTGACCGGACCGGTCAGGGCCGGCGTGACGATCAGCGACGGCCGGTTCAACCCTTGGGCTGGTACCTCAGGACCGGCTGCCTGGCGGCTCGGGTCTCGTCGAGCCGGCGCACGTGAGTGGTCGTGGGGCACTGGTGGAGCTTCTCGGCGTCGGTCTTGGCCTCCTCGATGATCCTGAGCATGGCGTCCACGAAACAGTCCATGGTCTCCTTGGACTCCGACTCCGTGGGCTCGATCATCATCGCCTCCGGCACGATGAGCGGAAAGTAGACCGTGGGAGCGTGGAACCCCTTGTCCAGAAGGCTCTTCGCCACATCCATGGTCTTCACCCCGAAGGCGT
>JACQZM010000630.1 GCA_016213885.1 Candidatus Rifleibacteriota bacterium | reverse complement strand
ATTGGTCGTTCGAGCCGACCGGCTCCGCCGGCGGCTCAACTCGCAATTGGACGGTCCGCTCCCGCGGCTGCCCATCAAGCGCGCGAAGGACCAGGTGGTCCGCACCAGCTCACGCGGCGTCTCACCTTCGAGCTCGCCATCCAAGAGGTCGCGACTGTCCGCCGATCAGGGCGTTTGCCCACCCGCCGTGCGGTGCCCCCGGAGCCTCAGGTGCGCTTGCTGGCGAGATTCTGTCTTCAGCCGCCCTCGCGACTCGGAGACGGCTTCCACGGTGCGCTTCCCGCTGGACTCGCGGAGTCACCGGCTACTTCTGCTCCCCGGTCTCCTCGATCGGCTCCAGCTCCACCAGCACCGCCCCGGCGTCGACCTGCTGGCGCTCGGCCACGTTCACGCTCTTCACGATCGCCGGGTGACGGGCCACCTGCGTGTTCTCCATCTTCATCGACTCCAGGACGATGATCGGCTGGTCCTTGACCAGACGGTCGCCGGCCCTGACGTGGATCTTGATCACCAGGCCGGGCATCTGGGCGGTCACCTCGGTCTGGACCTCGTGGGCCCGGGAGTGCGCCGCGTGCGCCTCCGCCGGGTCCAGCACCTTGAACGACCAGGTCCCGCCCCCCACGTGGACGTGGACCTCGTCCTTGGTGCCCGCCACGAACGCCCTGACGGTCCGCCCTTTCACGGTCAACAGCATCTCGTGGGCCGACGGCTGCGTCGCCGCCAGGGCCATGTCGCCCCCCGGCGACGAGACGACCGTGGAACCTCCCTGCTGGGCCACCGTCACCGGGTAGACCGCCTCACCGGACACGAGCATCTTCTTCATCGGACTACCTCATGCCTCCCAGCTCCCAGCGTCCCAGCGTCTGCCACGGGCTCGCAAGCTCCGACCGGCTCGGGCCGCTGTCCGCCGGCCCACCGGCCCGGGCCTTCCACAGCACCGCCGCCGCCAGCGCCAGGTCCAGGTCTCCCTCCTCGGTCGGGTCGATGTCGTGCTCTTTCAAGAACTCCGTGTGGAGGTCGCCCGCCACGAACGCCCGGTGACGCAGCACCTTCCTCATGTAAGTGATGGGGCTCTTGATGCCCAGGATGACCGTCTCCTTCAACGCCTGGTCCATCCTGGCGATCGCCCGCTCCCGATCCCGGGCCCAGACGATGAGCTTGGCCAAGATCGGGTCGTAGTGGATCGGCACCACCGATCCGCTCTCCACGCCGGTGTCGAATCGCACCCATGGCCCGACCGGAGCCCGCATGTAGTGGATGCGTCCGGGAGACGGCAAGAAGCCGCTGGCCGGGTCCTCGGCGTAGAGCCTGCACTCGATGGAGTGACCGCTCTGGCACAGATCGGCCTGGGTGAACGGCAGCGGCTCGCCGGAGGCGACCTCGAGCTGCAGAGCCACCAGGTCCACGCCGGTCACCATCTCCGTGACCGGGTGTTCCACCTGGATCCGGGTGTTCATCTCCAGGAAGTAGAACCTGGGTCCCGGCACCAGCAGGAACTCCACGGTCCCGGCGCCCCGGTACTCCACGGCCCGGGCCACCTTCACGGCGGCCTCGCCCATCCGGGCCCTGAGCTCCGGCGTGAGCGCCGTGGACGGAGACTCCTCGATGATCTTCTGGTGCCGCCTCTGGACGCTGCACTCGCGCTCGAACAGGTGCACCACGTTGCCGGCCGAGTCGGCGAACACCTGGATCTCCACGTGCCTGGGCCGGTCGAAGTACTTCTCCAGGTAGACCCTGGGATCGGAGAAGCTGGATCTCGCCTCCCGCGACGCCTCCTGCATCGCGTCGGGGAGCGCCGCCGGGGTGCGGACGATCCGCATCCCCTTGCCGCCGCCGCCGCCGGCCGCCTTGACGATCACCGGGTACCCCAGAGCGTCGGCGGCCGCGGCAGCCTCCACCGGATCCGTGGCCGCGAGAGTCTGGCCGGGCACCAGCGGCACGTCGGCCTCCGCGGCGATCTTGCGGGCCATGAGCTTGTCGCCCATTTTCCGGATCGCCTCGCTCGAGGGGCCGATGAACGTGAGCTGCTCCTCCTCGACCCGGCGGGCGAAGCCGCTGTTCTCCGCCAGGAAGCCGTAGCCGGGGTGGATGGCGTCCGCGCCGGTGGACCGCGCCGCGGCGATCAGGGCGTCGACCTTCAGGTAGCTCTCCACGGACGGGGGCGGACCGATGAGGACCGCCTCGTCGGCCTCCTTCACGTGGAGCGCCTCGCCGTCGGCCTCGGAGTGGACCGCCACGGAGCGGATCCCCATCTCCCGACAGGCCCGGATGATCCGGACGGCGATCTCGCCGCGGTTGGCCACCAGCACTTTCTTGATCATGCTCATCTCGACTCCCGGGTTCGCTCAGGATCGTTTCGAGCCGCCGGGGTCGCCGGCGACCCAGCTCGGCTTGCGCTTCTCCAGGAAGGCGGCCATGCCCTCCTGGCCTTCCGACGAGACCCTCATCCGGGCGATGACCTCGGCGGTGTACGGCATGAACTCCTCCGGGGTCATCCCCGGGACCCTCATCAAGAGCTGCTTGGCGGTGGCCAGCGCCTCCGGGCCCGAGGTGAGCAGCATCCGGGTCCACCGACCGAGCGCCGCGGGCAGCTCCTCCGGGGGCACCGCCTCGTTGGCCAGGTCGAAGGCCACGGCCCGCTCCGCCGTGAGCCGCTCCCCGGTCAGAAAGCACTGCCTGGCCCGGGAGTCGCCCATCCGCCGGATCACGTACGGCGAGATGCATGCCGGCACCAGGCCTATCTTCACCTCCGACAGCGAGAACACCGCCGCGGTGGAGGCGATCACGACGTCGCAGACCGCGGCGAGCCCGCAGCCGCCGCCCAGCGCCGCCCCGTTCACCAGGGCGATGGTGGGCACGGGCAGCGACGCGATGGTCCACATCAGTCGCGCCAGGTTCCGCGACTCCTCCAGGTTCTGCTCGAACGAGTAGCGGACGATCTCCCGCATCCAGTTCAGATCGGCCCCGGCGCAGAACGACTTGCCCTCGCCGGTGATCGCCACGAGCCGGACCTCGCGATCCGCGACGATCCCGTCGAACAGGCCGTTCAGCTCCGCTATCATGGCGGAGTCGAAGGCGTTGTGGACCTCGGGCCGGCACAGCGTCACCACCGTGACCGGACCGTCTCTCTCGACTCTGATCGTGTCGGCCATCCGATTCCCCTCCGTCCGGGGCCTCCCGGGACTCCGCGGCGGCCACCCTCGCCGGCGCGGCGCAGGCCCGGGCGCTCCCGGGGCCGGGCCTCGTCCTCGACCGCTCTACATCCGGAAGATGCCGACCTTGAACTCCGGGATCGGCGCGTTCAGGCTGGCCGAGATCGCCAGCGCGAGCAGGCTCCTGGTGTCGAGCGGGTCGACCACACCGTCGTCCCAGAGGCGGGCCGTGCTGAACCAGCAGCTCGACTCCTCCTCGTACTTGGCCAGGATCGGCGCCCGGATCCGGTCCTCTTCCTCCCGGGTCAGCTCCTTGCCGTGGGCCCTGAGCTGGTTGATCTTGACCGTGGCCAGCACGTCCGCGGCCTGCTCGCCGCCCATCACGCAGGTCTTCGAGTTGGGCCACGTCCAGAGGAACCTCGGACCGTAGGCGCGGCCGCACATCCCGTAGTTGCCGGCCCCGTTGGAGGCGCCGATGATCACCGTGATCTTGGGGACATCCGCGTTGGCCACGGCGTGGACCATCTTGGCACCGTCCCGGGCGATCCCTCCGTGCTCGTACTGCTTGCCCACGATGAAGCCGGTGATGTTCTGCAAGAAGATCAGCGGCACCTTCCGCATGGAGCAGAGGGTCACGAAGTGGGCCGCCTTCAGCGACGACTCGGAGAACAGCACGCCGTTGTTCGCCACGATGCCCACCGGATATCCCATGACCCGGGCGAACCCGCAGACCACCGTGGGGGCGTACAGCTCTTTGAACTCCTGGAAATGGCTGCCGTCGACGACCCGGGCGATGACCTCCCGGACATCGTAGGGCTTCCGGACGTCCGCCGGGACGATCCCGTAGAGCTCCGCCGGATCGTAGTGCGGGTCCTCCGCCTCGACCCTGTCGAGGCGGGTCTTGGCGGGACGGTCCAGCGACTCGACGATGTTCCGGGTGATGGCCAGGGCGTGCTCGTCGTTCATCGCGTAGTGATCCGCCACGCCGGAGATGCGGCAGTGGACGTCCGCGCCGCCCAGGTCCTCGTCGCTGACCACCTCGCCGGTGGCGGCCTTCACCAGCGGCGGACCGCCGATGAAGATCGTCCCCTGCTTGCGGACGATCACGGCCTCGTCGCTCATGGCTGGCACGTAGGCGCCCCCGGCGGTGCACGAGCCGAGCACCACCGAGATCTGCGGGATCGACAGGGCCGAGAGCCGCGCCTGGTTGTAGAAGATGCGGCCGAAGTGCTCCTTGTCCGGGAACGTGTCGGCCTGGTACGGCAGGAAGATCCCCCCGGAGTCGACCAGGTAGACGCAGGGGAGGCGGTTCTCCAGCGCCACCTCCTGGGCCCGGATGTGCTTCTTGATCGTCATGGGGAAGTAGGTGCCGCCCTTGACCGTGGCGTCGTTGGCCACGACCAGCACCTCTCTCCCGTGGACCACGCCGATGCCGGTGACCATCCCGGCGGCCGGCGCCTCGAGCTCGTACATGCCGTGGGCAGCCAGCGGCGAGAGCTCGACGAACGGCGTGTCCGGGTCGAACAGCCGGTCCAGCCGGTCCCGCACCAGGAGCTTGCCCCGCTCCACGTGACGCGATCGGGCCTTCTCGGGCCCGCCCTTCCTGGCCGTGCCGAGATTCTCCTTCAGCTGGGCCACCAGGCGCCGCATCTGGGCGGTGTTCTGCCTGAACTCCTCGGTCGTGGTGGAGATCTTCGATTCGATACGAAACATCGATCAGCCCTGCCCTCTGATCCAGGAACCGCGGAAAAGACCGGTCCGGGGCGCCGCGCCGGGCCGGCCGCGACCGGCACGATCACGGCCGGCCGCGGGGCCCGGGCGGCCACGGCGTCACGCCGCGGCCGGAACGAACTTGTGACCGTAGAAGATCATGCCGGCCTCGCCGTCCTCCTGGATGCGCCGGAACTCGGTCCGGACCTTCATCCCGATCGCCAGCTTGCCGTGATCGCAGTCGACGATCTGCCCGGTCATCTGGACGCCCTCTTTCATCCCGACGATCGCCACCACGAAGGGCACGTCGTCCTCGAAACCCCTGGGCGCCACGTGGACGATGGAGTAGGTGAGGACCTCGCCCTCACCGGAGAGTCTGAACGACTCGAATGTCCGGCCGCCGCACCTGGGGCAGACGACGCGAGGTGGATAGAGCACCTCGCTGCACTTCTTGCACTTGCCAGCCTCGAGCCGATAGCGCTGCGGGATCTCCCGCCAGTTTCTCGCCGTGATCATTCGTTCGCCTCCAAGATGTGCACGATCGAGCTGCCGCCGCTCCCACCCATGTTCTGGCAGAGGCCGACCTTGGCCCCCTTGACCTGTCGCTGACCGCACCCGCCACGAAGCTGCAGGGTCGCCTCGCAGATCTGGGCGACGCCCGTGGCTCCCACCGGGTGTCCCTTCGCCTTCAGGCCGCCCGACGGGTTGATCGGGATCCTGCCACCGAGGGCGGTCTCCCTGGCCAGCACCGCCTTGCCCCCGGACCCCTTCTCGAAGAACCCCAGGTCCTCGGAGATGATCACCTCGGCGATGGTGAAGCAGTCATGGACCTCGGCGAAGCTGATCTCCTCCCGGGTCTTCTTCGCCATCTTCAGCGCTCGCTCGAACGAGAGCCGGACCGCGGGCAGGGAGGTGAACTCCTTGCGCGCGTAAAGACCGATGGTGTCGGTGGCATGACCGACCCCGACGATCTTCACGGCCAGGTGCTTCTTGAGCTTTCTGGCCTCGGACAGCGGGCACACCAGCACGGCCGCGGCCCCGTCGGTCACCGGCGAGCAGTCCAGGATCCGGATCGGATCGGCCACCATCACCGACGACGAGACCTGCTCGATCGTCACCGCCTGGGGGAACTGGGCGTGCGGGTTGTGCACGGCGTTGCCGTGGTTCTTCACCGCCACGGCGGACAGCTGCTCCCGGGTCGTCCCGTACCGGTGCATGTGCGCCCGGGCCATCATGCCGTACAGCGCCGGGAACGTGACGCCATGGAAGCACTCGTACTCGCCGTCCGCCGCCGTGCCCAGCGCGTACGTCGCCGTTCCTCCGTCCACGTCGGTCATCTTCTCGACGCCGATCGCCAGCACGAAGTCGCTCATCCCGGAGGCGACTTCCATGAACGCCGTCTTCACGGCCAGCCCGCCGGACGCGCAGGCCGACTCGACCCGCGACGCCGGGATCGGGCCCTTGGCCAGGCCGTCGGCCACCAGCGAAGCCAGGTGTTCCTGGCCGACGAACAGACCGCTGGACATGCAGCCCACGACGAGGGAATCCACGCGATCGGTCCCCGCGTCGTCCAGCGCTGCCAGCCCCGCCTCCACGGCCATCGTCCTGAGCGATTTTCCCCAGAGCTCGCCCCACTTGATCATTCCCAATCCGACCACTGCTACGTCTCTCATGATCTCACCTTTCAGCGCACTCGACCCTTGACCCCACGGGAACCGTCACGATCTTGCCTTGAGGATCTTCTTCCGGAACTTGGCGTACGTGCCGTAGTCGATGTACCGCTTGTTCTCGTCGAGCTGCTTCCTCAGGAACCGGCCCAGGCCGCGCACCTCGTCGATCCGGTCGGTGACGCGGAACACGAACCCGTCGCTGCCCGCCCCGGATCCGTACGACACGACCATGATCAGCTGACCCGGCTTGGCGATGTCCAGGGTGGCGGCCAGCCCCATGGGAGAGGCGCCCGAGTAGGTGTTGCCCAGGGTCGGGGAGAGCAGCCCTGGCTCCCACTGCTTGCTCGTGAAGCCGAGCTCCTTCCCGGCCCTGACCGGGAACTTCCCGTTGGGCTGGTGGAAGACCACGTAGTCCAGGTCTTTCGGCGTCAGCTTCGCCTTCTGCAGCAGGTCCCGGGCCGCGGAGCAGACGTGCTTGAAATACGCCGGCTCGCCGGTGAACCGTCCGCCGTGGCTCGGGTAGTGCTGGTGCTCCCGTCGCCAGAAGTCCGGCGTATCGGTCATGTAGGCGTTGGTGAACT
>JACQZM010000629.1:10594-14843 GCA_016213885.1 Candidatus Rifleibacteriota bacterium | reverse complement strand
ATCATCCGGGCCCCCCAGGCGCGCGCCCGCGCGACCTGGTGGTCCAGCTCCCTGGCCGTGTACCGGTGGTGGTCCTGAAACGGGGCCGGCAGCACGGCGCCGGCTCCGAGAGCGCCGAGCGTCTCGAAGAACCGGTCGGGTCGGCCCAGCGCGGCCAGGGCGAGGACCCGTCTGCCCAGGAGGTGCGCGGGATCGACGGAGGCGCCGGTGGACAGCCGCCGCAGCGCCCTGGGGAGGTACGAGGCGAACACGTACGGCACGCCCGGCGCGAACCTGGCCAGCAGCGCTACCGCCTCGTCACGCATGCTCCGGGCGGGTTCCCTGGGGCCGGTCAGCACCACCAGTCCGGCCTGGGCGAGCCGGGAGAGCGGCTCCCGCAGCACCCCGAACGGAAACAGCCTCAGCCGCGCCGGGCTCACGGGCAGGTCCAGGGTGACCACGTCGAGGTCGCGCGTCAGGCGCCAGTACTGGAACCCGTCGTCGAGCACGATCGCGTCGGGGTGTCGCTCGCTCTCGGCGAACCGGGCCGTCACCGCCCGGCGCTTGCCCACCAGCACGTCCACCCCGGGATACCGGCGCGCCGTGAGGTGCGCCTCGTCGCCCACCTCTGCCGGGCCAGCCTCCAGGCGACCGTCCCTCGACGCCCACTGGATCCACCGCCCGCCCGGTCTGGCGTAGCCGCGGGAGAGCAGCGTCACCCGGCAGCCGCCGTCGGCCAGGGTCTGCCCGATCAGCCCGGCCAGCGGCGTCTTGCCGCTGCCCCCGAGGGTGAGGTTGCCCACGCTGATCGTCAGCGCCTCCACCCGGACCCGCGGCACGATGCGGAGGCGGTACAGCCACCACTTGGCCAGGCGGGCCCCGTGGTAGAGCAGCCACGAGAGCCCCAGCACCAACCGGCCCGCCGGCGGGACCGGCCTTCCGGCGGCGCTGTCCTCGTGCCAGTGAACCGGCGCAAGATCCATCGCGCCACGGGCAGTTCTACCCATGCACACCGATTCTACTCGATCGGCCCGGCGGTCTGGAACAGGATCTGCTGCTCGTCCACCGCCGGCTCCCTGGCGAGGAAGTGGGTCAGCGCCTGGGGGCTCGCGACCCGTCCTCTGGGGCTGCGGATCAGAAAGCCGATCTTGATCAGGTAGGGCTCGTAGACCTCTTCGAGCGTCTGCTGGTCCTCGCCCAGGGAGACCGCGAGGTTCTTCAGTCCGACCGGGATGCCCCGGTACCTGAAGCAGAGCAGCTCCATGAGCCGCCGGTCCACCGGATCGAGCCCCAGTTCGTCGATGCCGAGGAGGTCCAGCGCGTCCCGGACCACCGGCAGGGTCAGCCGGTTCCCGGCTCGAACCTGGGCGTAGTCGCGGACCCTCTTGAGCAAGCGGTTGGCGATGCGGGGAGTGCCGCGGCTGCGGCGGGCCAGCTCCAGCACCCCTTCGTCGTCGGTGTCGAGCCCCAGGATCGAGGCGGAACGACGCGCGATCTGGAGGATCTCCTGGGGGCGGTAGTACTGGAGGGTCAGGTGGTGTCCGAACCGGTCCCTCAGCGGCGCGGTCAGGAGGCCGGCGCGGGTGGTGGCGCCGATCAGGGTGAACGGCTTGAGATCGATCCGGAGCGTCTGGGCCGACGGTCCCTTGCCGATCGTGATGTCCAGCTTGAAGTCCTCCATGGAGGTATAGAGGACCTCTTCCACAGTGCGGTTGATCCGGTGGATCTCGTCGATGAACAGGATGTCGCCGGGCTCCAGCTTGGTCAGGATCGACGCCAGGTCGCCGGCCCGCTCGATCGCCGGGCCGGAGGTGGTGTGCAGCCGGGCCGAGAGCTCGTGGCCCATGATCTGGGCCAGCGTGGTCTTGCCGAGCCCCGGGGGCCCCGAGAACAGCACGTGGTCCACGGACTCGCCGCGCTGCCGGGCCGCCTCGATGGAGATGACGAGGCGCTTCTTGAGATCGTCCTGGCCGATGAACTCGGCCAGCGATCGGGGGCGCAGCGACTCGTTCCCGGACTGGTCGTCGGGGCTGACGCGGACGCTGACGATCCGGTCGGCTCTCTCGGGAGCGCGTTCCTCGATCACTGGGCTCACCTGGCTCCGCCGGCCCGACACGAGCGGCGCCGGGCTACCTGCCAAAAGAAACCATGAGCGGGCGGGTTTTGTAGTCTAGCTCAGGCCAGAAGGCGGTGTAAAGCGCTTCGAAAGTCCAGGATCCTCCACCCGTTTCGCAGGGCTCGAGCTGCGATCACGCTCTTGCCCGAATCAAAGCGCGCGAAGGAAGTGGAGGGGATCCGGTCGGATGCGCGCTCGGGGCGCGACCCGGATCCGGCGAGGCGCCGGATCTGGAAAGTCACCGGCGGCGGCTCGACTTGAGCCGGGACCGGGCCCGCGCCACGTTCACGGCGCCTCCCAGCGCCACCCGCTCGCCGCCGGCCTCGGATTCCAGCGCCGCGGCCGACGCCTCGCCGACCTCGTCGACCGACACCTCGGCGTGGATCAGGCCCGAGGCCTGGGGACCCTGGATCCGGCCGGTCCGGGCCATCCACTCCATGATCCCGTGGTAGACCGCCGCGGCGGCCTTCTTCTGGTACGCCCTGGTGGTCATCAGCCGCTCGTCCTGGAAGTTCGACAGGAACCCGAACTCCACCAGGCAGGCCGGGACCTCGATGGGGCGCAGCACCTTGAAGTTGCCCCGTTTCACGCCCCGGCTCTCCTGGCCGGTGTAGCGCATCAGGTTCCGGTTGATGATGCGGGCCAGCAGGCTCGACTGGGACACGGTCTTGGCCTGCTGCATCGAGAGGATGATCTGGTCGACGTCTCCGGAGCGCACGGGGGGCCGCCGGGTGTACCGTCCTCTCACCGGGAGGATGCCCTTCTCCTGGAGGACCCGCTCCAGCTCCTTGTTGGCGCCCTTCTGGGAGAGGTACCAGACCTCCACGCCCCGGGTCCAGGAGTCGCGGACCATCATGTTGGCGTGGAGCGACACGAACGCGTCCGCGTCGATCCGGCGGGCGAAGTGGCTCCGGTCCTCCAGCGGGATGAAGTGGTCAGCAAGCCGGGTGTAGAAGGTCTCCACCCGGGGCTCCGCCTCGAACAGCCGTCTGAGCTCGTGGGCGATACCCAGGGCCACCTCCTTGTCGCTGGTGAGGGTGCCGATGGCGCCGCTGTCGTGACCGCCGTGACCGGGATCGAGGACGATCCTCGGCCGGGTCTTGCGGCCGGCCACCATGGGGAGTCGCTCCAGAGCCGTCTCCGGCTCGACGACCACGGCGAACCGGACGTCCCGCCGGCCCGGAACCGGGTACCTGTACACGTTGACGATCGTGCCCGGCGAGACCTTCAGCACCATCCGGAGGCGATCCCGGTTGAACTGGATCAGCGACAGATACTCGACCAGCCGGGCCCTGGGGGTGAACCGACCGGTGCCCTTCGGGAAGACGGCGTTCTGGAAGTCGAGGATCAGCACCCGGGAGTCCGCCATGGGGGTGTAGCGGATCGGCGGCTCCGAGTCGAACATCATGGTCAACACCGCTTCCCTGGGGCTGTCGTCGAACGAGGCGTCCCTGAGGATCGAGGCGGTGGCCGCGGAGGCCGTCCAGAGGAGAAGAACCAGGGCCAGAGCGCGGGCCGGCGCTGCCCCCACCCTGCATCCCAGAGAAGCTGGAGGTGTGGGACCCCCTGCCCCCACCCGGCATCCCAGAGAAGCTGGAGGTTGGGGACCCTGATTCTCTTGCCTCGAGAACCTCCCCCGTGTTACGCTGCTAGCTCGCCTCCGGGCCATTCTCGCGCCGCAGAGGTGCCACACCAGGCTCGATCGAGCCGATACTCCAGGAGACTTTCCATGGCCACGAGCTGCTACGTCTGCCACAAGACCTCGTCCGTCGGAATGGCGGTCAGCCACTCGCACATCCGCACCAAGAGACGCTGGCGGCCCAACCTCCAGAACTTCAAGACCAAGATCGCCGGCCGCGTCATGACGATCCGCGTCTGCACCAAGTGCATCAAGGCCGGCAAGGTCCTCAAGGTCCATTGAATCCAGGGCCCGGAGCCGGTCGGAGCCACACGCCCCCGGCTTCCAGCTCGAGGCTGCGCTAGCGTCCTCCCAGACGCCACGTCAGGGCGTATCCGAGAGCCAGCACGACCACCACGGCGCAGGCCAGCAGCCAGCACCGCCGTTGTCGGCCGACCGCCCCGGTCTGGGTTTCGCCGACCAGCTCCGGTGAGCGCGCTCTCAACATCTCCAGGAGCCAGAGCGCCAGCACCATG
>JACQZM010000629.1:823-10580 GCA_016213885.1 Candidatus Rifleibacteriota bacterium | reverse complement strand
TGTCCACCACGAGATAGGAATTGTACACCATCGAGTAGGTCAGGGCGTTCACCCCCGAAGGGGCGTACGTGGCGAAGAACACCACCCCCGACACGACCTGGATCGTGAAGCGGACCAGGATGCTGAGCGCCACCCCGCCGGTGAGGCTCCTGGGCAGGCTCGCCAGCCCCATCGAACCGAAAGCCAGGACGTAGTCCAGGATCGGTTGGACCGGATGCAGCACCGGCGCTCCTCCGAGAACGAACAGCAGCACCCCGGCCCCGACGCCGGACAGGGCGCCCCAGACCGGGCCGAAGCGGCGAGCCACGATCCACAAGGGAATCGCACTCCCCAGCGTGATCGACCCACCCTGGGGCATGCGGAACAACCGCACCTGGTGCAGCACCACCGTCAGGGCGATGGCGAGTCCCGCAACCACGGTCGCCTCGCGGGACCGGTCTTCGCCGGAGCGCCCCTCCATCACACCTCCGAGCAGTGCTGCCCGATCCGAACGGCATCTCTTCCATCTCTTCAGACAAAACAGGACCAAGAGGACCCATTCTTGTCATCGGCATCGCGGCGGCGTCGGATGAGCGCGCCGGCTCGTCCCCATACCTAATGAAAGGGCAGGAGCCTCTCGCCTCTCGAGCGTGAGAGGGCGAGCGCTCCTGCCCCCGGATTCCGTGGACCCGGCGCGGGCGTCGAGCCCGTCGGGCCGTATGCCCGACAGGCCGTCAGCGTGCTGTGATCAGGAATGTCGCCGGCGGGTGGGGCCGTGGCCGTGGCTGCGACCGCCACCACCGCCGTGGGGTCCGTGGTCGCGACCGGACGAGTACCCGCCCCGCGAATCGCCGCGGCCGCCGCCGGAGCTGCGACCGTACCCACGTTCGTGGGGGTGTCCGCCGGGAGGCGGGTGGATCGTCGACGAGCCGTGGGCCGGCCTCATGCCGCCGTGGGCCGGATAGGCTGGACCGGTCCTGGGCCGATCGTGCCTCTCGTGTCGATCGCGACCGGGCTGTCGTGCCGGCGGATAGTACCGACCGCCGTCGTGTCGTGGAGCAGGAGGTGGAGGCTGCTGCTGAGGCTCTTCCTCCTCGAAGGTCTCCTCCTCGTAGTAGTCGCCGCGGGAGCGGGGCCCGTCGGCATCGGACTCGTACGGTTCCCCCTCTTCCGGTTCATCGTCGTCGTAGTTGTTCTCGGGAGCCATGGCGCTGACCTGGTTCACCGGCGAACTGGACCGACCCGGCACGGGCGCCTCCCGATCCCCCCGATCCCGATCGTAACCGCGAGATCTGGGAGCGCCGCGATCGTACTCCTCCGGCCTTTCAGGCTCGTACGCCCGGTCCAGCGGCGCCCGCTCTTCCGGAGCATGTTCCACCGGTCGCTCGGCGGTCTCGGCCCGGTCGCTCGGCTCTGCCCTCTCGGCGGAGCGATCGAGATCCGGCGGCCGCTCCCGGTCCCTGTCGCGATCAGGGCCGCGGTCGCGATCCCTGTCGCGATCCGGCCCCCGGTCCCGGTCCCGGTCCCGGCCACGCCCGTCGCGGCCCCGGCCCCGGTCGTGGCGTCCTCGACCCCTGGCCTCGTAGCGACCTTCGCGCGAGTCCCGGGAGTCGCGCTCTCGCCCGGCCTCGCCCTCCGCCTCGCCCGCGGCCGGCTCCGCGACCGGTCCGCCCTGGCCCGTGTCCCTGAGAGCGTCCTTGCGGGAGAGGCTCAGGCGACCCTGGTCGTCGATGTGGGTCAGCTTCACCGGCAGCACGTCGCCGACGGAGCAGATGTCCTCGACCCGGTTGACCCGCCGGTGGTCGAGCTGGGAGATGTGGACCAGCCCCTCGTGGGCCGGAAGGATCTCGACGAAGGCGCCGAAGTTGGTGATCTTGACGACCTTGCCCTGGTAGATCTTGCCCACCTCCGGGTCCTCGATGATCCTCAGGATCATCTCCCTGGCCTGCTGCGCCTTGGCCTCGTCGGTGGAAACGATGGCCACCACGTTCCGTTCGTCGTCGCTCTCGATCTTGCACCCGGTGACCTCGACCATGTGGCGGATCGTCTTGCCGCCCGGGCCGATGATCATCCCGATGCGCTCGTTGGGCACCGGGATCGTCAGGATGCGGGGGGCGTACTTGGAGATGTCGGTCCGCGGGGTGGCCAGAGCCTCCGCCATCTTCTGGAGGATGTGGAGCCGGCCTTCCCGGGCCTGCAGCAGCGCTTCCTTCATGATCTGGACGCTCACGTCCTCGATCTTGATGTCCATCTGCAGCGCCGTGATCCCCTTGGTGCTCCCGGCGACCTTGAAGTCCATGTCGCCGAAGTGGTCCTCCGGGCCGGCGATGTCCGAGAGCACGGCGTATTTGTCGCCCTGCTTGACCAGGCCCATGGCCACTCCGGAGATCGGCTCCGACAGAGGAATTCCAGCGTCCATCATCGCCAGGGTGCCCGCGCACACCGTGGCCATGGACGACGAGCCGTTCGACTCGAGGATCTCGGAGACGACCCGGACCGTGTAGGGGAACCGGTCCTTGTCGGGCATGACGCCTTCGAGCGCCTTCTTGGCCAGCTCGCCGTGGCCGATCTCGCGCCGGCTGGTGCCCCGGAGCGGACGGGTCTCGCCCACAGAGTACGGCGGGAAGCTGTAGTGGAGCAGGAACCGTTCGCGGTACTCGTCTTCCAGGCCGTCGATGACCTGCTCGTCCTCGGTGATCCCCAGGGTGGTCACGGCCAGCGCCTGGGTCTCGCCCCTGGTGAACAGACCGGACCCGTGGGTCCTGGGAAGAATGCTGACGGCGCAGTGGATCGGGCGGATGTCCTTGAACGAACGGCCGTCGTAGCGCCGCCCGTCGTCCAGGATCATCCTGCGGACGTCCCGCTCCACGATCGCCTCCACGGCCTGGTGGACCTGCCCCATGGTGAGCGTGCCGGCTCCGAGCTCGCTGGCCAGCTTCTCCTTGAGGCCCAGGTGGAGCTGGTGCATGGCCTCGCGGCCCGCCAGCTTGTCCTTGGTGGTGACGGCGGCCAGGATCTTGTCGCCCGCCAGCTTCTGGATCTTCTCGACCAGGCCGTCAGGCACCTTCACCGGCTCGATCGTGAACTTGGGCTTGCCGCCCTTGTCCCTGAGCTCGTTCTGGATGACGCAGATCTTCTTGACCGCTTCCTGCCCGAAGGCGATGGCGTCTGCGACCAGGTCCTCCGACAGGTGCTTGGCCCTGCACTCGACCATGCAGACGCCCCGCGCGGTCCCGGCCACGACCAGCTCCAGATCGCTCTTGGTGCGGGCCTCCAGGTCCGGGTCGATGACCAGCTTGCCATCGATGAGCCCGACCCGGACGCACCCCACCGGACCGTTGAACGGAATGTCGGAGATGTGGAGCGCCGCCGACGCGCCGATCACGGCCAGGAGCTCCGGAGAGTTCCTCTGGTCGAACGAGAGCACACTCAAGAGCACCTGCACCTCGTGGGTGAATCCCTCCGGGAACAGCGGCCTCAACGGACGATCCGTGAGACGGCTGGAGAGGGTTTCCTTGGTGTTCGGACGCCCTGGGCGCTTGAAGAAGCCCCCCGGGATCTTGCCGGCCGCGTACGACGGCTCCCGGTAATCCACGGTGAGGGGCAGGAAGTCCGCGCCTTCCTTCGCTTCTCTGGAAGCGGTGGCGGTGGCCAGGATGACCGTTTCTCCCTGGCTCACGAGCACCGCGCCGTTGGCCTGCTTCGCCACGATACCTGTCTGGATCGTGATGGGATCGCAGCCCAAATCGCTGACCGCAACCTGAATGTCCCTGAACAAGTTTACCTCCAAGATGGACCCTTTCCGGGCCGTTCCAATCGTGGCCCTTTGCCCGCATTGACCGGGGCCTTCTCGCGGGGCAGGGTCGGCCTTCCCGACACACTCCCCGCTACCGTTCGTGATCCCTTTGCTCGCGAGTCACCTCGAGTGAAGCCCCGGGAGGGGGCGTGATGCCGCGCTCGACCGTGGACCGTCGGGCCCGCACCGTGGATGGCAGGAAATGAAAGAACGGACGGCTGGAGGATGCGAGAGCCGGGGATCGATGGCGAGCTTCCTCTCGGGGGACGAAGAAACGGACGTCCTCCCCGAAGGGTGCGGCGCACACGATGCGCGCCGCCCCGACGTCATGGTGGGAAGGCGCCATCGAACACAACCGGATCTGCCCAGCCCAGTCCGCCTGACTACCTGATATCACCAGAGCGAGAGCACCTCAAACGGTCACTTCGGAAGTTGACTTTCCGGTCACCCCGGGCCGAAGGGGTCCGGCCGCGGAGATCTCCGCTCGTTCAAGCGCAGCCCGGCTCACCGTGGACGCCCGGACTCCGACCCTGGCTGGAGCGCTCGAGCGCATGGGCACGGGCTCTCCGGATCCGAGTCTGGTTGTGCGACCATGGTCGTCCCTCTTCCACGGGCGCGCTCCCCTGGCGCTCCGTTCCCGACGAGGGACGGTCCCGACGGTCAGCCGGCTGATTGATGAGCCATCGACGGGGCACCGACCCCAACGCCTTGTCTGCCAAGGGATCGGCGTTGCCCCGGGGTGGTTACTTCCTGAGACCCAACCGCTCGATCAGGTTCCGGTACCGGTTGATGTCCTTCTTCTTGAGGTAGTTGAGGAGGCTTCTCCTCTTGCCAACGAGCTTCAACAGACCCCGGCGCGAATGATAGTCATGCTTGTGGGTCTTGAAGTGTTCCGTCAAGTTGGCGATCCTGGTCGTTAGGACAGCAACCTGCACTTCCGTAGAGCCGGTGTCGTTATCCGACAGTGCGTAGGTCTTGATAACGACTTTCTTTTCTTCCGGCAGAATCGACACTTACTGGCACCCCCTCGTTCATGTTTTATCCGAGGGATTCGAAAAGTGAAAACGTTAGGAACAGCCACTATAGCACGGCTGACGAGTCGCTACAAGGGTTTTCCTCACGGTCGATGGGCATGACGCCGAACCTCCCGCGAAAAAGGGGTGGGCCCGCGACCTCGGATTGGGCTACCATGGTACGTGACGTGTCCGTCGATCGATCTGACGGCGAGGGCGGAAGATCCGTGGAACGTTCCCGCTCCATCCCGGAGCTCGTGGCCCGGCTGCGCCACGAGGCGACCCGTGCCCAGGCCACCTGCGCGCTGGTAGAGATAGGCGTCGACGCCATTCCGGCCCTTGCGGAGGCCCTCAAGGACGAGGCTTCCAGGGCGTTCGCCAGCCTGGCGCTGAAGGAGATCGGGCCCCCGGCCATCCCGACCCTGGTGGAGGCGCTCAAGGACGAAGCCGCCAGGGCGTTCGCCAGCGCCGCCTTGAGGGCCATGGGGCCCCCGGCGATCCCGGCGCTGATGCAGGCGCTCCGCTGCGAGGCGTCCCAGGCGTTCGCCGGGGTGGCGCTCGAGGGGATCGGTCGGCCGGCGCTGCCGGCGCTGATCGCGGCGCTGATGGACGACGCCTCCCAGTCGTTCGCCGCGGTGGTCCTGGCGCGGATCGGAGCGCCGTCCATCCCGGGGCTCGTGGAGGCGCTGCGCTGCGCCGCGTCAAGGGCGGCCGCGGCCGTGACCCTGGTCCGGATCGGCGCCGTGGCCGTCCCGGCGCTGCACAGGGCGTTGATGGACGAGGAGATCCGCGACACGGCCGCACTCGTGCTGAGGGAGATCGGCGAGGGCGAGCGATCGATCAACTGATCGACGGGGGAAGTCTTGAGGCGTCAGGACGAGCTGCTCGCTCTCTACCCGGGCCAAGACCGCCTCAACCGCAAGTTCATCCTCTCCGAGGTGGACCGGCTCTCCCTGGCCTTCGATTCGGAGGAGCTCCTCGATTTCCTCCAGCAGGAGATCTCCGAGGAAGACCTGCTGATCCGCCACCAGGCGCTGTTCTCGCTGGCCCTGTTCCTGCCCGGCTACCTGCGCCGCAAGTTCTCGGTATCCGAGGCGGTGGGCGGCGTCTGGTCCAGCTACGTGGCCAGGGCCAAGGAGGCCCAGCGCAAGGCCCACGAACAGGCCGAGGAACGGTCTCGCCTCAGGGACCTGCGCCGCAACCAGGTGTTCCTCCGGCTCTCCCCGGTGGCCCAGGGGCTGCTCTCCCTGCTGGGCCGCTCCACCGGTCGCGTTCACGGTCTCACCCGCCTGGTCTGTGCCCACTACCCGCTCAGACGGATCAACCAGAAGCTCCTGGAGCTGTTCAGGTCCTCGGTAGCGGAGTTCGACCTGCTGCTGGCGTTCGCGCGGTCCGGCGGCGCACAGGCCGACGGGGAGCTGCCGGCGCTCTTGACGCACCATGCCGCGGCGCAGACCGATCACCTGCTGCTGGTATCCTCCATCGGCCCGGCCCTTGTGAGCCGGACGATCCTCGACCTGGCGCGGGCCACGAACACCCTGGGCCGGATGAACCTCGCCCAGGCGCTCGCCAAGGCGAACGTCGCCGACCCCGTGGAGGTGGTGCGGCATCTGGTGGGGTTCGGCGAGGGCTGGGTGGACGTCTACTGTCTGGCCGCCCTGGCGGCCACCGGCCAGGCCGGATTCATCGACGAGGTGGTGGCGATCCACCGCGCCACCACCCATCCGTTCGTGAAGAGCCAGGCGCTCAGGGCGGCGGGCAGCCTCGGCGGGCCCAGGGCGCAGCAGCTCTGCCTCGAGAGCCTGGGCGACCGGATCGAACCGATCAAGGCCCAGGCGCTGGAGAGCCTCGTCCGCATGCGATGTCCCCGGGAGACCCTCCGGGAGGCTGCCGCGCCGCTGCTCAAGAGCCCGTTCCTCCGGGCCAGGGTGAACGCCTTGCTGGCCACGGTGGACCCCAGGACCGGCACGTTCCCGTCCCAGCTCAAGGAGCTCCTGCTGTCGAACGACCCGCTCCATCGACTGGAGGCCGCCTACTGCTTCGGGTACTGGCAGTCCCCGAAGTCGCTGAACCTGCTCAAGACCGTGGCCACGGCCGACCCGAACCCGCAGGTCGCCGCCCAGGCCGTGAAGGCGATCTCCAAGTTCCCCGCCGAGATGGCCCTGGGGCCGTTGCTCGCCATCCTGAAAGAGCGGAGCGACCAGGTGGCGCTGGCGGTCTCTCGAGTGATGACGCGCTACGAGGGCGCCGAGGCGAGGCACGTCCTCCAGGTGCTCCTGTCGGCCCTCGGTCAGGCCAGCAACGACCCCCACCGGGCGCTGGTCTACCGGGCGATCGGGACCCTGGCAGGCAAGGTGGAGGTCCGGGGCGATCTGGCGCCGCTGGTCAGGGGGCTTGCGGAGACGGAGCCGGGGCCGCTCCTGGGCGCCCTGGACGGAGTCAAGTACCAGGGCCGGGATCCCGGCCCGGAGGGGCGTCGGGCGCTGGCAGCGGCGACCTTCTCTCCGGACCCCCGGATCGCCTGTCGCGCCCTCCTGGACTCCGTGCTCCTGGGCGATCAGGACGCCATCGAAAAGCTGGCAGCCAAGCTCTCGTCGCCCGACGATCTCACGGCGCTCCGGGCGCTGGAGGTCTGTCTGGAGCTGGGCGTGCTGGCCTCGGAGGTGATCTGCGAGGGCCGGTTCCCCGGGTGGATCTTCGAGTCCGAGAGTCCGCCCCGGGAGGCGGCGCCCTCCCCGCCGCCCGAGGCGACGGACCAGGTGATCCCGTGCTTCGCCGTGGTGCCGTCGGCCAGCATCAAGACGGCCCAGGACGGGCTGGACCCCGATTTCGACGTGCATCGGGTCGCTGCCAGCGGCAGCGACGTGGCGCAGCTGGCCAGGCATCTGTCGAGCCAGCAAGCCAACAAGGGCTCCGGCCGTCACCTCAGGCGAGCGCTCACCGGCAACACCTACCTCGTGGGCAACGGGTTCACCGACGACGCCATGGGGGCGGGTCCGCTGGAACGTCTGGCCTCCCGGGCCGGCGAGGTGCTGGAGGCGATCCAGGAGAGGAAGCTCCTCCTGCTCGTGATGGCCCTCGCGGTCGCGGCCGCCGTGGTGGCCGCGTTCGCGTTCCGCGCCGGACGGTTCCCCAGGCCTCCGACCCGGCAGTCCCCGGTGGCCGACAGCTCTCCTTCTCTCAAGGTGGAGTCGCTGGAGGGGCAGGTCATGGTCAGGCCGCCCGGAGTTCCCCTGAGGGCCGGCGACCGGTTGAAGATCGGCCAGACCGTGGCCGTCGTCGATGCAGGGCGGCTGTCCGTGGTGGTGCAGCCCGCCGGCGGCCGCATGGAGCTCGGGGCCAGCACGGAGGTGACCATCGACGCCATGTCCGGCGACCGCGGCCGGCTCGACCTCACCCTGGTCCCGGGCGACTACAGGTTCGACTTCTCGTCGGGCGGCAGCTTCCAGCTGCGGTTGCCCCCGTACACCCTGGCAGGGTCGCGGGCCCGCCTGTCGCTGTTCAAGGGGACCGCTGGCCTCTCGGCGCTGCCGCAGGGCGGCACGGTGACGCTCTGCAGGGACGACGGCACCACCATCCCGCTCGAGCTGGGCAAGGACGTGGCGCTGGGGTTCGAGGAGTCGCGCTGATCGGGTTCCCAGGATTTCCCACCTGTTTCGCGGAGTCGGGCCTGTGATCAGGCCTCGGCCTGGCCGCAGAGTCACCGAGGACGTGGAGGGGATTCATTTGAAGTCCCGCTCGGGAGAGAGAAAGAAGAGGAGAGGATCAGGTTGGAGGTCGCGCTCGGGAAAGAGAAAGGGGAGGGGATCCGGATTGAAGTCGCGCTCGGGGGCGCGACTCGGACCCGGCGAGGCGCCGGGTCTTGCTCTCGTATTCACCCCTCCGGATGAGTCCTCGGTTTTGCCCTTGCGACGGCGGTCCGGTGAGCCTATGCTGGTTCCCGTTCGCGAGAGTGTCACGGAGTACGCTCGCGACCGACATCCCGAGGTGAACCATGCAGACCGTCCTTGAAGTCATCCGTGAGAAGGCGCGTGCCGCGCGTCGCAAGATCTGTCTCACCGAGTCCGACGACGTCCGCAACCTCCAGGCGGCGGAAAAACTGGTCAAGACCGGCTACGCGATCCCGGTGCTGGTGGGCAGCGAGCCCGCCATCAAGAAGCTGGCGAAAGACAGCAACATCGACCTCACCGGCGTCGAGATCGCCGACGTGGACACCCACCCGAAGCTCACCAACTACGTGGCGACGGTGGTGGAGCTCAGAAAGAGCAAGGGGCTCACCGAGGCCGACGCGCGGAAGCTCCTGAAGGACACCTGCTACTTCGCGGCGGCGATGGTGTGCTCCGGCGATGCCCACGGCTACGTCTCCGGCGGTGGCAACCCCAAGGGCTACAACCACGACACGGCGTCGAAGACCCGGCCGGCGCTGCAGCTGTTCAAGACCGCACCCGGCATCACCATCGCGTCGTCGTACTTCATCATGCAGATGAAAGACCCCCAGTGGGGTTTCCGCGGCGCCCTGTTCTACGCGGACTGCGGCCTGAACATCAACCCCAACGCCGTGCAGCTCGCGGAGATCGCCGTGGCGACCGCCCGCTCGTTCAAGGCGCTCACCGGCGACGAGCCGCGGGTGGGGATGATCTCGTGCTCGACCAAGGGTTCGGCCAAAGATCCGATCGTCGACAAGGTGATCGAGGCCACCAAGAAGGCCAAGGAGCTGGCGCCGGAGCTCAAGATCGACGGCGAGCTCCAGTTCGACGCGGCGCTCATCCCGTCCATCGCGGCCAAGAAGGCGCCCACCTCCGAGGTCGCCGGGAAGTGCAACGTCCTGATCTTCCCTGACCTGAACTGCGGCAACACGATGTACAAGGCCACGGAGCGCCTCGCCGGCGCGTCGGCCATCGGCCCCATCGGGCAGGGCCTGCGCCGGCCGTTCAACGACGTGTCGCGAGGCTGCTCTCCCGACGACATC
>JACQZM010000629.1:0-691 GCA_016213885.1 Candidatus Rifleibacteriota bacterium | reverse complement strand
CGGGCGGATCGACGAGAAGGCCCACGTCTACTACGACATCCTGGCGAGCCACCCCAGGAAGGACGACGCGACGAGCGCCCACGTGGAGGCGATGATGCTGGCCTGGTACGCCGGCCACATGGCCGGCCGCGGCTGGATGGCCCCGGTCGTGGCGCAGCAGGCCGCCTTCGGCCTGGGGCGACGGCTCAGGGACCGGCTAAAGGGGCTGGGCGTCGACGTGTACGATCGGGGAGCGGCGTTCTCCCTGGTGATCGACCAGGTGCTGCTCGAGATCGTCGAGCAGGGCCTGAAAGAGACGGCCGCGACCCGGTCCCCGTGAGGAGCGCTCCCGGCTCGCGGGAGGGCCTACCGGACCGGACCTGCGAATCCCTGGTCTCCGCGATCGTGGTGGTGGTCGGAGTGGGGCGGGTCGTGGGTGGTCAGGTGGTGGACGTCGTGCCGCAGATCGTGGCCCCGGTCGTGCTCGTCCACGTAGTACTCGTCGGGCTCCTGCCGTGAGAGCCTCAACCTCCGCAGCATCTGCTCGCGGTCCCACTCGAGCCTGTCCCGCTGGTGATCCAACCCCTCCTTGCCCGGCCGGTTGAGCCCCCCCTTCCTGAGCTGGAACCGGAGGCGCTGCAGCTTCGTGTCCATGGCGAGCCAGTCGTCCCACTCCTGGGGCGTCAGCTCGAACCACTTCCCCGGGTAGAGC
>JACQZM010000045.1 GCA_016213885.1 Candidatus Rifleibacteriota bacterium | reverse complement strand
CGTGGCGCTGCCGATCGTTCCGAAAAGAATGATGGAAGAGGCCATGGGGAGCCTGCGATACTATAAGTTCAAGGATCGGTGCCTCTACTGTGATATCATCCAGCAAGAGGTGCGCGATCGATCGAGGTTGATCGCCGAGAACGAGGCGTTCGTCGCTTGCTGTGCCTACGCGGGTCGGTTCCCCTTCGAGGTGGTCGTCACGCCGAGGGTGCACAACGCTCAGTTCGAGCTGATCAGACCGAACGAGATCGCCCTCCTCGCCGAGATGCTGAAATCGGTCCTGACGGCCATGGAACGTTGTCTCGAGCATCCACCCATGAGCTTCATCTTCCATTCCGCGCCGACGCCGCAGGCCCATCGGGAGGAGCTGGCCAACGTCTCCAAGTTCTATCACTGGCATATCGAGATCATCCCCAAGCTCACGAAGACCGCCGGCTTCGAGTGGGGGAGCGGCTTCTACATCAATCCGATCCTCCCGGAGGAGGCGGCGAAGTACCTGAGGGAGTTCTGCGGATGCGGACTCCCGACCGGACCTCGCTGACTTTCAGGGGACGGTGCAGGGGCGAGTCCAAAGGAGGACGAGGAGAGGGTTATGTCCCAGCGCAAGAACTACTTCATCGAGAAAGGGATGCAGAGCAAGTTCATCGTCACTCTCTTGCTTCTCATATTCCTCGTCTCGGTCATCACCCTCTGCAACGTCTACGTGATCTACGAGTATGTTCAGAACAACTTCCAGGGAGGGGTCAGCAACGAGGGCTTCTTCTCGGTGGCGTTCAGACTGCTGGGCTACAGGCTCTTCCTGATAGGCCTCGTGAACATCATCATCGTGGCGATCATAGGCGTGTTCTACTCGCACCAGTTCGCCGGGCCGTCCTACAAGCTCGAGAAGTCGATCCGTCAGATCGCCCAGGGGGATCTGTCGTTCAAGGTGACCCTGCGGAAGAGCGACAGCATGCACAACATCGCCGAGTCGCTGAACGTGATGGTGGAGAACTTCTCCAACTCCATCCGGAAGGCCGGGGAGCTGACGAACCAGATCAAGGAGGCGACCGGGAACCTCGCCACCGACGACGACGTGCTCTCCAAGAGCTTCTCCACGATGAAGGGGATCGTGGGCGAACTGGAGGATCTGATCGCCGGGTTCAAGCTCATGCCCAAGGACGTCTCGACCGGTCCCAGGGCGAGCGCCGACCAGGAGCCGGAGTCGTCCAAGCCGGCTGCCGACGCTGCGGCGGGACAGGCCCCCACGGCGCCGCCCCCATCGCCCCCCCCTGCGGCCGGCGGCCCAACGGCCTAGCGGCCTGGCGGCCTGCGAGCACCTGACCCCACCGGTCCCTGACGGGGGGGAGTGGAGCCGATGCCTCGAAGGGTGGAGACGCGGTGCTGGTAGGGCTCACCGGCGGGATCGCCTCGGGTAAGAGCCTCGTCACCGCCGAGCTGGAGCGCCTGGGCGCCGCCGTGGAAGACGCCGACCGGGTGTACCACGACCTGCTCGAGACGGACCTGGAGCTCAGGGAACGTCTGGTGCTCGAGTTCGGCCCCGAGTTTCTGTGCGCCGACGGTCGCCTCGACCGCAGGAAGCTTGGCGCCCTCGTCTTCTCCGACCCGGTGGCGCTGGGGCGCCTCAACCGGATGACCCACCCCGCCGTGCGTTCCGTGCTGGAGCGGCGGATGTCGGCAACCGGAACCGGGCTGCTCTACCTGTCGGTCCCCTTGCTGATCGAGAACGGCCTGGACGCCCGTATGGACCGCATCGTCGTGGTGTACTGCACCCGGGACCAGCAGATCGCACGGCTTGCGGCTCGAGGAGGGTTGTCCGTGGACGAGTCGGCGAGACGGGTGGACGCTCAGCTGCCGCTCGAGGAGAAGCGTCGGCACGCCCACCGGGTGATCGACAACACCGGCACGGTGGACGCCACGTTGGAACAGGTGCGGGCGATGCACCGCGAGTACGGCGCGGGCCGTCAGTAGTCCCTGCGGACCGACTCGTACCAGGCCCACCACCGTCGATACGACGGGCCGAAGTGCTTGCCGGTCAGCTTCGTGAGGGCTGCCGCGATGGTGTCCCTCGTCGCGTGGGAGTGGCTGTAGGCCAGGGCGTCGATGAGCGGCCGGATCGTGCTCCGGTATCCCATCTCGCCGAGGACCCAGGCCGCGGTCTCCCGGATCTCGTACTCGGAGTCGGCGAGCCGGCCCGTGATGGCCCGGGCCGCGGTCATGGTCTTGTATCCCCTGAGGTCGAAGACTGCGGCCAGCCTGACCCGCCTCTCCTTGTGCTCCAGGAGACGCAAGACCTCCTTGTACCGATCGAAGTCGGCCTGCGGTCCCACCTGGACCATCTCCCGATTGCCCACGAGGAACCGGTACGTCCGGTCCCCCCGGTTGGGAATGACGGAGTAGTTCGACGAGATCGCCTCGAGAATGTAGGGCTGCTGGAACTGGCCGATGTACTGCGCGCTGGCCCCGCCAGCGCTCACGGCCGCGATCGCCATCACCAGGACCAGGCAACGACCCATCGTGGGTCATGGTTAATGCGGCGGCGACCGGCCCGGCAAACGCCAGGGTGCTCCGGCCGGGCGGCAGAGCGCGGCGTCAGCGGACGTCTGCCGTGAGGGTGTAGCTGCCCCTGGAATTTGGCGGCCAGCTCGATCCGGGTGGTCTTAGTGACCGACACCGACAGGGTGCCGGTCCCTTTGGGCTGCAGCTTGATGAAGCTGGACCCGAAGTACTGGGGCTCCCGTCCGGACGGCGGGGAGTAACTGCCGGGGCAGGGCAACGGGTGGATGTTCGGTTCCGGCAGCAGCTTCCCGTCCTTGTAGTTGCGAAGAGCGTTGTAACAGGCGAACAGGAGGTACGTCTCCCTCAGGTCGCCCACGGCCTGGACGAGCGCCTGGTCCAGCGTTCCGGTCTTGCAGCCGTCCCAGATCTTCTTCACCACGGCCGGCCCCTCACCGGTGTTCTCCGAGAGGAACTCGGGGAAGAGGCTCGCGGAGTACTCGAAGAAGTCGCCCTGGGCGAAGAGCGAGACGTAGGGCTGCTCGAGGTGGGGGCCCACGTTGTTCAGGTAGAACCCGGATTCCGGGAACACCTGGTTGCCCATCCAGTCGGCGGTGCCTTCGGTCCACCAGTCCGGGAGGTTCCACGAGTACATCGCCTGGATGGCGTGGAAGAACTCGTGGGCGCAGACCGCCTTGACCAGACCGGCCTGCACGCCTTCGGGGTCCCGGCTGACCTTCTTGGGGTCGTAGTACTTGCCCAGGGCCCGCTGGGTGTACCCCACGATATCGGAGTTCAGCTCGATCCACGTCCGGCGGTTGGGCATCGGGTGAGTCAACCCGTTGTAGTTCAGCTTGCGGAAGTAGACCGTCTGCTTCGGGTCGGGGGGCGGTGTGAACCCCAGCTCCGCGACCTCTTTCTGGTAGGCCTTCTCGAGGTAAGCACAGGCGTTGTCGACGAAGTCCGGGACGTTGTTCTTGTTGGCGTCACCGGCGGGCGGGGCATCGACGCCGGACGGCTTGTAGTGCACCTTGAAGTGGGCGGTCTCGACGGTCGAGTAGCTGCCATCGGGTGCTGCCGGCAGGCCGTCGGGCGTCTTCGCGGGCGGCTCCGTGAACGGGGTGAGGCGACCCTTGGCCTCCTCGGACAGCGACTCCCAGCGGACGAAGGCTTCCCTGAGCAGCGCCGATCCGCACCGGCGGTGAGTCACGGTGCTGGTCGGCGCGGAGGGCCCGGCGACCGGCGGCTGGTAGAGCTCTTCGATCGCCCTGACGAGCTCCTCTTCTTGAGGAGGCATCGCCCGCGCGACAGAGCTGGCCACGAGGACCAGCGTGGCGGGACGATGGCGCTACCAGGCATGAAGAGTCTATGGATCCAGGAGAGGAGTGTCAATCCATCGGGCCGAAAAAACGGACCGGCACCGACGTCACCGGCGGCGGGTCGCCGACGGCATGACGCCGTCGCGCACCTGGATCACCAGCTTGTGGAGCTTCTGACCGGCGTCGGCGAGCTGGGACGCCGCGATGGCGCCGACAATCTCGGCGATCTTGCCACGGGCCGCCTGGTTGTAGGCGCTCGCGTCGTCGGTCAGCTGGGCGCTCAGGCGGTCGAGCCGGCTCTTGGCTCCGGCGATGTTCCAGCTGTCGAAGGTCCGCTGGGCGTCCACGAGCTTCTCGAGGAGTACCTCCCTGGGCATGACCGGGCGGGAGCTCGGGCCAGCCAGGACCGCGGCGGCCCCCAGCGTGATCAGACCCAGGGTGAGGCAGACGAGACGGATCGACTTCATGACAGGACCGGCCTCCACGGTGTAATCTTGCATCTTGCGAGTGCTCGATTCGGAACACGAGTATACGGTCGAACCGGTCACATGGCAAGCCGGGCTCGGCCGCGGCGTGCGGGCCGCTGAAGCGCGACCTCGGGGACGGTCCGGCTGACGATCCCTCCGGGCTCGCCGGCTTCGCCGGTACTCGGCCGGGGGGCGTTGAAGCCAGGGACGCCGTTGCTGCGCACCGGCCCCCCTGGCCCCCCCCGGGCCGTCCCTGCCGGAGCGGTGCGAGTACCCACCGGTCTGGAGGGAGCCTGTCACGGTCGCGGAGCGACGATCGGAGCGCCGTTGAAAGACGAAGAAGCGGAGCCCGGACCCGGGACGGAGCCTCCAGGGTCGGCAGTGACCGAGTTCGAGGCCGCACCGTCGCTCCCCGGCGCTCTCTCGCTGTTGCTGGCCTGCTGGGCTCATCCGGTCGACACGTTCTCCCGGATGGGGCGCTCCGACCGGCTGCTCCCTGCGATCGTGTTCGCGATGGCCGTGGGCGTGGGCCTCTGGACCATGGAGATCGTGGATCTCAGCCGGACCGTGGACCGGATCAAGGAGATTCCCCAGGTCGCCGATCTGCTGCGATCGCCCGATCTGGCGAAGCGGGTCGGCCCCTACCTCCCGCTGGACCTCGATCGATTCTGGCAGACCATGTGGCTCCTGGGGCTCCCGTTCGTGCCGCTGGGCTTCTGCCTCACCGTCATCGCCACCCACCTGTGTCTGCTTGTCGTCGGCTCCGGGGGAGGCGGCGCCACGGGGACGTGCCGCGTCGTGGCGTACTCGACGACCGGAAGCCTCCTGGCTCTGGTGCCTCTGGTGGGGGGGCTGCTCGTCATGGTCTGGGTGTCGGTCCAGCTGATCACCGGGCTGGCAGGCGTGCACCGGTCGAGCACGACCAGGGTCGTGGTGGCGCTGAGCCTGCCCCTGGCCGCCCTGGGCGTCGTGCTGGTCGCGGCGGTCGCATCGCTCCTGTTCTTCCGATAGACCGGCGGCGTTCCGGGGTCGTCACGGCGAGACGGTTCGTCTGTCGGCGCGCTGCTGCCAGAGCTTGCGGACCGGCCCGGATCGTCCTATCATGCGATTCACCATGAGAATCGCTCGCGCGCTCGTGCTGGTCTGGGCCGGTTGCTCGCTTCTGGCTCCCTCGATCGGCCGGGCCGGCAGCGTCGAGGATCTGGTCCGCCAGTACCTCGGCGATCTCAGGCCGGGCACGAAGCTCGTCACCGAGACACGGACCCGCGGCAAGGGCCATTCGAGCACGGTCCGGACGGTCGCCGAGGTGGGTGTCGACGGGGAGGCGCTGACCGTGCGGATCGGCACCCGGCTCGAGGGCGAGGCCGCCCGGGCCGACCCGGCGGCGCCCGGCCCCAAGGTGGCCATCGAATCGATCAGGGTCATCTCCTGGAAGAAGGGCGAGGGCCAGGTGACCGTACGTTCGTGGGGCGTGGACGATGGCAAGCCCTCGAAGCCCCGGCAGGAGGAGATCGTACTCGGACTGCTCGCGAACCTGCTGCCCGGCTTCGCTGGCTACTGCGCCTCCGCGGAGAAGCCGGTCCGGGAGGAGTCCGTCACCGTACCGGCCGGAACGTTCAAGGCCAGGCTGTACCAGGCCGGAGAGTCCCGATTCTGGGTCGCCCCGGAGATTCCGATGGGCGGCCTGGTGAAGTCCCACGCCGCCACCCCATCTGGGGAGGTCGAAGAGGTCGTGACGGAGTTCGCGCGGGGCCCCTGAGCCGTCCGGACCCACGGCACCACGACTCCGGAACGTGTTCACCGAGCGGCGTGCCCGCCCCCGCATTCGCCTCCTGACGAGGACGCTCGTCCTGCGCGCCGGATCACGGGGCCGGCGCCCT
>JACQZM010000044.1 GCA_016213885.1 Candidatus Rifleibacteriota bacterium | reverse complement strand
GTCGAGCCTGGGGTCGAAGACCTGGCAACCCTTGACGAGGGCCGCCACCGTCCGCGTCACCTTGCTGGCATCGACGACCAGGACGACCGGAGCCTCGATCGCCTTGGCCAGCTCGGCCGTGGAGTGGGAGCCGCGAGCATCCATACCGTCGAAGAGCCCGCGGTTCCCCTCGACGACCGCGACGTCACACGTCCGCGCCTGGTGCCACAGCGACCTCCTGATCGCCGCCTCCGACATCATGAAAGTGTCCAGGTTTCGTCCCGGCCGGCCAGCTGCGGCGCCCAGCCAGGCGGCATCGATGAAATCGGGCCCCTTCTTGAAGGGCGCCACGGAAAGCCCCCGGCGACGGAGCGCCCGCACGAGACCGATGGAAACCAGACTCTTGCCGGTGTCGCCGGCGAGGCCCGCAACCACCACTCTCGGTAGGTCAAGAGTCACGACAACCTCCGCTGACCACGGATCGAGGCTCAACCCCCCTTCAGATCATGTTCAGCACCCCGCAGGGGCACTCCTCGGCGCATTTCTTGCAACCATCGCAGAGCTCGAGCTTGAACATGTAGAAGTGGCCGGGCTTCGTCTCCTTGATGTCGACCTTGGCCACGGCGTTGGGTGTGCAGTACATCCAGCACCGCTCGCAACCGAAGCACTGGCCGCAGGAGAAGCAACGGGCCGTCTCCTCGAGGAACTGCTCCCGGGTGATTCCGTGGTAGATCTCTTCGAGCGGCTTCGGCAGCCACTCCTCGACCGGCCGGTGGGACCGCTCCCCCCTGCCCTTCGGTGGGTACCAATCCAGCTTGATCCGCTCGTGGCTGATGGGCGGCTGGGCCACGTGAGTCGGCCGGGGCGAGCCACGCAGCTCGGCGTGCGCCATCTCCGCGGCGCGCCGGCCGTGGTAGATGGCGGTGCTCGCGATCCCCAGGTTGAGCACGTCCCCCCCGGTCCAGACGCTGTCGGCGAACTTCCCACCGTCGTCCGCCTCGATCCACTTCCCCTCGGGGTTGATCTCCTCGAGCGGCCCCCAGTCGGGCGCCTGCGACACGGCCGCGATCACCGAGTCGATCGGGACATCGTACTCCGACCCCTGGATCGGCACCGGCCGCCGCCGGCCAGACTCGTCCGGCTCGCCCAGCCCCATCCTCTGGAGCACCATGGCCGTCATCTTCTCGCCGTCGCGCTTGATCGCGACCGGGGCGACCAGGAACTCGATCTTGATGCCCTCCTTGAAGGCGTCCTCGACCTCGCTGTCGATGGCCGGCATCTCGGTACGCGTGCGGCGATAGAAGATCGTCACGTCGGCACCGGATCGCCTCGCGACGCGGGCCGCGTCGATCGCGGTGTCCCCGCCCCCGACGACCGCCACGCTCCGGCCGAGGTCGATCGTCTCGCCCTGGCTGACCCGGTTCAGGTACTCCGTGCCGGCCCAGACCCCGGGCCCCTTCTCTCCGGGGACTCGCATCAGCTTGCCCTTGTGGGCACCGATCCCCAGGAACAAGACCGTGTGCTTCTGCTTCAGCTCCTCGACCTTGATGTCGCGGCCGATGACGCACCCGAGCTTCAGCTCGATCCCCAAGTCCAGGATGCGCTCGATCTCCTTCTGGAGGACGCCACCCGGGAGCCGGTACGGCGGGATCCCGTAGGTCAACATCCCACCCGGGCGCTTGTACTTCTCGTACACGGTGACAGGGTAACCCAGGCGCGCCATCTGGTACCCGAACGACAGCCCGGCTGGCCCCGCCCCGATGACCCCGATCGACTCGGGCTTCGGGTCCGTCTCGACTCGTGGCAAGGGGAGCTGGCGCTCGAGCGCCCAGTCACCGATGAACCGCTCGAGTGCGTTGATGGCCACGGCTCCGTCCTTGCCGTGTCTGTTGCACTTCGCCTCGCACGGGTGGGGACAGACCCGCCCCATGACCGACGGGAACGGATTCGCGTCCACGAGGATGTTCCAGGCCTTGGTGAAGGCCGCATCCTCGGTGAGGCCGAGCTTCTCGCGCTGGGCGATCGTCACGATCCACTCGCGGATCTTGGTTCCGCTGGCGCAGGCGTCGATGCACGGCGGGAGCTTCTCCACGCGCTGCGGACGCAAGTTCGACGTGTGACCGCCGGTCGTCACCCGGCCGAGCGACTTCAGAGGCTTCTTCGCCGCGTCCTTCTTCAACAGGCCCATGTGTTCACCTCGATGTGTCAAGAGCGAGCCGGGCACGAACTGCACTGCCGCCGAGCGCTCTTCGAAATGCTCGCAAGGCGCGCCGACGCGCGCCACCACGACCTTCACCTGCCCCCACCGGGCGGGCAGCGCAGCCCGCTCCGGAGCGGGCGCTACTTGGCGGCGGGTGGGGGCAGCGTCATGTAGCTCCCACCCACGTAGGAGTAGATCGTCCGCCCGGAATCCATGAGCTTGCGAATGGCCTCCTTGCAGAGCTGCTTGGAGCATTTGTCCTCGCCGAACTTCTGGATCATGGCCTTCGTCACATCCATGGGCTTCAGATTCTTCTTCCCGTAGCACTCACTGACCAGTTCGAACATGGCGTCGGCTACTTCGTCCACGGTCACTTGGTCACTCATGGTCCTCTCCTAGCGAGGCGCCGCCTCGAACGACAAGGAGCCGCCGGGCGCCTCGCCGGCAGCGCCTCGCCGACCTGCGCGGACACGAGACGCCAACCGGATCTGCCGACGTCTCGCCCGCGCAAGCCAGCTACTCACCCTTCTTCTGCCGCAGGTGAGCCGACCGCTTGAACGACTCCCCGGCGTGCGTGAAATCATCGATATGGTACTTGGTGAACGGAATCCCGGTCAGCTCGAAGAACTTCGGCCAGCCGACCCTCCCGATCCATTCTCCCATGCGCTCGAACTTGCGAGCGTGCTTCGCGTACACCTCGACCAGGTTCTTCACCGCGGCGACCACCTCGGGCCAGCGCGGCGGGTTGTTCGGAAGGTACGGGATCGCCAGCTTCGAGAACATCGGCTCCTGGCGAGCATTGCTCACCTTGCCTCCCACCCAGATCGAGCACCCGTCCTTCTCGGCATCGCTCAGCGAGATCGCCGGGCAGACGGTGAAGCAGTTGGAGCAGAACATGCACTGCTCCGCGATCACCTCGACGGAAGGCTTCCCGTCGACTGTCGCGGGTCGGATGGCCCCCGTGGGGCACGAGGCCACCGTGGTCGGGATCTCGCACATCGAGCCCAGCTTGGCATGTGAAACGACCGGCAGCCTGGTGTGGACTCCCAGGATCGCGATGTCGGAGCAGTGTACCGCCCCGCACATGTTCAGACAGCAGGCGAACGCGATCCGGAGCTTGCCGGGAAGGTCCATCTTCTCGAAGTGAGGAAAGAGCTCGTCCATGAGCGCCTTCACCACGCCGGAGGCGTCGGAGGCCGCGGAGTGGCAGTGCACCCAGCCCTGGGTGTGGACGATGTTGGTGATCGACGGGCCCATGCCTCCGACCGGGTACCCCTCTTTCTTCAGGCGCGCGATCAGGGGATCGATCTTCGATTCGTCGGTCAGCAGGAACTCGACGTTGTTGCGGCTCGTGAAGCGGAGGAAGCCTCCGCAGAACTCGTCCGCGATGTCGGCGAACAGCCGGATCGATTCGATGGACATCAGACGCGGGGTCGCCGCCCGCACGGAGTACAGCTTGTCGCCCGATTCGGCGACGGTCAGCAGGACCCCGGGCTTGACGATCTCGTGGTACTTCCACTTCCCGTAGTTCTTCTTGATCACGGGTGGAAGGAACTGTTCGTAGTGCGGGGGGCCGATGTCGGTCCTTCTCTCTTTGGTCTCAACAGCCATCGTCAGTGATCTCCTTGCTATGATATGGACGCCCTGTTCAAAAGGACTCGAGCGCTCGTCACGACTATCGGATCGAGGATCTCACCCCTCGGCGTTCTCCGACTCATCCTCGTAGAAGATGTACGGGTTCGTCCGGGGCTGCATGACCATCTCGGGGCACGGCTCCAGGCCGATCTGCTCGAGGAAGCTCCCGAGGCCTATCCGCTGGATGAACTCTCCAACTCGCTCACGATTCTTCCCGTGCTCGGCCCAGAGATCCCAGATCGCCTGGGTGACCTCTTTGATGTCGTCGTACGGGGTCTCGATCTTGAGGAACGGGACGATGACCGAGGAGAGCAGGGCGCCACCCATGATCGGTGCCTTCGACCCGATGAGGATCACGGCCCCGCGATCGGTGCCAGGCCTGAGAGCCTTCGGCATCGCGTTGATGCAGTGCATGCACTTCACGCAGTTGGAGTCGTCGATCCCGAGCTTCTTGCCGTCCCAGTGCATGCATCGCGTCGGGCACCGATCGACGACGTCGGCCGACATGTCGAACGTGCCGGCGGCCACGTACGCTCGGACGGCGTCCTGATCGATCCGGATGTCGTCGCGCCAGGTGCCGATGATCGACATGTCCGCCCTCGCGATCGAGGCCACGCAGTCGTTCGGACACCCCGAGCACTTGATCTTGAACTTGTACGGGAAGGCCGGCCGGTGCATCTCGTCCTGGAACGTCATCGTGAGGTCGTGCGTGAGCGCCATCGTGTCGTAGAGCGCCCACTCGCACCGGGACATCCCGCAGCAGCAGCTGGGGGTACGCATCGCCGAACCGGACCCGCCGAGGTCGAAGCCGGCAGCGGTGAGCTCCTGGAAGGTCGGCTCCAGCTCGGGCGTCGTCGTGCCCAGCAGGATGACGTCCCCGGTCGAACCATGCATGTTCGTGATGCCCGAACCGTGCTTCTCCCAGATGTCGCAGATCTTCCTCAGGACGGTGCTCGTGTAGAACCAGCCCGCGGGCTGATTGATGCGCATCGTGTGGAACTCAGCGCACTTCGGAAACTCCGCGGCGACGTCGCTGTAGCGCCCGATGACGCCGCCCCCGTACCCCTTCACTCCGACGAGACCGCCGTGCTTCCAGTGGACGACCTTGTCTTCGTATGAGCGCTCGAGCTGACCGAGCAGGTCCTCGGTCATGGGGTTCTTTCGGCTCTTCTTCAGTTCTTTCACGAAACTGGGCCACGGCCCCGACTCAAGCTGGTCCAGCCGTGGAGTTTCCCGTTTCTGGTCGGCCATGATCCGTCCTTTCAGGTAGGGCGGCGACGCCACCGTAAGGGTCACACTGACTTGAGGAGCCCCTTGGCTGACGGGTCGTCGCGTTGCGACAAGCGAAATTGCCTCTGGGATGAGGGAGCCCGGGGGCCTTTGCTCTCCGGGATTTCCCCCAGGGATAGTCGACTCCGGATTGAAGGCTCGGGGTTTTCCCGATCGAAATCATCGTAGTCATCAACCCGGGGCCGTGTCAAGGCTCAACTTCACTTCGCGGTCGAGGTCACCACAAAATAACTTCAGCCCTGGCTCTCGGGCCTCTTCCATGTTTCATCATCCACGTTCCATCTTCCACTCATGCGGCTCACGTCCCACGCGGCACCCTTGGCGCTGGCGCTCGGGGGGGGACGAGCCGACGCGGGCCCGGCCCGGGAGCCGCCTCGCCCGGGAATCGCACCGATGAGGCTGACGACCGACTCGTACTCCAGGACGGGCTGCTCCTTGCGGGTCATCGTGATACGCGAGAACATGCGGTGCTCGACCTTGATCCACTTGAACGTCCCGGGTGGGTAGTGGCACACGGTCACCCGGAGGCCCAGCTGGTCCGCCACCTGCTGCAGGTGGTGAAGCCACGCGAGCCTCTGCCTTCCGGTGGCTCCCCGGCCGGCCGTGCACAGCAGCAGCTCCCTGGCCCTGGAGTAGTACCGGCGCCCGAACAGCCTCCACCACCGTCGAAGGCTCTCGACCGCGAACTCCGCCGTATCGTGCGCGAGCTCCGCGGCGCCGAGACGTTGGCGGGAGGAGCTGGCCGTCCGCGCCAGCGCCGGAGGCGCGCCCGCGGCGGGGTGGGAAAACGGGGGGCAGGCTTCGCCGCTCCCATCGATGAGCTGGGCCCTGGGTTCAGCGTCCCGCCCGGTCCGATGGATCCGCGACTTCCTCGTGTCGATGGCCAGAACCGGCGCGCCGCGCGAGACGAACGCCCTCGCCAGCTTCGCGATGTACGGGAACTGCTGGACGGCTCCGTGGGGCGTCGCCGCCTCTTTCGCCCCGCCCCGGGCCTGCAGCGAGTAGCCGAGCTCCCGGAGCTTCCGCCGGACCGTCTCATCGGTGACCCGGTGTCCCTGGCGGGTCAGCTGCGCGGCGAGCGCCTTCGTCGACATGGTGGTCCAGCGAAGGAGGCCGGTCAGCCCCCTGCCCGTCGACTCGACGATGATCGCCTCCAGAGCGCGATGAAACGCCGGGTCTTGGTGCTCGAGCCGTTTTCGCCCCGCCCCGGGACGGCGCGCTCGCCCGGGCGCCATCAGGCGCTCGGTCCGGGTGAGCTCCCGGATGCCCCGCGTGCT
>JACQZM010000581.1 GCA_016213885.1 Candidatus Rifleibacteriota bacterium | reverse complement strand
GTTCGGCTACGACTACATGCTCTGGCAGATCGTCGGACTGGCGCTCCACCTGGCCGTGGCCTGGTGGTTGCTCGAGGTTCTGCAGACGATCGAGAGGGGGGTGGTGGCCACCATGCTGGCGCTGCTCTGGGCCTCGCTGGCCATCGGCATGGAGATGGTGGTCTGGCACCACCTGCACGGCTACCTCGTGCACATGCTCCTGGTGCTGATGGCGCTCCACGCCCTCCTGCCGGTACTGGACGGAGGCGCCCTGGACGCGGGCCGACACGTCCGGATCTTCGTTCTCCTGCTGGCGGCCTGTCTGGCCTACGAGGGCGGGGTGTTCCTCTCGATGGCCACCGGCGCCGCTCTGTGGCTGGCGCGACGACGAGGCCATCCCACCCTCCGGGAGCGCTCCTGGTGGGTCCCGGCGTCGCTCGCCCTGCCCGCTCTGATCACGCTCGCCGCAAGCGTCGTCCACTTCCTGGTCACGTCGACCCACGCCCCGGAGTGGCCCGGCATCAGGGCTCGGATCCTGGAGCTCCCCACGGTCTGGCGTCCCGTGGTGGCGGCCGGCTGGTGGATCTTCGCGGCAGCGGTGGGCCCCTCCATGGACATCCGATCCGGCGAGCGGGTCCACATCGCCGGCGCGGCGGCGCTGGACCTGGGACCGCTCGCCGCCTCTCCCGGATTCTGGCTGCTCGCCGCGGCAGGGACGCTGCTCGCGCTCGTGGCTCTTTGGTCCGTGGACCGCCGCTCGATCGAGCGTCTCCGTCGGCGGCCCGAGCTGCCGGCCCTGGTGCTCGGCACGCTCCTGGGGTACGTGGCCCTGGTCGGGGTCGGCCGTCTCGTCGCCAGGGACGCCTCGCTCATGCTGTCCCAGCACCTGTACTACGCCTACATGTTCTGGGCGTTCTTCGCCGTGCTGGTGCGATGCGTCTTTCGCTTCCGGCGGCTGCCGTTCGCCGGGCCCCTCACCTGCCGGACCGTCGCGGTCGTACTGGTGTCCGGGCTGGTTCTCGCCAACGGATGGACCGTGCAGCGGGTCAACCTCGAGCTTGCGGACTACTGCCGGCCCCAGAGCGACCTGGCGCTCTCCATCGCCTCCTTCGTGGAGAGACACTCCACGGAGCCGGACCTCTCGTTCTACGCACCGGTCTCGTACCCGGGGAACCACCTCTCGCCGTTCCTGAGACGGCCCGGCGATCCCCAGGAGAAGATCTACTCGTACGCGGAGGCGCTGTTCTTGCCGTACTTCCGCATCGACCGTCCGAAGTACGTGCTTCTCTCCGGGCACCTGGAGCTGGTCTGCCGGCCGAACTGGAGGTTCGTGGCTCCCCGCCGCCGGCGGTGAAACGGCCACCGATCGGGTGCGTCTCCGGCGATCGCTCTGCACTCGGCGCTTGCCTCCCGGCTGTCCCATGAGTTATGGCTCATGTCACGATGGCAGCACAGATCCTGGTGGCGGCCGACGACCCGGTGGTCGTCCAGACGGTCTCGTCGGTGGCGCGGGCCGCGTCGATGGAGCCGGTGTGCGTCCCCTCCCTGGAGCTCGCCCGGGCCGCCGTCACGACCGACCCGCCGAACATCGTCGTCATCGATCTGAGCCTGGCAGGCAGCGACCTCGTGCCGTTCATCGAGTCCCTCCACCACCTGAACGAAGAGGTGGAGCTCGTCATCCTGTCGCTGCCGGATCAGGTCACCCTGGTGGTCCAGACGATCCGGAGCGGCGCCTCCGACTTTCTCTCCAAGCCGTTCTCCAACGATCAGTTCGCCGGGGTGCTGCGCCGGGTGTTGAACCGGCGGGCCCGCCGGCGGGTCCCCATCGTTCCCACGGCGCCGCCGCGGGTGCTGGTGCTCGAGGACGAGACTCAGAAGCCCGGCCAGGCGGTGCCGTTGCTCAAGACGGCCGGCGTCGCTGCCAGGGCCGTGTTCACCGTGGACTCGGCCTGGCGGATCCTCGACGCCGGGGCGGTCGACGTGGCCATCGTGGATCTGGGAGCCGCTCCCGAGTCGAGGGCCGGTCTGTTCCGGGAGATCCGGATCGCCTACCCGGCGGTGCCGGTCATCGGCATCACCCCGGCGACCGGGTCCGTGCCGGGGCTGGACACGTGCCGGAGCGAGGCGTTCGTCCTGCTGACCGGCACCGTGACCGCCGACACGGTGCAGAGGGCGGTCCAGGCGGCGAGCCGGTTCCGCCTGGCGACCCTGGACCGGCTGCAGACCAGGCGCCGACTCGACGGCATGCTCGCCGGCGTGGAACATCTGGAGGGGCTTCTGGAACGTCAGCAGTCCGGCACCGCCGGACGGAGCCTCCCGACCCGGGATCTCTCGGTGAGGGCGCTCCACAGCCTGCCTTCCGGGGTGCTGGTCCTCGACCGGAACCTCCTGGTCGTGGAGGCCAACCTGGTGGCGGAGCGGCTCCTCGGAATCAACCGGCGCGACCTGCTGAAGCGTCCGGTGGACAAGCTCCCGTTCCCACCGGCCTTCCACAAGACGATCCTCCAGACCTACCACACCGGAAACACGTTCTCCAATCTCGAGACCGAGCTCGTGCTGCAGGGCACCCGCACCGTGCTGGGCTACGCCGTGGCTCCCATGATCGGCGAGCTCGGGCCAAGGTTCGCCAGCACGTGGAGAAGATCAAGGCGGTCCTCGGACGGGCCGGCGAGATCTCGAGCCACGTCCAGCGGATGATCCACCAGTCCAGCCCGGAGACCCGACCGTGCGACCTCCACGTGGCGCTGCGCAACGTACTCAGTCTGCTGGAGCACAAGCTCCACCTGGGCTCTCACGAAGTCGAGGTGGACCTGACGTCCCAGGCCCCTTCGGTGATGGGAGACCCCACGGAGTTCGAGCAGCTGTTCCTGGCTCTCATCTGCCACGCGTGCGAGGCCAGCCCTGGCGGCGGCACGATCCGGGTGCAGACCGCCGATCTGTCCGGGGTCGTGGAGGTGCAGATCCACGACGCCGGCATGGGGCTCCCGCCGGCCCACGTGGCCACCCTGTTCGATCCGTTCACCGGCTCCGGCCCCGGGGAAGGGGCGAGCGGCCTCGGCCTGGCCATCTGCAAGAACATCGTGAGTCGCTTCCAGGGGACGATCCGCGTGGACTCGGCCATGGGCAAGGGGACGGCGTTCACGATCCGGCTCCCCGCGGTGGGGCAGGAGCATCGCGCCCGGTGGGCCGTCCCCAAGTGGCCCGATACCCCCGTGCCCGAGGAGAGGGGCGGCGGCGCCGGCAGAGAGGTGGCGCTCATGGTGGCACCGGCCGAGGCTGCGGTGATCCATGCCTGGCTCGACGGCGCAGGGCTCACGGTGCGCCAGTACTCGACGAACGTCCAGGCGCTGGAGACGCTCCCGGCCCACCGGGACGGCGTCTTGATCGTGAGCCTCGACCGGCTCGGCCTGGAGGCGCTCGACTTTCTGCGGACCATCCACGAGCGCCGTCTCGTCGCGACCGTGGTCGTCGTCGTGGAGTCCGACGAGGTCCAGACCGTGACGTCATGGGACCGGGTGCCGCCGCTCAGGATGGTGGTGAGGCCGCTGGGTCGCGAGCCGCTGCTCCAGGCCGTGATGCTGGCCGAGCTGGCCTCGGGGTCCGGCGCAGGGCCGGCCTGACCTGCTGTCCGCTTGCCCCATGTCGTCACCCTCGGCAGGGATCCCACCATCCCCGGACGACCCGCCCCACGGTCGCTACCGCAGGCTGTCGATCATCATCCCGGTCTACAACGAGGCCTCCGCCGTCGGTGAGGTTCTCGATGCCATCGCCGCCACCACCCTCCCGCTGGAGTCCGAGATCGTCGTGGTCGACGACGGGTCCACCGATGGCACCGGAGAGGCGCTGGACGCCTGGCAGCGGAAGATGGCCGCGGCGCCCGGTCCGGCAAGGGCTCGGCGTTGATCCTGGGGCTGGGGCACGCCACCGGCGACCTCGTGCTGTTCCAGGACGCCGACCTGGAGCTGGACCCCAGACTCGAGTACACCAGGATCCTCGAGCCGATCCTGGCCGGTCGGGCCACGGTGGTGTTCGGAGCGCGGGACACCTGGCGCGTCCCCGGCAGCCGGCTCACCACCCGGCTGGCCAACTGGTTCTTGAACCGGCTGACGCGGCTTCTCTATGGTGGCGCCGTCACGGACCTCGAGACCGCCTACAAGTGCATGCCCGCCCGGGTGCTCCGGTCGCTCGCTCCGGAGTCGACCGGGTTCGAGATCGAGCCGGAGATCACCGCCAAGCTCCTGCTGGCGGGCCACCGCATCCACGAAGTGCCGGTGAGCTACAGGCCGCGCACGGTGGCTCAGGGAAAGAAGATCGGCTGGATCGACGGCGTGATCGCCGTGCTGACCTTGCTGAAGTACCGGCTCCCCTGGATGTGGACGCCGCCCTCGCCGCCGGACGGACGACCCGACCGGGTGGCCCTGGCGCTGGTGCTCATCCTGGCCGGTCTCCTCGTGGCGGTCTTCGGCCTGGCCCGGGCGCGGGTCTTGCGGTCCGTCGATCCCCCGGGCCGGGCCTCCGGGC
>JACQZM010000580.1 GCA_016213885.1 Candidatus Rifleibacteriota bacterium | reverse complement strand
GGAGTAGACCACCCAGACCACCGGCGGGATCTCGGAGACGTCCACCGACGCGAACGGGACCTGGGCCAGGCCGTGGATCAGCCTGTGCTGCAGGGTCACGAAACCGTAGTTGGCCGCTCCGAAGAAGAACGGCACCCAGGGTGAGAAGAGGCTGCCCACGATGGCCAGCATGGCGATCGGCATGATGATCCCGAAGAGCGGCACCACCACCAGGTTGGCCAGCGGGCTCACCAGGGACAGGCTGCCGAACGATGTGGCCAGCACCGGCGCCGTTCCCAGGCTGGCCGAAAGCGACGTGGAGACCAGGGAGTTCAGGTAGGGCGGCAGAAAATCGAGCCGGGTCATGAGCGGCGGGGTGAGATAGGCGATGGACAGCACCGCCAGGAACGAGAGCTGGAAACTGGCCGTGAAGATCGAGAGCGGGTCGATCAGGAGCAGGGCGATCGCGGAGAACGCCAGGGACGTGTAGATCGACAGCGGCCGGGCCAGGAGCTGGCCCAGAATGAACACACAGGCCATGAACGTCGCCCTGAGCACCGAGGGCGACTCTCCGGTCATGAAGGCGTAGGCGATCAGGACGACCACGATGAGGATCGCCGACAGCTTCCGCGGGGCCTTCAGGCCGGTGAACAGGGCCGCCAGCGCCACCGCCACCAGCGCCACGTGGCATCCGGAGATGGACAGGATGTGGTAGGTGCCGGTGATGCGGTAGTCCGCCATGACCTCGGGCGCGAGGTCGCGGATCCCCAGGAGGAGCGCCCGGATCAGCGCCGCCACCTCCGGAGGGTGGGTCTGGTCGAGGACGCCGCTGATCCGGTGCCGGAGCGCGTACAGACTGGCGTGGATCGGGCTGCCTCTGTCCCGGGCCTGCACCTTGATCTGTCCGGTGGGCTTGAGCACGGCGTGGAACCCCTCGGAGGCCCACTGATCCTTGAGCCGTCTGCCCGGGCCGACGAACCGGTCTCCCGGCGACTCCAGCACGCCGTCCAGCTCCAGCACCTCCCCGTAGGCAGGGCGGACGAGCGGACCCGAGCCGGCGTTCACCAGCAGCCGGGCCTGGCCGGACAGCGGCACCCAGCGCTCTCCTTCGATGACCGACCTGATCTCCACGGGGGCCCGGATCTGGTCGGCGCCGCTGAACGGGTCGCCGACCACCTGCACCTGGAAACGTCCCGGGCCGAGGCGGTCGCGGCTCAGGTAGTGGGTGGGGTCGATCCAGGGAGAGGCGATCTGCACGCGGAGCGCCCCGGCGGTCAGGACCAGCGCCAGCAGGAGCTGGTGGCCCAGCGCCCGGCGTCCCAGCTTCAGCGACACCGCGCCGGCGACCATGAGGACCGCCAGGACCGCCCATAGCCACCCGGGCGCCAGCGGGAGCCGGTTGCCGATGAGGATCCCCAGGATGAAGAAGACCGACATCAGGACGAGGGAGTGACTCACGCCCTCACCGCCGGCTCGCCGTGACGGGAAGGTCGGCTCTCGACAGGACCGGTTCCCGGGGAGGCACGCCTGGCCCTGCGCCGTGGCCCGGGTCGGGCGCCGGAGCGTCTGGCGCGGCGGTCACCGCCGACTCCGTCGCCGGAACGTCTTGCGTCCGGAAGGAGCGACGGTCGGCTCGACCGTCCGGTGGGGCCTGCGAGTGGCGTACACAGGGGATCTACCCCACCAGGTTGGAGCATCACTATGCAGAAGCCCGTCGCCACCAGGTACACCAGGAGCGCAGCCAGCAACAACCGCTGCTCTCCATCTGTGAACAGCTTCACGGTCTTCGGGTGGGTGCCCGGCGGAGGTAGCAGGATAGCACTCATGGAGCGTCATGGCAAGTCCGACCCGGCCGGGCCCGGCCGGACGCCGGTCCGCGGCCCGGCTCATAAGATGGTGAAAGAATCCGACACTTTCATGCCCTGGCCGGCATCCTTTCGGAGTAAGACCCGGTAGTAAGGGTGGGTCCTCTGTCCCCGGGAGCTGGCGGTCCGGCCGCGGATTGACACTCTCCGGCGGTGTTCCTACAATTTATCTGGATCGGGAGTTTGCCCGACTGGGCCATAGAGCAAGGAGCCTGGGATGTTCCGATCGACCCGAATCGCAGTGGCCGTCCTCCTCGTTCTTCTGATACTCCCCGCCTTGGCGCTGGCAGGCAACGTCGTCTTCCTGGTGCGGACCGGGACCGATGCCGAGGGCAATCCCATGTTCCGGATGGCCGACTCCCGAGACACTTATCTGAGCAGCCTCTTCGAGCTGACCCAGAGCTCCAAGGCGCTGTACGAGACGACCCGGTACTACGACGCCGTCCAGAAGGAGAAGGTGGCGGCGGCTCTCCAGCAGCAGGGCGTGACCGGGGCGCAGCTGCAGTACGCCCAGGCCAACTTCCAGACGGAGCCGGTGTTCATCGAGGTCACCAACAGTCGGTCCGGCTCGTACAACGACTGGAAGGGCCGGTTCTCCGTGATCTATCCGAACGGCCAGGCGTACAGCTTCTCCAGTCCCCGCGTGGTCTACGCCCTGGGCGGCGACGTGGCCCGGTCCGGGAACCGGTCGCTGATCGAGCAGACGCTGGTCCACGAGGTGGCTCACGGCGTCATGGCCAAGGCCGAAGGGCGCAACAACCTGCCGGACACGCCGTGGCTCTCGAAGCCCCACTCCGGCGGTTCCGTGAGCGATGACAAGCTGGCGTTCATCGAAGGGTGGGCGGAGTTCATCGGCGCCTACTTCACCGGTCGCCAGACCATCGCCGGGGACCCGGCCGGGGCGATCCAGACCAACTGGTACGGCAGGGGCAAGAACGCCCAGCAGCTGATCAACACCGAGGGCTGGAACGCCACGGTCTTCTACCACATCGCCACCCAGGGCGCGAGCCAGAACGCGATGTGGAAGATGACCCAGGTCATGGCCAGGACCCAGCCGCAGAACACCTGGCAGCTGCTGACGAACCTCGTTCGCTACTACCCGGAGCTGGCCCCGACGGTGAACCAGGTGGTCTACGCCGACTCCGGCGGCCAGATCGCCGGCCCCGGCGGCCAGACCGGCTACGCCAGCAACTACGGCACCTCGGGCGGCGCCTCCGGCAACGCCGGGGCGCCCATCAAGAAGAATAAGACCTGGGTCATCGTGGCGCCGGCCGGAAATCGCAATGTCGGGTATGTTGTGGATTCGGTAACGCCCATAATCCGAGTTAATACCAGTGCCGTACTTCCCGCCCCCGAGATAGCGCT
>JACQZM010000043.1 GCA_016213885.1 Candidatus Rifleibacteriota bacterium | reverse complement strand
GTGAACGGGCGAGCCCGGAGGGGCGGGATTCATTTGAAGTCGCGCTCGGGGGCGCGACCCGGGCCGGACGAGGCGCTGGTGGTGGGGCCACGGTCCACGGTAGAATGCGATGCATCGCTTTCAGGGAGGTCGCAGATGACGAACCGTCCGATCGCCGCGGGTCTTGCGGCTGTGCTGGGGATCGTCGTCCACTCGGCGGCGCTCGGTGCGCCGCCAGCCAGGACGCCGGAGGAGACCTACAGCCAGACCAAGGCGGCTCTGGAGAAGGCCTGGCACGTCGAGCACAGGCTTCTCACGGGCGTGATCGACCTGCAGGAGAAGGCGCTGGCCGACCTGAGGAGACGGCACGCCGCCGCGGACCCGAGGTTTCCGGGGCTCCGCCGGGGCCTGGAGGAGCAGATCCGCAAGACCGAAGCCCAGCTGGCGAACTCCGTGGCCAACCGTTCCCGTCGAGAGCGCGAGGTGGTCGGCCAGATCGAGGAAGCGTCGGCGAAGCTCCGCCGCGCCCACGAAGCGCTGGCCCTGGGGGCAAAACGGCTCCGGGCGGACGTGGAGGCGCGGCTCCGGGAGTTCCAGCAGAAGGTCGTGGTTCCTCTGGAGGAGCTCCAGGCCTCCGCGGCCCGGGTCGCCGGCCGATACCGGGTCCGCTACGAGCTCGACCGCATCGAGACGAACCTCGGCGGCCACAGGCAGACGGTGACGCTCGACCAGCTCCGGAAGCTGCATCTCGGGAACAACCGCTGGGCCCCACCGGTTCCGCCTCAGCTGGTCGATCAGCTCGCGGAGCTGCCGACCGAGCTGACCGTGGAGGCCAGCGGCGTGGGGTTCGCCGCGATGCTCACCAGGGGCGGCACGACCGGGAAGCTACCGGGAGTGATCGACTACAAGCAGGGGAAGTTCCTGGGAGGCGGTTCCGGGGGTGCCGTGATCACGGCGCTGGGCACACTGCTCCACACCCTGACCATCGATGGGACGATCCACCTGGCGAACCCGGTGCGGTTCTCCGGGCGGCTCGTGTCGGCGCTTTCCCTCTGGACGCCCACCGCCGCCGGTGGACTCTACGTGCTGGTGCCGTTCGAGGCATCGAAGTACTGACGGCCGGACCGCCGGAACGTCCAGGTTCGACCATGCGATTGCGGGCCGTGGTGATCAAGCGATCGGTGGGGCGCCTGAAGCTGTTCCACCTGCGGTCTTCCTACCACGTCGATCTCGATGAGAGGGCCATCTCTGCCATCGAGGGGGCCCTCTCCGGCGGCGACCGGGGTTCCGGAACCGGCCTGCGGCTGGTCGAACGACTCGAGCGCCGCGGGCTGGTGGAGGACGGCGAATTCGAACCGATTCCGCGCAGGGCCGCGTCCGATCTGGTCTGGCTCGAGGTGGAGCCGGTGGGGCGCTGCAACCTCGCCTGCCGGCACTGCTTCGCCAGGTTCTCCGGCGTCGAGATGCCGGAGTCGGTGTTCGAGGCGGTGCTGCGCGGCGCGCTGGAGCTCGGTGCGGTCGAGATCTCGTTCAACGGAGGGGAGCCGCTGCTCCATCCGGCCTGCGTCGAGTGGATCGAGCGGGCATCCTCCGAAGGGCTCCGCACGGTTCTGTTCACGAACGGGACCACCGTTTCCGCCAGCGTTGCCGCGCGGCTCGCGGCCGCGCGGCCGGCGCGCGTGAACGTGAGCCTGGACGGCTTCGAGGAGGCCCACGATGCTCTCCGGGGACAGGGGGCGTACGTCCTCGCCGTGGCCGGGATCAGGCAGCTCGTGGCCGCTGGCAACAGGGTGTTCGTCACCACGGTCGTGCACCCGGGAAACGAGGCGTCGCTGGTCGAGTTCCGTCGCTTCTGCAAGGAGCAGCTGGGGGTGCTGGGGCTCCGCGTCTCCACCGTGTCTCCCATGGGTCGCGCGGCCGGCGAGCCGTCTCTTCTGATGGAGCCCGGGCGCGTGCGCGACACCTACGACGCGCTTCCCGACGAGCACGAGATCCGGGATCCTCCGCCTGGCCTCCTCCCGTGCCTGGCCGGGGTCGACAAGCTGTACGTGTCAGCCGGGGGCCGCGTGTCGGGCTGCCACTTCTTCGAGACGGTCGGGCAGGAGCTCGGGCGTCTACCCGAGCGTTCGCTGGAGCAGGTCTACCACTCGTCGCGCGACCGTCGGTCGTGCCCCACGCTGTTCGACTTCTCGTTGGGCGCTCTGGGCGACTGTCTGGGCTGCCCGGCCTTCGGCCGATGCCGTGGCGGCTGCCGCGCCCGCGCCTGGTCGATCACCGGCGACCGCGCCGGACCCGATCCGGTGTCGTGTCACAAGTGGGGAGTGCCGGTGCCCGGCCGCCGTGGCGAATCCCCGCGGGGCTAGCGCCGGACCGAGCGGCCCCGGGTACGCCTCCGGTTCGATGGAGCCCTGCTCGATCGCCTCGCGAAGAGGTTTGCCCTCGGCCAGCAGGTGCTGGAAGTGGGTGATCATCATGATCCCGTTGCGGCACGCGATGCCGAAGAGCGTGATGAATCCTACAAGAGAGGCCACCGAGAGCACCTTCGTGGTCAGGTACACGGCCAGGACTCCACCGATCAGCGACAGGGGCAGGTTCACCATCACCAGGATCGACAGCCGCGCCGAGTCGAGGGCGATGGTGAGCAGCAGGAAGATCCCGACGATCGACAGGCCCGACAGGAGCAGGATGGTACGGAGCGCCTCCCGCTCCGACTCGAACTGGCCACCGTAGATGATGTAGTACCCCCCGGGGAGGGTCACCGAGGATTCCACGCGACGTCGGATGTCGTTGACCACCCCGACGAGGTCTCGCCCGGCGACGTTGCAGGAGACCACCATCTTCCTCTGCACGTTCTCCCGCTCCACCGTGTTGGGCCCTTGCCCCTTGACGAGGCGGGCCAAAACCTTGAGCGGAACCTTGCCTCCGCCGGGCACGTCGATGAGAGCATTGGCGATCGCCTCCAGGTCGCCCCTGCTCTTGTCGTCGTACCGCAGGAGCAGATCGCGGGTCCTCCCCTCGTCGAACACCTGACTGACCACGCGGCCCGCCAGGGCGATCTCGATACGCTCGGCCAGATCGCCGACCGTGATCCCGAACCGGGACACCTGCTGGCGGTCGAAGTGGATCCTGAGCTGCGGGATCTCGTGCTGCTGGTCGACCGAGAGGTCGACCAGCCCCTCGATCGGCGAGATCACGTTCCTCACCTGAGTGGCCACCGATCTGAGCTGCCCCAGATCCGGACCGAAGATCTTGATGGCGATGGCCGACCGGGTCCCGGACAGCAGGTGATCGATGCGATGCGAGAGCGGCTGACCGATGACGTTGACCAGGCCGGGAATCAGCTCGAACGCCTTTCTCACGTCCGCCAGGATCTCGGGCTTGCGGCGGCTCCCCAGCTTCAGAGTGACATCGATCTCCGCGGAGTTGACCCCCTGGGCGTGCTCGTCGAGCTCGGCGCGCCCGGTCCGCCGGCACGTGGCCGTGACCTCCGGGATCGAAAGCAGCGTCTCCTCCACGACCCGCCCCAGCTTGTCCGATTCCGCAAGAGACGCTCCGGGCATCGTCACCGCCGAGATGGTCAGAGCCCCCTCGTTGAACTCCGGCAAGAACGTCCGTCCCATGCGAGGGATGAGCATCGCCGCCGCGACGGTCAGGCCCAGGGCCGCCACCGCGACGGTCCGCGGCATCCACAGGACCACCCGGAGCGCGATGGAGTAGACCGCCTTCAGCGCCAGAACGAGGAGACTCTCGCCCTGGCGCTCCAGAAACCGCGACCCGGTGAGCAGGTAGGCGCACAGGGCCGGCGTCACGGTGAGCGCCACGATGAGCGACGCCGCGATGGCCGTGACGTACGAGATCCCCAGCGGTTGCAGCAGCCGCCCCTCGACCCCCGACAGGAAGAACAGCGGCAGGAAGACCAGGGCGATGACCAGAGTCGCGTAGACGATCGAGGTGCGGACCTCGATGGAAGCCCTGTAGATGACCTCCAGCGGGCTGCGGCGAGTCTCGGGAGGAAGAACCGAGTTCTCTCTGAGGCGCCGGAAGATGTTCTCCACGTCCACGATCGCATCGTCGACCAGCGCCCCGATGGCGATGGTCATCCCGCCGAGGGTCATCGTGTTGATCGAGAGGTCGAGCAGCCGCAGCATCAGGGCCGCCACGATCAGGGAGAGAGGGATCGACGTCAGCGTGATGAACGTGGTCCGGAAGTTCAGCAGGAACAGGAACAGGATCACCACCACCAGGAGCGCTCCATCCCTGAGTGCGGCCTTCACGTTCTCGACGGCGACCTTGATGAAGTCCGCCTGCCGGAACAGCCCCTTGTGGATCACCATGCCCTTCGGGAGGGAGCGCGAGATCTCCGCGAGCGAATGGTCGAGCTTCCGGGTCAGTTCGAGCGTGTTCGCCCCCGGCTGCTTGAGCAGGCCCAGCACGACGGCAGGCTTCCCGTTCACCGAGGCGACCCCCCGCTTGAACGCGGGGCCGACGACCACGCGGGCCAGCTGTCGGACCTGGATGGGCTGGCCGTTGCGCAGGGCCACCGTCGTCTGCTCGATGTCGGCCTTGCTCTGGATCCTCCCGATGCCACGGATCAGGTACTCCTGGGCCGACAGGGTCAGGAAGCCGCCTGACGAGTTCTGGTTGGACGTCCGGAGCGCCCTCTCCATCTCGTCGAGGGAGATCTTGAACGCGGCCATCTTCGCCGGCGACACCAGGACCTGGTACTCCTTGACGTCCCCGCCCATCGCGATCACCTGGGAGACGCCGGGAACGGCGAGGATCCGCCGGCGAAGCACCCAGTCGGCGGTGTCGCGGAGCTCCGCCGGCGACACGTCCCCGCCGAGCCCGATGAACATGATCTCGCCCATGATCGACGAGACCGGCGCGAGCACCGGGGCCGGGACATCAGGAGGGAGCAGCGACCGGACCAGACCGAGCTTCTCGTTCACGATCTGACGGCCCAGGTAGATGTCGGTTCCCCAGTCGAATTCGACCCACACGACGGAGATCCCGATCCCCGACGACGACCGGACCCGACGGATGCCGGGAGCACCGTTGAGCGCCGTCTCGATGGGGAAGGTCACCAGCTGCTCGACCTCTTCCGGAGCCAGTCCATGAGCTTCGGTCAGCACCGTGACCGTGGGAGCCGTGAGATCCGGGAACACGTCCACAGGCAGGCGGAGGCTCACCAGCGTCCCGGCGACGAGGAGGATCAGGGCCGCGGCCACGACCAGGAGGCGGGACTCGATCGATCGTGCGATGAGGAGCTCAAACATGGGGTTCAGTGAGCATGGCCGTGCTGCGGGATGGCAGCGGACTTGGTGGAGAGGAGGATCTCGTAGGCGCCGGTCGTCACGACCCGTTCGCCGGGTTTGAGCCCCTCGAGAATGGCGACGTACCCGCGGTCTCGCACCCCGGTGACCACGTACCGTCGCTCGAACGCCTCGCCGGAGACGTGCACGAAGAGGACGTTCCTGTTCCCGTCTTCCATCAGGGCCTCGATCGGCACGCTCAGGTAGCGTCCCGATCTCCGGGTGAGGATCTCGGCCTCGACGAAGCCTCCGATGGGGAACCTCTCCTCCGGATTGGTCACCTCGTAGACGATCGGGGCCGTTCGACTGGCCGGCTCCAGGCAGGGGCCGACGTGTACGACCTTTCCGGACAGCTGACCCAGATCGAACGACTTCTCGAACCCGGGAAGCGTGAAGACGGCGCCGATGGACTGCCGCACGAGCGGCAGGTCGGGTTCGAAGACGCGCAACTCGATCCACACGCGCCTGAGGTCAGTGAGCTCCATCAGAAAGCGATCACGGGTCACCTGCTGGTCGTTCGTGAACTCGATCCGCGTGACCAGGCCCCCGATGGGTGCCCGCACCCGGAAATGCCGGTCTGCCCCGGCACCACCGCTCGTGTGCTGCTGCGTCCCCACGAACGCCTCGCGCCGCTGACTCGCCGACTGGAGCTTCGCACCGGCGATCGCGTGCTGCGTCCGGGCCGCGCTCAGCTCCTTCTCCGGCATGGCACCCTTCTCGACCAGCCCCTGGGTGCGCAGGAGCGTTGCGGCGGCCAGAGTCAGCTCGGCCTGCGCCTGCTTGACCTCTTGTTCCACCTGGGGCCGGTCGACCTCGGGGGCGAGAAACGGCGCGATCTCCGCCAGCGTGTCTCCGGCGTGCACACGGTGTCCGAGGGTCGGCGGAGTCGACATGACGCGCCCCTCCGCGGGAGAGGTGACCTCGACCCGACATCCCGGCTTGGCCTTGATCTCACCCAGGACGTGGACCGCGTCATTCAGCTCGCGCTGGGCCGCCACCACCGTCCTGAACGGGATCGTCCACTGCTGCTCCTTCAGGAACGGCACCAGGTCGCCGCCGGGACTCTCCTCGGGGGCGGGGGGCGGGCTCTCTCCGGCGGCGAGGACCCGGATCGTGCCGACCGGGAAAGACTCCACGAGCTCCTGCCCGGTGACGAGCACCTCCGCGCGGTAGTCGCCCGGCTCGGGGGGAGTCACCGTCGGATGGAAGATGCCCGCTCGCGTGCACCTGTCGACCTTGCCCTCCACGGGCGGCGAGCCCCCCTTCACGAGCCGGATGGTCACGGTGCCCTTCGCGATCGGCCGGAACTCCTTCAGCTCGGTCAGGTGGATGGTGAACCGGGCCTCCTTGCGCGCCACGGGCTGGACATACTCCATGAAGATGTCCGCCCGGGTGGTCCACGCGGTGAACGCCTCGGACCGGTGGTGATGATCTCCGCTCCCGAGGGCGGGGCACGACAGGCAGAGGGCGGCTGCGCCCAGGATCAGCAGCGACTCCATCGGCCTCCGGCAGGCGGGCCGTCCGGCGCCCTGTCCTCCGGGGCGGTCCCTCTCACTTCGTGCGAGCATCTCGACTCCTCGCGAGGATTGCGATCGGCGGTACGCCGACCGCGTGACAGTACTCTTCGAGGGCCTGCTGCAGAGCCCCCTGCGCCCTGACGCGGGCGATCTGGAAATCACGTTCCAGACGATACGCATCCAGCAACTCGAGCAGGCTGTGGAGGCCCGCCCGGTACGACGTCTCGGCGATCGAGACCATCTCGTCGACCTTGGTCTGCTGGCGGGATAGAACCTCATGGAGTCTCGCGCTGGCGGCCTGGAGATTCTGTCTCGATCCCTCGATCTCGGCCGTGACCCTCGCGGTGGTGGCGGTCCTGGAGTACTCTGCCGCCCTGGTGCGGGCTCTGGCCGTGGCCATCTCCCCCCGGCGGCGTTCGCTCCACGGAAGGCTGACGCTCACGATGGCGTTGTAGCCGCTCTGGGACGCCATGCCGGACTGGTCGAAGCCCATGTAGCCCAGGCCGATGGCGAACTGGGGCCGCATCTCGGCCTTCGCGACCCGCTCGTCCATCTCGGCCTGACGGACACGCCAGAGCTCCAGGGCCACTTCGGGTCGCCTGGCCAGCGCCTCCTCCGTCGCTCCGCGGGCCGGGCGCTTCGCGACGGGCCCGGCGCGATCCGGCGCGCCGGGAGCCGTGGCGATGGACCGTGGCTCCGCGGAGTCGTCGGGGTCGAAGAAGAGCGGGCCCGGCAGGGTCCCGGTGACGACGGTGTCCGGGGGCAGCGAGACGCCCATGGCTGACGCCATCTCCGAGACGGCCCGGGTCCGGTCCACGACGGCCGCCGTCGCCTGATCCCGCTCCTGGGCATCCGCGAGCTCGATCCTCACGTTCTCGTACCGGGACGACTCCCCGGCCCTCACGCGCGCCCGGATGATCTCCTGGGCGGTCCTGATGTGCACCCGACTGTGACCGTAGATCTCGACGACCCGCTGCGCCTCCAGGACTCGAGCAAACGCCTTCCGCACCTCGAGGATCTTCTTGTTGCGGGTCATCGCCAGCTCTCTTTGGGCGACCTCGACTCCTCCCTCGCCGGCCATCGTGCGGCCTGCCCTGAGCCCTGCGGCGACGAGCGGCTGCTCGAGCTTCAAGAGGTCCTGGGCGAATCCGGGGGACCCGTTCCTGTCGAGGATGTGCTGGCGGTCGTACGTGACGACGGCGCTCGGCCACGCCCGCTTCTGCTGCAGGCGACCCAGCGCCTCCTCGACGCCCTGCACCCGGGCGTCGATCTCGCCGGACCGGAGTGCCCGATCCACCGCCTCGTCGACGGACAGGGCCGGGCCTCCGGCCAAGGCCAGCGTCGAGGCCAGCAGCAGGATGCCGGCAGCCCCGGGACAGTTGAGACGAGACACGGTTGGGCTCCTTCGAGATGCGTCCGGCTCGATCGGACCGGGTCGACCGTCACGGGACCTTCTGCCACGGAGTTTCGAGGCGCTCTCGCGCAGACAGGCTACTACCAACGATAGTAGAAGAGGACCGAGCGGGAGACCGGATGTCCTCACGTGGCGCTCACCCCAGGAAGGTCTCCAGCAGATGATGGAGCGGTTCGGAGAAGAGGGCGCAGCCCAGAATGAAGACGAGGCCGCAGAGCACCCCCGCGTCGAGGAGTCGAGCCGCCGCCGTGGCGCTCTCCGGCTCGTCGCTCAGCAGCGACTCGATCCGTTCCACCACGAAGCTGTCGGCCCCGAGAGCCGCGGGCGGCAGCGGTGGGGGCGTCTTGCACAGCCGGGCCACCGCCAGGATGGCCTCGGCCACGACGCCGGGACCGCCGGCGGCGCCCGCAGCCTGGCGGTCGCACAGCTGCTCGGAGGCGAGCTGCCAGAGGGAGAGGGCGTGCCGGACGGTGGCCGGCAGGCCGAACAGCGATGCCGTCCACAGGAGTTCGCGGGCGATCAGGTCTCGCCGGTCCACGTGAGCCCTCTCGTGCGCCAGCAGCGCCTGCCGGTGACCCGGAGCGAGATTGGCCCACGTCCTGGAGGACACGGCCACGACCGGTTCCAGAACGCCCAGGGCAAAGGCGAACGTCTGGCTCGACGGCACGACGCGGCACAGACCGTCCGCCGTGAGCGGCCGACCGAGCCTCTTGAACGAACGAGCCGCGCGCTGACCCAAGAGCAGCTCCACGGCCCTCCTGCCGGACCGCAGGGTCATCACGACGACCAGCACCGCCACGAACGCCACGGCCAGCGGCCTCGAAGCCCAGTCTCCACCGTGGACGAGACACAGATGGAGGTGGTGCCCATGATCGAGGCAGTGGTCCGTCCCCGAGGCGAGCTTCTGAGCCGACTCGGCAGCCAGAACCAGGACGAGGCCCAGAGCCAGGATCGGCGGCAGCGCGAGAACCAGCGTCGCGGCTCTTCGTCGGGCCAGCGGACCCGACCCCGGCCGGAGGAAGCGTCCACACCGGAGTACCGCTCCCAGCAGACCGGAGAGCGCCAGGGATGTACCCAGAAACACGAGCCCGAAGGCCAGCAGAGCGACCGGGTCGATCACCGTCCGGCCCTCCGGCGCTCAGCGACCAGCTCCTCCAGACGCTTGAGAGTCTCTTCCCCCAGCTCCGCCGTGGTGTCGACGAACGCCGCCAGCACCGGTTCGGTGCCCTCCGAGTGCTCCAGAAGATCGCTGACGACCCCTTCGAGGACTCGCCGCCGGTAGTCGTCCTTCGAGAGCGCCGGCTCGTAGGTGAACGCCAGGTTCTCGGCGTGACGCCGGAGCAGGCTCTTCTTGAAGAGGCGATCCAGGGTGGTCATCACGGTCGTGTACGCCAGCTTCCGGTCCGCGAGCTCCAGCCTGGCGGCGACTTCACGGACCGTCAGCGGGCTTGCAGCCCAGAGAAGGTCCATGGTGGCCTCTTCCAGATCGCCGAGAGGCCGGAGGTGTGTTCCGCTTCTGGCCATGCGGCTCAGAATATAGATGGAACCGGCTACTATTGTCAATAGTAGGAAAGCCCAAGATCCGGCGCCTCGCCGGATCTTGGGGTCGTTCCCGGCTATCCGATCCCGCCCTCCCGTGGTATCATCTTCTCCTCCGGCTCTGCGTGCCAGAGCGCCCCGAGGGAAGGAGTCCAGGACATGCGCCACATCCGGACGATCGTTCTCTGTGCCGTGGTGATGCTGGCGGCCGCGCAGGCGACGGCGTTCGCCGCGGCGGTCGAAACGTACGGCCTGATCTTCATCATCGACGGAGCCCGGGGCGACGCCTTCCACGACTTCGCCGTGAACGGCTACCAGGGCCGGGCGATCCTGCCGAATGTGAAGAAGTATTTCATCGACCAGGGCGTCTGGGTGAAGAAGGCGACGACGGTGTTCCCGACCATCACCGGCACGGCCATGCCGTCGGTGCTCACGGGCTGCAACTCCGGGCGCCACGGCCTGCCCAGCCTGTACTTCTTCGACCGGATCACGAAGCGCTACCCGGTGCTGTACGTGCTGGCCGAGGCGTTCGACTGGGACAAGTGGATCGCCCCCTCGGTCAAGACGATCTGGGAGTACTTCGACGGGCCGGACGACGCGATCTCGTTCGGGCCGGCGCTGCACCGGGGGTCGGACTCCCACATCTCCATCCTCTACAACCTGCAGTACAAGCCGCTGGAGATCCGCAGCAAGCTGCAGCTCGCCTGGCGCGACCTCAAGAGGAAGCTCACCGGCGGCCTTCCCGCGCATCTGACCGTGGTGTACAACGGCTGGTTCGATCACAAGGAGCACGGGAACGGGGCTCTCGGGGCCGACCAGATCGCGGAGTACGAGTCGGTGGACGCCCAGGTGGGCGAGGCGATGGAGCTCTTCATGGATACGGTCCATGAGCGACAGAAGGCCGGCGTCACCGTGCGCTACTTCGTGGCGCTGGGCGGAGACCACGGCCAGCAGGACATCCGGGAGTGCGTGTCCATCGACCGGTTCGTGAAGGAGCAGCAGGGAGCCCGGGCCGTCGACAAGATCTGGGTCCAGGTGTTCGGCCAGAGGATCAAGGGGAACACCCCCGACGACCTGAGTACGTTCGACCTGGTCTGCGCCTCGGGCGAGGGCCACGCCCTCCTCTACTTCCCGACGATGAGACCGAACGGCGAGAAGATCTGGGACGCCCGGCCGCCGCTCGAGCTGCTCAGGGCCTATCCGTATCACGGCAAGATGCTCGACATACCGGCCATGGCCGTGGCGGAGAGAGCGATCTCGTTCGCCACGGCGCTCGACGCGAAGACGGACACGGTGCACGTCTTCGCCAAGGGCGGGGAGGCCGCCATCGACAGGAAGGACGTCTCCGGACGGCCGATGTACCGGTACAGGGTCCTGTCCGGGAACGACCCGTTCGGCTACGCCGGCGACGCCCGGGTCAAGCACCTGCTCGACGACGGCTACCACCACTCGCGGGAGTGGCAGCTGGCCACGCTGGACACGAACTACCCCGATGCGGTGGTGCAGAACTACCAGGCGTTCGGCGAGCGCAATCGTTCCCCGGACCTGTTCCTGTCGGCGGGTCAGTACATCTCCATCGGCGACCTGGTCGACGAGGGCAAGTCCAAGTCGAAGCACGGCGGGCTCACGGTCGACGAGGCCTGGACCGTGGTCGCTTTCAACGGCACGGACTTGACGCCGGGAGTCGTCCAGACCGCCCGCGTCATCGACATCGTGCCGACCATGCTGGCCTTGATGGGAAAGGACTACGACCCCGACTCCCTGGACGGGGAGGCGATCCCGTCGGTCATGGCGAAGGTGCAGGAGGCCCAGGCCGAGCGGCTCGCCCCGGGGGAGCTCCAGGCGGTCGAGAAGGCCGTGGAGGAGCAGATGGGGCGGCTCCAGACCACGAACGACGAGGGGGTGTTCGCCTGGGCGAGCGGCCTCGCGGCCCTGTTGAAGCGGCCGGGCCTCTCGGCCGCCTACGTGGAGACCATCCGGGAGCGAGCCTATCGAGAGGTGGCCGGACGGGCCGACAGCGCGGCCCGGGCGCTCGTGCAGGGAGAGGTCCCCAGGGAGTTCCTGGTGCGCCGCAGGCCGGACCTGCCCAGGGTCGCCCCCAGGGCGGCCGTGAGGGCCGATCCGACCGTGGTCCAGGGGCTGACGCGCGATCTCGGCGACAAGGCGTACAAGAGGGTGTTCGAGCTTCTCGAGGTCGCGTTCGCCAGGGGAACGGACCCCCGGAGCGAGAACGGGAAGAAGGCCCTCCAGGAGATCGACTCGCTCCTCGGAGTGCTGGCGGCGCTCCACCGGTCCGGCTACCCGGTGATGCTCCCGTCGTTCTCGCACGAGACGTGGCGCAACGGCCCCAACCTCCGCTACGAGGGGCTCACCACGGATCGCACGCCCGGCGGGGCCTCCAGCAAGGCTCTGTCGGAGTTCCTGCGGATCGAGGGCGCCCGCGCCGATGGTCTTCGCTCCGTGCTGTTCGACGACGAGCGGGCCCGGTTCCAGGTGGCCGTGGGGGAGCGGCTGCAGGCGCTGACCCGGACCCTGGAAGCGCCGGCCGGCAAGGCCCCGCTGGATCTCGCGGCGCTCGGTGGTTCCCTCGGTCCCGGGGAGGTTCTCGACACGCTGGCGCAGCTCGACGGGTACGGGCGGGCGGCCGCGCTGCCGGGAGTGGCTCTGTCGGCGCCGGCCCCCCAGGGTCCGTCGAGCCCTGCCCACGACGCGGGCCGACAGCCCGAAGCGCACGGTCGGGCCGTGACGCCGCCGGGAGTGGCGCAGCCGGCGCCGACGCCCCGGAGTTCGTCGAGCGCTGCCCCCGACTCGGGCCGACAGCTCGACCAGCTGTACCAGGAGATGGGTGTTCGCTGATGACGCCGCCTGGCGAGCCGATCTGACGCGCTCGTGAGGTGGCACCGGCTCGAGAGCCGATGGTATAGTCTCGGCGATGAACGACCCGGGGGCAGGCAATCTCCGTGAGCTGGAGTTCGATCTCGCATCGGAGGATGAGGGCACCAGGAGGAACGCCCTCGCGGCGCTCGCGTCCACCCGGCACAACGCCCAGCTCCTCGATCGCCTGAAGAGGATCGCCGCGGAGGACCCCAGCGCCGAGCTCCGCTACCTGGCCAAGCGGTTCTACTCCAAGATCAAGGAGTCCCTGGCCGGTCAGCTGCGCGACCAGGTCAAGGTCGTCGGGCCCGAGGGCATCGACCTGTCCAACCTGTACGCGACGCTCAACGCCGAGGAGGCGGAGGTCCGCCTGGAGGCGATGCGCCAGGTCATGGAGGCCCGCGACAAGAAGGCGCTGCCCATCCTGCTGCGGGTGCTGCAGCGCGAGCAGGACGCCTGGGTCATCGCGTCGCTCGTGAAGGGGATAGGCGTGCTGGGCGACGCGACCCACATCCGGGTGCTCCAGCCGTATCTCAGGCACTCGGACCCGCGGGTGTGCGCCAACACGGTCGAGGCGCTGGACCTCATCGGCGACGACCTGGTCATTCCCATCCTCGTTCCGCTGCTGGAGCACCCGGACCACCGGGTGGCCGGGAACGCTGTCAAGGCGCTGCTCAAGTTCGACAGAGAGCAGGCCGTGGCCGCCCTCGACCGGATGGCGGCCTCCCCCAAGGAGAGCGCCCGCGACGCGGCCATCTACTGCCTGTCGCTGCTGGACCCGGCGGCGGCGGACCGGATTCTCCTGAAGCTGTTCGCCACCGAGGCGTTTCCGGCGCTCTTGCAGAAGGAGGCCGACGCCCTGGCCAGCCAGGGCACGCGGGCGGTGCTGCCGGAGATCTGCCGGCTGGCCCGGTCCACGTCCGGCGGCGACCGATCGGTGCTGGCGAGGAAGATCCAGCGGGCGATAGCAGACCGGGAGAACGTCACGGCGGAGGAGCTCGTCGGCATGGAGCACCCGCCCGCCAAGGAGACCCCGCCCCCCGGGCCGGCGCCGGCGGCGGTCGACGGCAGCGCCCGCAGCAGACCGACCCGCGCCATGGTGGCCTCGAAGACGGTCAAGGCCTCGCCGCCCACCGCCCCGGTCCAGACCGTTGCGGAGAAGATCAAGGGCGTGGCCTCGAGGCTGCCGCTGCCGGCCCTGATCTTGCCGCTCGTGGTGCTCGGGGGAGCCGTGGCCTGGTTGACCGGAGGGGGCAGCGCCGGCCCGGCGCTCCCGTTCATCCCGGTCGAGAGCTCCGGGATCGTGATCGCCTCGCGGGCTCACGAGA
>JACQZM010000579.1 GCA_016213885.1 Candidatus Rifleibacteriota bacterium | reverse complement strand
ATCTGGACATGCCGTCGCCTCCTCGGAAGAGACCGTCGCCGGATCGTCCGGGTGACGCCTCGGTCCCGGGAACGGTCGTCGCGGGATGAGCACGATAACTCATCCGGGACCGATCCGCCAGGCGTCCGACAAGACCCGGCGAGGCGCCGGGTCATGGGAGGGTCCAGTCCGTGAGACGGTTCCATGCGGCGAACGCCCTGCTCGCCCTGCTCGTACTCTCCGGGGCGACGTGGGCCGAGATCCGGGCATCCTGCCCGCCGGGGCCGATGAGCGACGTGGTCGACCGGGTCAGGGCGGTTCGTCGGGAGAAGCAGATCCCGGTCGTGATCTTCGATCTCGACGACACGCTCTACCGGGTCAGCTACCGGACCAAGCGGATCTTCGTGGACTGGGCCGCCCGCTTGCCGGCCCAGCACGATCCGATGAAGGCGTCCATCGCCGCCCTGGACCCGGAGAAGATGCCCTACCACCTGGCCACGATCATGGACATGGGTGGCATCAAGGGGCAGGAGCTCAGGAGCTCGGCCCTCCGCCGGTGGTCGCTCTTCTTCTTCTCGAATCGGTACCTCGGCCAGGACCAGCCCCTGCCGGGGTCCGTGGCGTACGTCGACCTGCTGGTTCGATCCGGAGCGACGATCGTCTACCTGACCGGGAGGAACACCCGCAACATGGAGGCCGGGACGATCCTCTCCCTCAGGCGAGCCGGGTTTCCGGTTCCTGGGCCCGGCGTGCGCCTGATGATGAAGCCGACCCGGAGGGTCGACGACCTGGACTTCAAGCGCCAGACCGTCGGGGAGATCGCCAGGCTGGGAACGGTGGTCGGAGGCTTCGACAACGAGCCGGCCAACGTGAACCTGTTCCGGGAGGCGTTTCCCGGAGCGATCGCGGTCTTCGTCGACACGGTCCACTCGGACGACCCTCCCCCTCTGATGGGGGGAGTGGTCACGATCAAGGACTACAGCCCGGGCCACTGGAAGTGACCCTCGAGGCCGTCCGGGCCGCCGGCGTGCCCGACCGGGGCGCCGGTGGTAGAATGTACGGACCTTCGACTCGAGGAGGGATCCGGGCATGCGCATCCTGCTGGTGAGTCCCAACCGGTGCAGAAAGGTCACCCTGCCGGTGCCGCTGGGGCTGGCCTGCCTGATGGGGCCGCTGTCCCGCGCCGGCCACACGGTCCAGATGCTGGACCTGATGTTCTCCGACGCCCCGACGAGCGATCTGGGCCGCACGCTGGCCCGGTTCTCCCCCGACGTGGTGGGGCTGTCGATCCGGAACATCGACGACCAGGACCGATCGTCCCCCATCTGGTTCGTCTCCGACCTGATCGGGCTGGTCGACGTCATCCGGCAGGCCCCCCGCGCCCCCCTGCTGGTGCTGGGAGGGACCGGCTACTCCATGTTCCCCTGGCCGCTGATCGATCTGCTCCACGGAGACTACGGGATCGTCGGCGACGGAGAGGGGGCGTTCCCGGCGCTGGTCGGAAGCCTCGAGAGGGGCGAGCGGCCCGCCGGATCGTCGGGACACCTCGTCGTGGGGGGGGCCTTGCCGGAGGTCGGCTCGATCGTGCCCGCGCTCTGGGAGCGCTTCCCGTCCGACCTGCCGGACCACGGGACTCTGGACCTGTCGCGTTACCACGAGGCCTTCTCGGAGGAGCGGGTCCCCGGGCCGGTACCGGTCGAGATCAGCCGTGGCTGTCCCAAGCGCGGCATCTACTGCTCCACGCCGCTGATCCAGGGGATGACGACTCGCCTCCGCGACGCGTCGTCCGTCGCCGATGAGCTCGAGCTCGTGGTGGGGCGCCACGGCGTGCGGCGGGTGCACTTCCTGTCGGCCATGTTCAACGATCCCCCGGATCACGCCCGGGCGATCTGCGACGAGATCCTGAAGCGGGGGCTCCAGCGACTCGAGTGGCGCGCCCTGCTCCACCCGGCGGGGCTCGACGACAGTCTCGTGGCGCTGATGTCCCGGGCCGGGCTCCGGGTCGCCGACGTGGGCAACGAGAGCGGCTCCGATCCGGTGCTCCGCGCGCTCGGAAGGGACTACACCGCCGCCGAGGCCCGACGAGCCATCGAGAGCCTGAGGCGCCGGTCCGTCCGGGCCCAGTGCTTCCTGTTGCTGGGCGGCCCCGGCGAGACCGCCGAAACGGTCGCCGAGAGCGTGGCCCAGATGGAGTCGCTGCAACCGGAGTTCGTGCGCCTGGGCGCGGGCATCCGGATCTACCCGGGAACGCCGCTCCACAGGCTCGCGGTGGACGAAGGCAAGGTCGCAGTGGATCCATCCGGCCGTGGCCGCCTTCTTCAAGGAGTACCTGGCCGGCGAGAAGGTCGTGTCGTTCGACGACCGGTTCGTCGTGAACACCAGCTTTCCCCCGATCCCCAGCGGGGCGCTGGACAACATGGCCGAGCAGTTCAACAAGCTCGGCCAGACCGGGGAGCGGAGTCTCTACTCGGTCACCTGGGCGGTGACGAACCGGTGCTCCTATCGCTGCTGGCACTGCTACAACGCCGGGCGATCCCAGGACGACCTCCCGCTGGAGACGGCGCGACGGGTCGCCACGGAGCTTTCGGCTCTGTCGTCGGTGATGGTGACCTTGACCGGTGGAGAGCCGCTGCTTCGTGCGGATCTCGAGGAGATCGCCGGGTGCTTCGACCGGCGGACCTGTCTCATCCTCGGCACCACCGGCGACGGATTGACGCGGGAACGGGCGGACCGGCTGAAGCGGGTCGGGGTGTTCGGGGTCGGGGTGAGCCTCGATTCTGCCGAGCCGGAGGTCCACGACCGCCTCAGGGGCAGACCGGGCGCCTTCGCGACGGCGCTGGCGGCGTTGAGGGTCTGTGCCGAGAGCGGCCTGTACCCGTACGTCGTCGCCGTGGCGACCCGCGAGCTCCTGGAGCCCGAGGTGTTCTGGCCGTTCCTCCGGTTCGCCAGGAGATGCGGGGCGCTGGAGGTGCACCTCTTGGAGCCGTCGATCACCGGCCGCCTGGCCGGCAGAAGCGACGTGGCGCTCACCGGTTGCGAGCGGGACCGGATCCTCGACTACCAGAGACAGGTGGCCCGGGACGACGATCTGCCGATCCTCTCGACGTTCACCTACCTGGAATCGGAGCAGGCGTTCGGGTGCGGCGCCGGGTTGACCCACCTGTACATCGACGGCGCCGGGGAGGTGTGTCCGTGCAACCTGGTGCCGATCTCGTTCGGCAACGTGGCCACGGAGCCGCTCGCGGCGGTGCTCGAGAGGATGGGGCGCCATTTCGAGAGGCCCCGGACCACCTGCGTCGGCCGCACCCTGGCCCGCCACATCCCCGGGGGGCCGCCGCCCACGCCGCCCCCGGTGACGGAGGAGCTGTGCTCCCGGTGCCTGGAGCGGGAGCACCCGGTGCCGCGGTTCTTCGCCGTGCGGGCCGCCGCCCGGGACGCGGGTCGAAACGAATTGCAGGAGGCCTACGATTCGGTCCACGACGAGTACGACCGGTGGTGGACCTCGGAGGCCCGGGAGCCGGTGGAGCAGCTCGTGGCGCAACTGGGGCTCCGGAGACACGAGACGATCTTCGAGGCCGGCTGCGGCACCGGCTGCGGCACCGTCCGGCTCGCCTCGAGCTGTGCCAGCGTGGTGGCCGTGGACCTGTCGGAGGGAATGCTGGGCCAGGCCCGGGCGCGGGCGAGAGCGCTGGCGATCGAGAACGTCCGGTTCGAGCCGGGAGACGCTCTCGAGGCGCTGGCGGCCGGGGGGGGCTTCGACGTGGTCTTCTCGAGCTGGGTGCTGGGCTACATCCCGCTGGAGCCATTCTTCGCCGCCGCGGCGGGCGCCCTGGCCGACCGGGGGAGGCTGGCGTTCGTGGTCCACAGGGAGAGCTCTCCCCGCGACGAGCTGGAGCTGTTCGAGGAGCTCGTGGCCAGGGACCCTTCGGTTCTCTCCATGCGGGTCAGGTTCGACTTCCCCCGCGACGCCGATCACGTCCGGGGGCTCCTGGCGGCGCACCGGCTCGCTCCGGACCGGCTGACCGAAGGCGCGGTCGTGTTCCGCTACCGGTCCGCCCGGGAGGTCCTCGATCACCTGTTGAAGTCAGGGGCGGGGACCGCGTTCCACAGGGCGATCGTGCCGGAGAGACGGCAGGCGCTGACCGACGAGTTCCTCGAGCTGCTGACCCGACGCAAGGGGTCCGGGGGGACGTTCGAGGTGCGTCACGACTACGTGTCATGCATCGCCGTCAAGGGCGGCGGGCGGGCCTAGAAGCCCGGCCTGTGCGTCGAGGAGTATCGAGAGCCGCTGCGCGACCGATCCCCGGTCTGCTAGAGTGACGGCCGGCATCCATCATGAACTGTCCCACCTGCCAGTCCACGGTCCTGGGGAGCTCCCCGGACGGCACTCTGCTCTGCCGGGCGTGCGGCTTCCGGTTCGCCAAGAACCTGCCGTCCGGGCCGGGCGAGGCGAGGCAGGCCGTGGAGACGACCTCCGGCCCGCGGGGCGACGCCGGCGAACCTGACGGTCCCCCGGAGATCGCCGGCCACCAGATCTTGCAGCGACTCGGCAAGCGGGGCGTCTCCGAGGTGTATCTCGCCCTCCAGGAGAACCTCCAGCGGAAGGTGGTGCTGAAGGTCCTGGCCCACGACGTCTCGGGCGATCAGGACCTGGTCGACCGGTTCGACTCGGCGATCCATGCCGCGGCCCAGTTCGAGCACCCCTCGATCGTCTGGATCCTGTCCCGGGGCAGAACCGTCGACGGCCGCCTCTACTTCTCGATGGAGCACGTGGACGGGCAGAGCCTGAGAACCGCGGTGGACGAGTCCCTGTTCGACGTGCCCGAGCGGATACGGATCGTCCTGGAGGTCGTCGAGACGCTCGCGCAGGCCCACTCCAGAGGGTTCTTCCACGGGGACCTCAGGCCGGAGAACGTCCTGGTCAAGAAGATCTCCACGAAGCTGCAGGTGAAGATCCTCGACTTCGTCCTGGCCGCGGTGTTGAGGGAGTTCGAGGGGCGGTTCCGCCACCGACGGGGCGGGTCGCTTCTCGGGGAACCTCACTACAGGGCGCCGGAGCAGCGATGGAACGTGCTGCTGGTCAGCCCCCAGACCGAGGTCTACTCGCTGGGCATCGTGTTCTACGAGCTGCTCGTCGGTTCGACCCCGGCCGGCCTGGCCCGGCCGCCGGGCCAGCTGAACCCCGAGGTCCCGGCGGCCGTGGACCGGGTGATCGCGCGG
>JACQZM010000042.1:11249-12003 GCA_016213885.1 Candidatus Rifleibacteriota bacterium | reverse complement strand
AGCGCCGGGAGCGGCTCGAACGAGGTCGTCACGTGCAACACCGACAGCGCCGGGAGGCCGCTGACGTCGTGCGCGGTGTCACCGAGCGAGAAGGGTTGCTCGAGCCTCACGGTCTGCGCGATCGCGCGGTGGAGATAGCTCAGGTCATCGGGGTCGGGCCGGCAGGTGCAAAGCGCCACGCCGGCCGAGGCCAGAGCCAAGGTCAGTCCGGCCACGAGGCGCGCGCGATCGAAACGCAGCGCGCACCAGGCCTTCATCCAGCCGGGAGCCCGCGGCGCTACGGTCATGGCCAGCAAGACCGCGAAGAGCGCCGGGACCCAACGCGCGGGCACTCGCAGGACGAGGCTCGCCTGGTACGCCACGGTCCACCAGGCGAACGCCCGCCAGAGGATCGATGGCGAGCTCGAGGTCAGCGGTAACATCCTCCAGAGCATCATCTCCAGCCGCAACGCTCTGCTGCAGCAGGCCTCGTACATCCTGTCGCGGGACTACGCCTTCCAACAGGCCTTCGCTACCAACGACCGCGAGACCGTCCTGTCGGCTCTGCAGAGCCTCAAACAGCGGGTGCGGGCCGACTTGATGATGCTCCTGTCGATCGAGGAAGAACACCGGGTCATCGTCGACACGTTTCGTTCGGACCTCGTGGGCAAGCCGTTCCCGGCCGGACCGCTCATCGCGCAGGCGGAGGAGGGCGGTCGGGCCTCGGCCGGGTTCGTCGCCCGGGGCGACCGCATCTACAGCATCATCGTGGCCC
>JACQZM010000042.1:3302-11215 GCA_016213885.1 Candidatus Rifleibacteriota bacterium | reverse complement strand
GAGAGCCTTGGCCTCGCCTGCTCCCGGCTCTCTTTTCCCCTGCAGAACGCGGTCGTGCCCCTGGGGAAAGACCGCTGCATCCTGCAATCGAAGGCTCTCGACGAGAGAGCCGGGCTCCACCTGATCATCCAGCGGTCGCTCGAGGAGGCGCTCCTGCCCTTCTACAGGCTCCAGCGCATCCTTGCGCTCGTGGGGCTCGCCGGCCTCGCGGTCACCCTGGTCGGGGGAGCCCTGATCGCCCGGAGCGTCAGCCGGCCGGTTCTGCAGCTTGCCGAGTCCGCCCGGAAGGTGCAGCACGGCGACTTCGAGGCCCGCACCGACATCGGTCAGGATGACGAGATCGGCGAACTGGCCGGTTCGTTCAACCGCATGGTCGCGGGGCTTCAAGAGCGCGACCGGATCCGGAGCCTGCTGGGCAAGGTCGTGTCGTCGGACATCGCCGAAGAGCTGCTCAAGTCTCCCGAGATCCGGCTCGGCGGCGAGGAGCGGGAGGTGACCGTCCTTTTCTCCGACATCAGGGACTTCACGACCCTGTGCGAGGGCCGCTCCCCGGCCGTGATCCTCGACATGCTCAACCGGTACCTGACCCGCATGAACGACGTCATCGAATCGCAAGGGGGCGTGGTGGACAAGTTCATCGGGGATGCCATCATGGCGATCTTCGGGGCCCCCCTGGTCCGCCCCGACCACGTGGACCGGGCGCTCAGGGCAGCGCTCGAGATGGTCCGCACGCTCGCCGAGCTCCAGAACGAGCTGGCGGCTGAGGGGTTTCCCGAGATCCGGATCGGGATCGGGATCAATACCGACGTGGTGGTGGCCGGGAACATGGGATCCCGTGACCGGCTCAACTACACCGTCATCGGCGACGGCGTGAACCTGGCCTCCCGGCTCGAGAGCCAGTGCAAGACCTTCAAGACACCCATCATCGTCAGCGAGAAGACCCTCCAGCGGGCCGGTGGTGGCTGGGACACCCGGCCCCTGGGCGAGATCACGGTCAAGGGGAAGAGCGAACCCACGAGGATCCATGCGTTGATCGGAGAGGGTGCCGACCGGCCGGAGCAGGGCTAGCACCGATTCTGGCAGCAGGTCATCGAGAGCTCTTCCCCGCGCGCCTGACACAGGGCACCACTCCTGGAGGCCGGGTGCTCCAGGATGGCCGCATTCGTGCAGGCAGCATTCGGGCGTGGCGTGGCGATGGGGGTCGTAGAGGAGAGCCTCGGCGGGGGTTCATCGCCCGCTACCAGAGCGACCCGTGCTTCGTGGTGAGGGACCCCAGGATGACCGACGCGACGAGGGACCGGGGCATCAAGCACGTACCCAGCCTGATCGGTGGTGGCCACGACCTCGACATGAACCAGGACAGCCACCATGGTGCCGGCGGCCTCAGCGCGAAAACCGGAACTCGACACTGACCGGCAGGCCCTTTTCGAGTTTCTCGAGGCGGATGAGCAGGGAGTTCGCGGTCGGCCTCGAGTAGATCAAACGCTCCTGCCCGTCGGGAGTCTCGAACACGGCCCGATTCTCGCCCACGGACTTCAGCGGCATCACCAGCGACTGGTCCTTCGCCTCCCATCCCTTGAGGCCCCGGTCGAAGTGCTTCATCCGCATCACCGGGCCCGTCGGATCGTCCTCCAGCGCGATCAGCTCGTAGAACTTCGTGGTGCCGCCGGCCACGAGTCGGAACATCCCCAGCATCGAGTCCCCAAGTCGCCGGGACCACACCTCTTCGAATTGTGAATCCTTGCTCACTCCTCGCCAGTGTCCCACCATCCAGGCCAGCTCGTCCAGGGTGAGCCGGCGGCCGGCGCGGGTCACGGGAGACAGGGGCTTCCGGGCCACCAGAGTGGCCATGTGGTCCTTCTCCTGGTGATGGATGACGCGCAGCGGGGCGAACAGGCTCAGGAGTTCGTCGCGTGCGAGGAAGTGCGAGCGATCGGCTCCCGGGGACCTGGCCTGCGGGGCGTCCTCGGTGAACGATTCGAAGATCAGAACACCACCAGGCTTCAGTGCCCGGATCATCAGGGGAGCCAGTCTGCGCAGGACGAAGCGTGTGTTGACGATGCAGTCGTAGGCCGCCTGGTCCAGATCGTGGGTCTCCAGATCCGCCACGACCGTGCGGAGCCGGTCGGCGACGCCAGCTCTGGCCGCCAGGGCGCGTCCCTTGGCCAGGCCCGCAGCCGAGATGTCGACGCAGTCCACCCTGTAACCCATTCGTGCCAGATAGACGCCGTTTTGGCACTCGCCGGCGGCCACGTCCAGCGCCCGGCCACCGGTCGCCCTGCCGGCGAGCAGGGTGCGCCACGTGACCAGCACCGGAAGCGGGTCGGAGCCGTAGACGTAGTCCGGCGCCGCGTAGATCCCATCCCACTTCCTGCGGTCCTTCTCGCTCGCACCGGCGGCGCAGGCAAGGCCCGCCAGGAGCAACGCCGCGGCGGCGAGTCGGACCAGGTGCCCAGAGGATCTGATGCGGGGTGTGTCGTTGTCGCGCATGGTTGGGAGCTCCTCGTCGGGGATCACCTGGCCGTACACCAGGGTTCGACCACGAAGGCGCTGACGCCGGGCCGTGCCGTTGGAGTGTCCCACGGTTGCCGGTGCGCTCGCAACGCTTCCGGCGCGGCAGTCGAGGAGGATGTACGGCACGGGCGGCTCCGATCGCAGGGAGCGTTCTCCCCGGAGTCCCAGAAGACGTACGACCTTGTGCGTCTTCCTCAGCCTTCGGTTCTCCTGCCTGGCCTTCTTCTGTTCCACCGTCGCCTTCGGGGAATTCGTCGATGGGGGCGACGAGCTGTTTCCGGAGCTCCTGGTCGTCGTCCAACAGCTTCGACACGAGTTGAACAAGAACCTCAGGATCGAGGCGGCTCGGCTCCTTCTCCGTGGTCAGCCCTGACCGCGAGGCCTGACTCCGATGCCGGGTGGCGCGCCCGGGAACCTCTCGCCTCCTCCGCGGTCTCACCATCGACCCCAGCAACGAATCACGATGGCAGGAGAGGGTGATGCCCGATGATCTCCATCGAGTCCCTGCGCTTCGACACGTCCGGGTGGTCCGTCAGGGAGGCCGACGAGTGGCTCATCGTCTGGTCATGCGGCGGACCCGACGTGATGAACCTCGTGTTCCGGCCCTGTCGGCCGACCCTGCGATCCGACCTGAAGAATCCCGATGCGATCCGTGAGGATTTTCAGAGAGAGATCGCCGACTCCCCCGGTGTACTGGTTTCCTGCGGCGTCGAACCGGTTGCTGGCATGGCCGGGGTTCAGACGATCGTCAAGTGGCGGGATCCCGCCCCCCGGTCCCTGGCCATGGTATTCTTGGGATCGTTCCTCATTCCGTTCGAGCGGTGCTGGTACCTCCTCACCATCGAATCGCAGGAGGTCGGGACGACCGGCGTACGCGAGGCCGTCGTCTCGTCCATGCGCCCGGAGCTGTTCCCTCGTCCCGGTGAAACCGAGCCGATCCAACTCTCATCGATGGAGGAGTTCTTCCGTGACGTGAAGAACCGCCCGGTCCGACGTCTCGCGTCGGACGACGAGGAGTTCGATCGCTTGTTCCCGGACCATCCACTGTCCCGGGTCCGTTTCTGCCTGAAGACGTTCCAGAGCACGCTCGAGCTGGACGACGAGCTGGGCCGGGAGAAAACGTTCACCGTCGGCGAGGTCGCCCCGCGGTCCTCGACGGCCGGAGCAGGGAGCCCGCCAGTCAACGCGTGACCGGCAGCGCGGGGTCCGAGCGCAAGCGGTCCGTGCTGTCCCACCGCTTCGAGGACGCCCGAGGCTCCCACGGGCCTCACGGCATGCGAGGCACCTGCCCGCACGGGTCCTCACCGAACGCTTTTCGGGTCAAACTGAGGATTCTCGATGACACCGAAGACGTTGCCGAACGGGTCTTTCACGGAGCCCACCTTGATGCCGCCGCCAACCTCCTTGAGCGGCTCATGCACAATGGCTCCGAGCCCGGCCAGACGCTCGAGAGCCAGCGCCGCGTCGAGTACGCCCCAGAACACGCCGACCCCGCCCGAGCCTGGCGTTCCGTCGGGGATCAACCCCAGTTCGAACCCGCCCACGTTGAACCCGACGTAGAAGGGCTCGTCGAAGTACGGCTCGACCCCCAGGACCTTCGAATACCACGCCCGACCGATCGCCATGTCCGTCACCGGGTAACACGCCGTTCGCAGTCCCAGGATCATGCCTGCCACCTCGCTGCTGTCACCGTTGTCTCGTGCCCCTACCGTACCATGGATTGCAGCGATCGGGGCCTTCGCTCGGTCTCCTACCGCTTCGTCGCCTTGGCGGGCTCGGGCGGTAGCCCCCGGATTCCGGCGCCGATGTCGGGCAACGGCGCGCCCGTCTCGGCCGACACGGCTCGGCCCGAGAACGGGCGCGTCGGGCCGACCTCACGCGGGAGTGGCCTTGACCCCTGCCCTTGCGCTCGACCCCAGAGTGATCCACAGCCAGCGCGCGAGCCAGAGCTGAACGAGGACGAGCAGGAGATCCACCAGAAGAGACACGACGTCGGCGACCGGGTGCCACCAGGCCGGTACCTCGCGCAGCGGGTGCAGAGTTCGCGAGCCGTCGGCGTTGATGAGCTCGATGTCTTTTCGCCCTGGCTCGTCGCTCGTCGCCTGCCCGTGTACTGTGCATCGCACGCCGCTCCCCTTCGGAGAGTACTGGTAGTGGCTGGAAGATCCGGCCCCCGCGCCGGGATCCTGGGGAATCGACTGCAGATACCCGCCCCTCTTCAGCTCGTTCCAGAAGGCAGAGTCGATCCTGGTGCACTTGACGCGTTTGTCCAGGCTGTACATCTCCATGGCGCCCGCGACGGTCCTCTGGTTGGCGAAGCAGGCTCTGATGTTGGCCCGCTCGTGTGCGGAGTACACGACGTATTCGAGAAGGCGCGGGATGCCCCAGCAGATCCTCCACCGGTACGGCTTCGGCCGCTCCACGGGGACATCGGAGACGGTGACCGGCGAGCCAGACGGGCCGAGGCCCTGGTCAGGCTGCGTCATTCCGCCGAACGCTCGAGAGAGGCGGAACGGCACGCTCGCGGTGGGGCTGGGGAGCCCGGTTGCCGGGTCCGAGTACCGTGTGAAGGGCGTCTGGAGATCGAACTTGGAGCCGACGGCGATGAGCTCCTTCCGGAGGGCGTCGGACCGGCCAGCCATCCTGAGCTGTCGCGAGAGATGATCGATCTTGCCACGAGCCCAGAGACGGGGCACCGCCCTGGAAACTTCCCGGGTGAGGTCCTCCGCGATCGGGAAACGGTACGTGTAGGCCTGGGAGCCGATGCGACCGGTGAGCACCATCGCAGCGCCGGGCCTCATCCGGCCGGTGACCCGGGCCACGACGACCACCTGACTCCCTTGGTTCACGTCCTCCAGCGTCTCGGGATAGACCTCCGCAACGGGAAGACCGTCGAAGGCGACCCGGGGATCGAGCAGCAGCGGCTTGGAGATCTTCTGGAAGCTCTCCGTCACGCTCGAATCGATCCGGGAGTCAGGCGCGGTGTAGACCGCGTCCCCCCTGCTCCTGAGAGCAAGCCTGTCGAGCAGCGACCTGGAGACATCGTCTCCGATCCCGAAGGTGAACAGCCGCGCCTCTCGCCGATTGAGTGTGTGAAACTGCTTGACGATCTCGTCCTCGTCCTGCAGACCCACGGTCGGCTGCCCGTCGGTGATCAGGTACAGATACCGGCCGCCCTCGGCTCTGTCGAGGTTTGCCAGACCCTCCTCGAGCGCACCGAACAGGTTGGTGCTCCCGTGATCGGAGAGCTGGTCCACATGATCGGCGGCGAGCTTCCGGTTCTCCTCCGTGGCGAGCCTGCGGGACGGCCAGAGAGGCTCGAGCTTGTCGTTGAAGGAGATCACGTTGAACCGGTCCTGTGGGTTCAGACGCTCGATGCACTTCAGGAACGCGGCCTTGGCCTGGTCCAGCTTCTCTCCGGCCATGCTCCCGGAGACGTCCAGGAGGAACGCGATCTCCTTCGCCGCCAGTCCCTTTCCCCGCGTTTCGGCGCGCGGCTTGGGCTCTTCGCGCCGGCGCAGGGTGGTCGCCGGAGCGGGCTTCACCTCGACGCTGCCGCTGGCGAGTCGATCGTCCTCACGCGGAGAGAGCAAGGCGAGGATGTACCGGTCCTTGGTACTGGCTCCTCGAGAGCGCTCGTCTTCGCCGCCCACGAATACGGCGTTCATCGAGCTCTCCGACAGGGCATACTCGATGACGAACTCCGCGCTCGCCGGCAGCGAGGCCGCCCGGTGGGTGATGTTCCAGAACCCCTTGTCGTCGAGGCGTGCGTCGACTCTCTGACCGGGACACTGGACCAGCCTGACTCCTCGCTGGTCGAGGACCTTGGCCATCAGCTCGAATCCCGCCAGTGGCACTGATCCCGTGACCGGGTTCCTGCACGGCTCAGAGACGGGAGCGTCGGCGCCGGGCGCCGGAGCGGGCTGACCCGACGGCGCCGCGGGAGGCAGCTTCTCCCGGACCGAGAGCGGCACGGGGCGGTACTGACCGGCCGTGACGTCAGCGAGCCCCACCAGGGTGGCCAGCGGTGGGATCGGAAAGACGTACGTGCCTTTGATCGGCGAGCCGGAACGGTTCTCGAATCGCTGCGTCAGAATCGTGCGGGCGATCTGCGTGGCCGACTTGATCCTCACCTCATGCGATACTGCGGCCAGTGGTCCCCGGTCGGTGACCAGCACGCCAGTGGACCGGGCCGGCGCGACGATCAGAAGGAACATCGAGCACGCCAACAGTCGTTTCATCGTCTCGTCTTCCTTTCGATATCCCACATCGCTGCACTCGACTTCGAGACAGACGTTGCGTGACCGAGGAGGTTCATCGACGATGCTCCGGACGCTGGAGGCCGAGCACGGTGTGCGAGTGGCCGGTTCCTCCGGGCCCAGGTACTCGTGCCGCGAGGTCACTGTCGGCAGGCCACCGGAACCTCCGTGGCGCCTGGAGTTCACCAGCACCACGATCTCGTCCCGGAGCCCCGGGCCGATCGCCTGTTCCGCCAGGTTCACGGCCCGCAGGTAGCCCTGCGGTTGCCACCGACCGCGACAGGCCGTAGGATGAGGGAGGGGTCACCAGCGGGAGAGAAGGCTCGCAGTACTCCGGAGGAGGCGCCGATGACGACCGTGATCATCTTCTGTTCGCACTGCTACATGCGGACCAGCATCACCAGCTTCCAGGGGACCGACCCGATCCCCTGTGCAGGGTGCGGGCGCGAGATCGCCACGCCCGAGTCGGTGAGCCGCGGTGCTCGGGTCGTCGTCCTCACGCCCCCTGACACCTGCGAGCACTACCTGCTCGAGGACAGCCTGACGATCGGTCGAGACCCGGCCAACCTGCTCCAGCTGCGCGACCCCCAGGTCGGCCGGCGCCACGCACGGATCCTGAGAAGTGGCGACCGGTTCCTGCTGCAGGACCTGGGCGGCCGCAACGGCACGTTCGTGAACGGCGAGCGCATCGACAGGGAGCGCCCGCTCGCCGATATGGACCAGGTGCAGATCGGCGGGGTGACGATCACGTTCCGCCACACCCCGGTCGGTACCCCCTGAGAGCTCGCACCCGGTCGTGGGCGCTCCGCGAGCCTCACCGGATCGCCTGAAGGCGGCGCAGCAACGGCTCGTACAGGTCCTTCCCCCGGAGAGCGCTCAGCCATCGGTCGGGAATCGACTCCAGACCGTCCCTGATGCCGGCGAGCCCCCCGGCGATGCAGGCGGTCGTGTCGGTGTCGTGGCCCATGGCCACCGCGGCCTTCACTCTAGCGCATCCTCGGAGCCCGGGCCGTCCCTGGGCGCACCGACAGCCCCTGGACGACCAGCAGACCGTCGCTCCTGGCCTTCTTCAAGACGCCCGCCACGATGACGCGACTCCCGACGTCCAGCTGCCGCACCGGGACGCCGACGAAGAAGGCC
>JACQZM010000042.1:0-3288 GCA_016213885.1 Candidatus Rifleibacteriota bacterium | reverse complement strand
CCAGGATCTCCTGGGACGGGTGCACTCCCCGGATCGTTCCCTCGATGGTGACGGTCTCCCCGACGCGGCCGAGGCCGGCGGCCTGCTGCGGCTCCCCGCCGGTCGCCGGGCCGGAGGATACGGCGCCCGTGAGCCAGTACAGACCGTAGACCAGCAGCACGGCCAGCAGGACGACCCCAAGCTGACGCGGGCTCGCGGCGGGCGGCGGCGGGCGGCGGAGATCCGCGGCTGGCACCACGGCCTGCAGCCTGGCCGTGTCGCGACGGCGGCTCGACCGCGTCGCACGCTCCGCGGCCGAGCCGGGCGGCATCGCTTGACATGGGGGGCCCTTCGCTGCGCTCATCCGGCCCCCCAAACCCCCTTCGGGCTCGCCCTCCGGGCTCGACCGAGTCGCACGCTCCGCGGCCGAGCCGGGCGGCGGGCCCGCCTGGGCCTCGGTCGGGCCGGGCTGCCGGCTCGCCACCGGCCGGGGTGGCTCGTCGGCCGGAGGCTCCTGACGCGGCGCCGGGCAGGACTCGGCCAGCAGACGCGCCACGAGCGACCTCACGTCCGGGTCGGGCTCGGTCTCGAGCAGCTCCCGCATCCTGGCGACCCGGGCTTCCCGGGGCCAGGCCCGGACGTAGGTCAGCGCCGCCACGCGATCGGCGGCGTCGGCGGAGCGGGCGAGCTCCCCGAACACCCGGTCCGCCTCGGCGCGGCAGCGCTCCGCCAGGACGATCGCCGCCGCCTGGGCCGCCCTGGCGCTGGAGCCGCGCAGAGCCGGAAGGCCCATCTGGACGGCGCGAACAGGGTCCCTGGAGGCCGCGGCCTTGAGCGCGTTCGACGAGACCGCCGCGTCCGGGTGCTGGGCGAAGGCGGCGAGGTCGTCCATCGCCCGGGAATCGTCGAGGTAGCCCAGGGAGCGGACGATGACGTGGAGCAACTTGACGTTGTCCGGGGCCGCCGCGGCTGCGACGAGGACGTCGCGGCACCGTGGATCGGCCCGGCGCTCGATGAGCCGCTTCAGAGCCGCGAGCTTGGAGGTCTCGTCGGCGGCGCCGGACAGGAGCGTCTCTCTTGGAGCCGAAAGAAGGTCGTCAGGGTCTTTCCCCACGGCGGGTCTCGCCTCCCCCGGGATTCTAGCACGGGGCCGGGTCACTGCGCCGGGGAGGGCGGCCTGGCGCGAAGCCGGCAGCGCACGGTCAGCCGGGGGAGGTAGGCGTACTCGTGGGCGCCGTCCATGCGCGGCAGGAGTCGCAGGTTCACCTTGACGAACAGCCGGCTGCCCTCGAGCAGCGAGCGCTCCACGGTGTGCCAGAACGGCCTGAGCTGGCCACCGACCATCCGCACCACCGCCATCTCCTCAAACGACGTGCGGTCCGTGCCCAGCGAGATGACGAACCGGCTGTTCCTGGCCAGGTCCGAGGCGAGACCGGAGATCTCCAGCTCTTCGACCTCCTCGAGCGGCGGCAGCGGCAGCGCCTTGCGGCCCGTGTACTCCAGCGCTCGCTTTCTCCCCTCGCCGAACATGTCCAGGTCCTCCTGGGCGTCGGCGACCTCGTGGAACCGCTCGCCCATCGGGATCTGCACCTCCTCGTCGCCGGGCCTGACGCGGGCCAGCGCCGGGTCGTTCGCGTGGTCGCCCACCTTGAAGCAGAGCGAGGCGCCAGGTCCATCCGGGATGGTCGCGCGCGACAGCCTGCCGTACCCTTCCCAGAAGGCACCGGCCGGGTCGAGCTCGAGCGGGATCTTGAACCGGTCGCAGTAGTTCCTCAGGTCGGTCAGCTCGTGCAGCCGAAGGTAGAGATCCAGACGCTCCCTGGCGAAGGTGCCGCTCCGGCTGAAGAACTCTTGACGCAGAGCGGCAAAAGCGGTGAGCTTCGGGAGCATCCGGAGCTCGTCGAGACGCCGGGTCAGGGTGTCGCTCCAGGTCTGCCGCAACGCCACCATGTCCGCGGCCGGGGGAACGGCGAACCACCTCGCCGGTCTGAGCCGGGACAGGTCCGTGGAGATCTGGGCCACGATCCGAGAGGGCGCGAATCGCTACAGCGCGGCGAGCAGCGCGACCCCGGCGGCCCGCGCGTCATCGCCGGACCGCGGGTTCTGGCCGGGCCCCGCCGGCGACCCGGCGAAAGCAGCGGGCCCGGCTCCGGGGGAGCCCAGCGCGACCGTGACGGACGGCCGGTCTCCGGGGCCCGATGGACTCCGACCGCGAGCGGACCACATCAGGGCGAGCACGACCAGCGCCCCCGCACAGACCGCCCCGGTCACGATCAGCGCCGGTCGACGGGCCGGGGCCGGCGGGACCGGGGCGACGGCGCGGATCCTGGCGGTGGTTCGCAGCCGCGGCGAGGTCCGCGTAGGGTTCCTCGTCCCGATCGGCACAGGTCCGGGGTCCAGCGATGCCGGCGGCTGGTCGCGAGCCGACCCGGTCTCCTGCGGCGCAGCGGCCTCCATGGCCGCCCGCAGCGCCGCCGCTCCTCCCTCGATGGTGTGTTGAGGCACCGGCGCGTCGGGGTCGAAGTCGGCGGACCCGGCGCTCTCCGCCATGATCGGGATGCTGTCGCCGGAGAGATCCGCCTCCGGTTCTCCGAGCTCCCGCCGTACCGTGTTCAGCGCCTCCGTGCACGACGAGAAGCGGTCCTCCGGCTTCTTCGCCAGGAAGCGGTCCACCATGCCGACGAGCCAGTCAGGGCAGTCGGGCCTGTGCTGCCGCACCGGCGCCTGCTGCTTTCTCAGCACGCACACGGCCAGGTCTCGCACCGTCTCGCCGGAGAACGGCCAGCGGTTGGTGATGAGCAGGTAGGCCAGCACCCCGAGTGAGAACTGGTCGCTGCGGCCGTCCACCGTGTCGCCGGTGATCACCTCCGGCGACAGGTACTTGGGCGTTCCCAGGATGGTCCCCTCGACGGTGAGGACCGTCCGGCTCACGTCTTTGACGAGACCGAAGTCCATCAGGGTGACGTGGCCGCCCTCGTCGATCATGGCGTTCGTGGCCTTCAGGTCGCGGTGGACCAGACCCGCCCTGTGGACGCAAGAGAGGGCGTCCAGCAGCTGGTTGAGGATGCTGGCCACGTCGGGGATCGGAAGCGACCCTGCCTGCTTGAGCACGTCTTCCAGCGTCCGGGCCGTCAGGTACTCCATGGAGTAGAACGGTCGATCTTCGATCTCGCCGTAATCGAGGACCCGGATGATGTTTGGATGACTGATGCGAGTGCAGGCCCGGACCTCCCGGAGGAAGCGCCTGACGTGGCTGTCGGTGGTGCTGTCGTCGGGCAGCAGGAGCTTCAGAGCGACCTCCCGGTCGAG
>JACQZM010000611.1 GCA_016213885.1 Candidatus Rifleibacteriota bacterium | reverse complement strand
CGGCCTTGAGGGGCCCGGGGGTCGACGCTGGCGCCGATGGGCTGGGACTCGCCGTCTGCGCCAGAGCCGGCAGGCAGGTGCACATGATCCCGATCACCGCGATCAGGGACCACACGCATAGGGAGCTTCTCATCTTCTGTACCTCCACTTGAGTTACTACCTGGTCATCTGTAGTTGCCTGAAGTAGCCGATCATTTTCTGATAGCGCTGAACACTCTCTGGATCAGGTTCGCTGCTGGAAGAGGAGGGGTAGCCTGCGGCCAGCTGGCCGGTTACCAGAGATTCGAGACTGGACACGTGAGGGAAGGTGGGGTCCAGCAGCTTGATGCGAGCGAGCTCCGAAGCCGCCTGGCGCGGATTTCGGTGCGGAAGGTAGCGCCAGCTCTCGAGGCGCACTCCGCGGATGATCCCGAAGCCTGGTGTGGGGGACCCACAGTAGAGGTGGGCCAAGGCGAAACTGGCGAAGAGGTTGTTAGGATTGGCGGCGACCGCGGACTGGAGCAGCTTGATCGCCCCTGCCACGTCTCCCTCCTGTTCCTTCTTCAACCCGTCGTACCAGAGGGCGACAGAATCTCCCGAATGCTTCTGTAGTCGCTTGGCCTGGCCATTGGCTGCTGCGTGGTTGTAGCCCATGACCGTGTTGAACAGCACGTGCCCCAGGTACATCGCGCTCGCCTTGTCGAGTCGGTAGGCGTCCTCATAATGCATGACGGCGTTTGCATCCGCTCCGGGTAGAACTCTGTCACGTTCGAACGCTTTTCCTATCCAGCAATGTGTCTCCGGGGCGTCCGGGTCGATCTTCAGGGCGTCGATGAGGATGTTGCGCCCCCTCTTGAAGTCGCCGCGCATCATGTACACCTCGGCCAGCGCGTAGTGAGCGCGCAGATCCTTGGGTGCCAGACTCCTGGTGATGCGCTCCAGCGCCTTCATCGCGTCCTCGTACCGACCGGCCCTGGCCAGCGCCCTACCGTACTCCAGCCAGGCCTCCACGTTGGCCTGCTCCCTCTGGGTGACGGCGCGGAGCAGGTCCGCAGCCTCCACGGCCCCGTTGGGTTCGGAGCGCATGATGAGGCGGGCCAGCTCCACGATGTAACCGGAGAACCCGCTCTTCTTGCCTTGAACGGTCAAGAAGGCCTTGGCCTCATCGTATTTCCCGAGCGCCGCCCAGACCTGGGCGAGCGTCCCCGCGATGATCACCGCGTCGGGTTGGGCCTGAGCCTGCTTGAGCGCCTGCTCCAGGATCCCCTTCGCCTGCTCCAGGCGTCCCGCCGCCACCTCGGTCTGAGCCTTGCGATACAGGTCGCCAGCAGCTCCCTGGATCTTCTGAGCCCAAGCGCCCGTCACCGCAACGATGCAGAGCGCCGTGACAACGACCATCAGCTGCCGACTCTTCATCCCCTACCTCCCTTGTTAGCGTCTCCGCCGATTCATCAGCCAGTTCTTGTTCTGTTCCGTGGGTACACCGGCCGTCATGATACACCCGAACCGGTCGGAAACGGAATCATAAAGGTAGAGGCTTCCCTCGACGAACGACCCGGCCCAGAGCCGCCTGGACGCGGGGGAATAATGAAGAGATCTGATGTTCTCGTCCTTGAGCCCCTTCTCCTTCTTGTAGGTGCGCCAGCCGCACTCGGGGCAGTAGCGGGTGAGACCGCGATCCGTGGCGATCCACAGGTGATCGTCGTCGCCCACGGCCAGGGCGTTGATCTGCATGGACGGCAGCTTGGCGTTGCCGGGCGGACAGTACCACGTGCCGCTCTGGTACATGGTGAGCCCGCCGAAGGCGGAGCCCGCCCAGACCTCGGAGCCCCGGCCCACCACGGTCGTGGGCCCGGCCGGGGCGAACCGCCACGGCGGGATCTCCTCTTTGAACCGGTCCCCGTCCTGCCGGACCAGGCTCGAGTGAGTGGTGACCCAGAGCTGGCCGGAGCGGTCCAGCGCCATCCCGTTGATCCACCCCTCGTGGATGCCGTCTTTGGGCGCGAACGTGCGCCATCGGCCGTCCTGCCGGACGCAGACGCCCTTGCCGGAGGTGCCGACCCAGATCCTGTCCGACTTGGGGTCCATCACGACGGAGTGATAGACGTTGTCCGCAACTCCGTCCTTCACCGTCTGGGTGCCCGTCCACCGCTGACCGTCGAAGACGTTGAAGCCGGCACAGGTGCCGATCCACAGCTCGTCTTTCCGGACGCCCAGAACGTTGACCCGGTCCTCGAGCAGGGGAGCCGTCCCGGTCGTGTACTGCTTGACCCCCTCGGAGCCGATCGAGTACAGGCCCGAACCGTAGGTGCCGACGTACACCTGGCCCTTGTACTCGTGGATCGCCCGGATGACATGTTTGAAGTGGGCGAGTCCATGCGTCGTGGCATCCGGGTCCCCGGCGATCGTCCGCCGTTCGGCCGGCTCGGCGGCCAGCAGAGAACAGGGCAACGCCAGAAGTAGAAGCCAGACGAGCGGGACCCCGGGTCTCATCAGATGGCTTCCCCCATCTTGATCCCGATGTGGGCGTTCGCCTCGACCTTCTTGTAGATGTGGCGCTGGGCGTAGAACGGTTCGAGGCAGTCCAGTTCGATCCGGACGGTGCACGGGGAGGCGGCCGGGAGCGCGGCCCCGCCGGACAGCTCCTGCAGGTTGCCGGCGGCGTCCTTGGTGAACGCGGAGATCCCCACCTCGGCGACGTCCGTGACCATCGTGAACGTCTGGCCAGTGGCGGCCACCGGAGGCGGATACTCCAGGTTGAAGGTGCGCACCTGATCGAGGGTGATGTTGGTGGGGTAGCCCAGGGCGCTCTCTTCCATCACCAGGTCGGCCCGCGGGATCTTCAGGTTCTTGGACAGGTGTCCGCGACCGAACATGATCCGGACCTGGGTGCCCTTGATCGCCGTGTTGGGCTGTCCCTCCACACCGACCCGGCCCTGCTCGAGCTTGAAGAACTTGATCAGCGCCGTGCCGCCCGCGGACGCCTCGGTGCCGCTCGGCTTGAACTTCAGCACCGTCCTGGCGGCACCTCCGCCCGGGGTGACCTGGGTCGGCGTGCCGCCGATCTGGACCTTCACGACGGTCAGGTACTCCCTGAAACGGGTGTCGAAGTTGGACAGACCCTTGCTCACCTCGGCGACCCAGATCTCCACGGTGCCGCCCTTGGTGACCGACATCCAGATCTGGTAGACCACCATCACCGCGAGGGAGGTGACGGCCAGCGCCACCATGAGCTCGACGATGGTGAAGGCGCGTCGCTTGGCCTCGGACCGACCGGACGGACGAGCGCTCAATGTAGGGGCCTCCTCACGAGATAGCTGGATGTGACCAGCTCGATCCTCCGCTGCGACGCCTGGTCGCCGGTCCGTTGATTGTACTCGGCCTGGGTCTCCATGCCGAACTCCAGCTCTGGCCAACCGCTCTCGCGGCTCTTGAACTGCCCGCGGATCAGTCGGTACGAGGAGTCCAGCCGCTTCCACTGCCCGGCGGTGCCGATGAGGGAGAACTGCATGTCCCGCCGGATCTGGGCCTCCGTCGTGAGCACCACGGAGTCGGCCTCGTACTTCTTGCCGCTTCTGGACCCGCCGCCGCCCTGGCCCATCAGCTGGAAGCCCTCGATGAAGTAGCTCCCGGTGAACGGATCGCGCCAGCTCACGTCCGCTCCGCCGTCAGCGCCCATGCTGGCGTGGTCGGAGTACACCGTGGTGGAGTCGATGCGGATCACCCGGCCGCCGTCGACCCGGGGGAAGTCGCTGCACACGTCGACCAGGTAGTGCTCCAGGTAGAAGCCCATCACGTCCTTGTTCGACTCACCGCTGATCGCGCCCGGTGGCATGGCCGGGCCGGAATAGAGGCCGGAACCGGCGCTGGCGTTCTGGGTCTCCCCGGACCGGTCCACGGCCAGCACCTTGGCGCCGGGCGGAGGCGGGGGGGTCGTGTCCGTGGGCGGATCCATGGCGGAGATCCCGGTGGCACCCTGCGATCCCGTGAAGAACAGCGGGCCGACCCCCAGGTCGTCGATCGGGTTGGCCCGGTCGCCGTCCGGGGTGTTGGTGATCGGTTCGCTGCCCTTGAGATACCCGCCGAAGTCGTAGTACGGGTTCTTTCCCATCGCGAAGCCGGTGGCGTCGTAGAGGGCGGCTCCGAGCCACTTGAGCTTCAGCATGAAGTGCTGCTGCGCGCCCCTGGCCAGGTACTGGGCCTGCTTCTTGTCCTTGCTCTGGCCGAGGCCCACGTGGACACCCATCTGCTGGTAGTGGACGATGCTGATCAGCAGGCCGATCATCGTGGCCACGACGACGACCATGTAGATGACGGCGCCGCGCCTGTCGCTGGATGGTCTCATTGGTCGTCCAACCTCGCTTTGAAGCTCACCAGCCAGAACTCCCGCTCGGGCGTGCTGGAGCCGGTGGGGCCGCTGACCTTGAAGTTGTACGAATGCGCCTTGACCCCCACCACGAGCTTGAGCAGAGCGCACTTCGGGTCGTCCCTGATGAACATCCCGAGGTCGCTCGTGATCGGGTGGTACCCCCACGTGGGCAGACCCCAGCCCGCCGCGTTGCCGGTCCGGGAGGCCACCTCGTAGAGCTTGGTCTGGAGCGCCGGTCGGTTGTCCGTGGCTCCGCTTCTGATCCGGTACGTGCCCACGGGAGACGTGGGCCACCCCGGCAGCCTGAAGTAGTTGTTCGAGTCGGTGTAGTACCACGGGGTGCTGGCCGGCTTCAGCACGTACCCCTGCGGGTCCGACGGGGTCTTCTCGAAGCCCTTGAGCTTGTACGGGCACGGCGTGAAGTCGGCAATCCCCTTGACCGGGTTGGTCGATGGGAGGATCTTGATGTTGTTCGCCTTCTGGAAGACGGCGTTGTCGATGGTCCAGAACTCCTGCGCCGCCCGATCCCCGTACGGGCCGGGGAGGTGCGAGAACGTCAGCTCCTCCCTGACCCGGGGCATCAGCTTCCCGGAGTCGGGGCCGCCCCGCGGGTCCGTGCAGCCGGCGTTGTCACGGTCGTAGTAGGCGCCGGCGAAGAAGTAGACCCTGAACAGGATCCCCTTCGGCGACACCTTGACCCGGTCGGCTCCCTCGAAGCGGTCGCTGATCAGACGCTCCCACTCGGCCTTGTCGAACCCCGCCTGACCGACCCCGCCGACCGACTTGGTCAACCCCTGGGCGCTGGGGTTGCCGTTGCCGGCGGGCTTGATCGATCTGAACGGGAGGTTGGGCGAGAGCAGCGCCTCCATGGCGTTCCCGGCCACCGTCACCGCCTCGGTGTCCACATCCAGGCCCTCGCCCTTCATCACCCGCGAGGCGTGGAGGGCCACCAGGGGGAACAGCACGGCGGCCGCGACGACCAGACCCACCATGATCTCTACTAGGGTGAACGCTCGCCGCATACGTGATTGCATAGCTTTAGCCTCTGCTGACAACCGACCCGGAGTGCCGGCCAGGTACGGCGCGGTCGTCGAAGAATAGCCCGTGGTAGCGAGTCGATCCGTGATCTGGGTCACGAGACCTTGGCCGGTCCCACGCCGGCCTCTCATTAATTTGAAATCGCAGCCAGTGCGGTCCACCTGGCCGCTGGCCACGTTCCTTCGAAACCGGACTCCGGACTCAGACGCCCGACGCGGACGGGCAGACTCCCGGGGGGACATACCGGGACCCATATGTTCAGACGACAGAGAGATAGGTTTGAGCACAGGATTTCTCCCCTATTTTGAACCCTGGTCCGGCCGGTATACTCCGATGCCCCGGATCCAGAAGAACTCCTCGCGTCGACCCGGAGGGGCCGCAGCCCCCACGGTCACGGGGATCGGCCGGGTTTCCCGGAGGACGGGGGAGGCGGATCCGGTCCCGGGGATGGTCCGGGTTCATCCGGACGACGTCTCTCTTCTCCGGGAGGAGGCGGACCGATCCGGCTGGCGGATCATCCCGGATCCGGGGATCCCCGGCGGCCTCCGGATGGAACTTCGCGGGGGGAAGATCGTCCTCGCCAACACGCTGGAATCCCGGTTGGAGAAGGGGTGGCCCGCCTGGCTCCCGGAGATCCGGAGGATCCTCTTGGATTGCACCATGGCCTACGCCTATCTCAATGCCCGTCTCCGGGCCATCTCGGGAGAGATCCTCCCGTCGGGGAAGATCCTGGACCTCTCCGGATTGGAAAGTCTTGACGATCTGTCGGCCGGCCTGGAGCCGGCGGGCTACCGTTTTCCTCCCGCGGAGGGATTTGCCCCGTTGCAACGGGTGGAGGCGGGGATCCGGGAACGGTATGCCCATCGGGTCGCCCGGGTTCGGGCCATGGCCCGGGGGGCCGGCCGTTCCGCGGAACTGTTGATCCGGGGGGCGATCCATCGGTGGGACCTTCATACCCTCAAGACCCTTCTGCGCGGGAGGATCCGTCGGGAATCCGCCGAGGAGACGGCGGCCTGGACGGTCCCGGGG
>JACQZM010000610.1 GCA_016213885.1 Candidatus Rifleibacteriota bacterium | reverse complement strand
ATCCCCTCCACTCCGCTTGCCAGGATCCGGCGCCTCGCCGGATCCTGGAATCCCGGGCAGCTTTACATTCCGGGCGCTATTCCTTTAACATGGCCTGCGAAAGTCCCGAAAGATGAAGATCGCCATTCTCTCCCCGGAACCGCTGAAGCTCCCGACCGTCTACGAGGACAGAGGCCTGGAGCCGTTGGCCTCCCGCGACGTGTCCTCGCTCCTGGACACGTTGAGGTCCAACGACGTCCGCCTGATCCTCGTCGATCTCGCGGTCAAGGACGGCCCGTCCGTCCTCCCCCGGATCGCCCAGGCCCTGACCGCCACGGACCCGAAGCCGTTCGTGGCGCTCTTCGGCCTCACCTCCGGCCGTCTGTCCTCGTACAATGGAGACGTGCCAGGGGTCGCCTACCCTGAGCCTGCCACGGAAGAGATGCTGAGCCAGGCGCTGGAAGAGGCGCTTCCCTATCTCAGGCTGATGGACCAGGTGGGCGCCCTCCGCGACGAGGCGCGGAGACTGGGAGCCGACCTGGCCGAATCGAACCGGGCCGTCGAGAGCCGCGAGGAGAAGATCGCCCGGCTCGAGAAGAGGGTCTTCGACTTCTTCACCCTCTCCCAGGTGGGCAAGGCACTGGCGTCGATCCAGGGGCTCCACGAGCTGGCCCGGGTGTTCCTCTCGATGGTGAAAGAGATCTACGACTCGAGGAACTGCGCCCTGCTACTGTACGACGAGAAGAGGCATGCGTTCGTCGTGGAGACCGTTCTGGGGCTCGCCCCCGAGACCGTGAGCCAGATCGTGTTCTCGATCAGCGAGGGGTTGTTCTGGCAGCTGCTCAACGCCGGCGAGCCGTTTCCCATCATCGACAGCCAGGGCAGCTACCGTTTCGAGCAGCTGATCCGCCGCAACCAGCTGAACCTCCTCGAATCGGAGCTGTGGGTTCCGCTGAGGGTCAAGAACTCCCTGGTAGGGCTGCTCACGATCGGCAAGAAGCCCGATGGCGTCCCCTACAACAACGAGGAGCGGAGCTACATCGCCCAACTGGCCAACCAGGCCACGGTGGCTCTGGAGGCTGCCCGGCTGAACATCCAGAAGGAGATCACGGCCCGGGAGCTGGCGAAGAAGGCGGAGAACCTGTCCATCCTCTACTCGGTCTCCAAGGCGATGAACTTCTTCAACGACCTGAAGAGGGTCCTGAATCTCATCCTGGACAAGGCCGTGGATGCGGTGGGCGCCCAGAAGGCGTCGCTGATGCTCTTGAACGAAGAGTCGGCGGAGCTGGTGGTCAACGTGGTGCGCGGAGTTCCGCCGGACGTGGAGCATCGCATCAACTCGGGCGAGATGGAGTGCGCGAAGATCAAGCTGGGAGAAGGGATCGCCGGGAAGGTGGCGTCGACGCGGAAGTACATGCTGGTCGACGACGTGAGGCAGTCCGGCGACTTCGCCGACACCGGGCGCTCGTTCGTGGACAACATCCTGTGCGTCCCCCTGATCACGTCGGACGAGTGCATCGGCGTCATCAACGTGACCAACAAGAAGAACGGCGAGAAGTTCACCCAGGACGACGTGGAGATCATGATGACGCTGGCCGGTCAGGCCGCCGTGACGATCTACAACGCCAAGCTGTACTACCTGGCCATCACCGACGGTCTCACGCAGCTCCACATCCACCGGTACTTCCAGCAGCGCCTCAAGGAGGAGATCGCCAGGGCCCGGCGGTTCAGACACCCTGTGAGCCTGGTCATGCTCGACATCGACCACTTCAAGCGGTTCAACGACACGTACGGCCACCAGCAGGGCGACCTGGTGCTCATCACGGTGGCGCGGGTGATTCGCACGTCGATCCGCGAGGTGGACATCGCGGCCCGATACGGCGGTGAGGAGTTCAGCGTCATCTGCCCGGAGACCAACCGGGAGGAGGCGGCGATCCTGGCGGAGCGGCTGCGCCAGAGGGTCGAGGAGACGTCCGTTCCCAGCGCGGCCGGTCCGCTCTCCGTGACGATCAGCCTGGGCGTGGCGTCGTTCCCCACTGACGGCGCGACCCAGGAGCAGCTCATCAGGATCGCCGACACGGCGCTGTACGAGGCCAAGGAGAACGGCCGGAACCGGGTCGTCCTGGCGGCGAGCCAGCCCCCGGGTCCCCCTCCCGTGGCCACCGCCAAGATCGAACCGCCGGACCTCGAGGGCGAGCCGGGCTAGACCAGGCCCCGGGCAGGCGTCACAGCTTGACCGGCTTGTACTCGTGGGCGCGCTTGGACTCGACCTGGATCCCCACGATCTTCACCGGAGTCGTGGGGCGATCGCCGGGACCGGTGGGCACCGTGGCGATCTTGTCGACCACGTCCAGCCCTCCGACGACTCGACCGAAGACCGTGTGATGGTCGTCGAGGTGAGGCGTGGCCACGTGGGTGATGAAGAACTGGCTGCCGTTGGTGTTGGGGCCCGAGTTGGCCATGGAGATGACGCCCCGGGCATGCTTGCGGGACGAGAACTCGTCCCTGAACCGGTAGCCCGGGCCCCCGGTCCCGACGCGCGGGGAGTTGTCCCTGCTCAGCGGGTCGCCCGCCTGGAGCATGAAGTTCTTGATCACCCTGTGGAACGTGGTCCCGTCGTAGAACTTGCTCTCTGCCAGCGAGACGAAGTTCGCCACCGTGTTGGGCGCATCGTCCTCGAAGAGCTCCAAGCGGATGTCGCCCAGGGAGGTTTTCAACACGACTACTGGGAGCGGTTCCGGCATTGTCCCGACCCTCCTTCGGGCCACCTCGTGGCCGACTCGACGATCGATGAACGGACCGGACCACTGTAGCAGCAGCCTCTGACGGAGTAAAGACCCGGCGCCTCGCCAGGTCCGAGTCGCAAGACCCGGCGCCTCGCCGGGTCCGAGTCGCGCCCCCGAGCGCGACCTCAATCCGGATCCCCTCCTCTTTCGCCTTCCTTCGGGCCACCTCGTGGCCGACTCGACGATCGATGAACGGACCGGACCACTGTAGCAGCAGCCTCTGACGGAGTAAAGACCCGGCGCCTCGCCAGGTCCGAGTCGCAAGCCCCGGCGCCTCGCCGGGTCCGAGTCGCGCCCCCGAGCGCGACCTCGATCCGGATCCCCTCCTCTTTCTCCTCTCTCCCGAGCGCGACCTCGATCCGGATCCCCTCCTCTTTCTTCCTCCTTCGTGAGCGTTGATCCGGGCAAGAGGGTGATCACAGCCCAAGCCCTGCGAAACAGGTGCAGGATCCTGGCCGAAGCCCCGGCGATGGTGGCCGGAGGGCTACTGGCGGACCGGTTCGAAGTAGAGGTCGTGGAGCTCGAGGGGGCACTCGGCGACGATCGCCGACATCCCGGTGGTCATCGGTCGGGCGACGATCTCGAACTGGTTCACCCCGGGTTTCAGAAGGCCGGCCGGCACGACCAGGGAGAGCGCCTGCCGTCGCCGCCTCAACTGGTTCAGCTTCTCCTCTGCCGTGAAGACCTCGTCCTGGTCGACCACTCTCGACGGTCTGAAATCGCTGAAGAACCGGAGCCGATACTGGCCGTTCACCTTCACGTCGAAGTAGCACGAGCGCAGCAGACACACCCCGACCAGCACGATCTCGACCTTGGAGGCGGTCCTGGAAAGGTCCCTCAGATCGCAATCCACCCTGGCCCTGGCGCCCCGGTCGGAGAAGTTGCTCACGCGCCACGGTCTGAGCTTCCTGTAGGGGCCGGAGGTGTCGATCGTCTCGGTTCTGCTCGCCGCGAAGCTCGAGGCCAGACGATCGGCGTCCCTGAACGACACCAGCGACGCCAGGGCCCCGGACTCGCTCTCGCCGGGCCTCCAGGCCAGGTCGGAGTTCAGCAGCACTCGCTGCAGGATCGCCAGGTCGCTCAGCGCCTGGTACAGCCTGGCCTGACGGTCGAGCGGCGTGGTCGGAGCCCTGATCAGCCAGCCCATCCCGCGGAGCGTCCCGGTGACCCCGCGCAGAGGCTGGACGGCGTCGAGGATCTGGGCCACCCTCCTGCGCCTCTCCACCACGGGCCTGGCCCTGTTCTTCCCGGCCTCGTCGACCTCACCGACCAGCCGCTGGAACAGGGCCGAACCGGCGTACCTCTCCAGCAGATCGGCCGTGCCGACCAGCGAGACCGTGGTCTCGACGCTGAAACCGTCCACGGACCTGGCCTTCAGCACGGCGAACAGCATGCCGGTCTCCGCGGCCGGTCCCCGGAGTGTGACGCGATGCGTCAGGACGGGGGTCTTCGACGTCACCAGGGTGTAGTTCGTCTCACCGATCACCTTGGCCTCCAGCGTGGCCGGCACGGGCAACGTGAGCTGGAAGGCGGCCTCGTCGTTCCCGGTGCCTGACAGGTCCACCGACTCCGGAAGCTGCAGAACCGGGGCGAGATGGGCGGCCCCGGTCCACACGCACTTCCGGTCCTCCAGCGCGTCCACCTGGTAGCTGGCCCCGGCCTTGAGGCCCGTGAGCAACAGCTCGTGGTCCCTGGAGGGAGCGGCATCGGAGACGCTCTTCTCGGGGGCGCCGGGGCCGGCGACGCGGGCCGTCCCCACGCAGGGGCGCCGGGAGGTCCATCTCACGAGCGCCCCCTTGACACCGGGCACCACGGCTACCCGGGCCGTTTCGGCGAGGCCGGCCGGAACCAGGATCCTCGTGAGGAAGAACGCCACGGTCCCGGCCCCCAGGGCGAACATGCCCACCACGGCGAGCCAGAGACAGGCTCCGCCAGGCACGTGCTTGATCAGCGGCACGCTCCGGATCGTCCTGAGGAACCGTCCCATCTTCGAACCCGCCAGCCGGTCGGCGGCGGCGCCGGTGTCGAGGCGCAGGGAGACGTTCCGGTCGGCGGATCGGTCCTCCGGCGACCCGTGGATGTGCCGGGCCTCTGGCGTCTGCCTGCGGCGGGCCTGGCTGCCCAGGGCGACGGTGGCGTCGCCTGGCGCCTCGAGGCCGGCGGCCGGAGTCGGGGCAGGGCCCACCGGCCCGGACAACCCCTCGAGCTGCGAGATCATCTCGCCCACGGTCCGGAATCGCTCAGCCGGGTCCTTCCTGAGACTCCTTCTCACCACCCTCACCACGGGCGCCGGCACCCCCCGCTCGGGCAGATCCGGCGCCTCCAGACGGGTCCGGCCGACCAGGGAGTCGCTGTCCAGAAAGGAGGAGAACGGTGTCTGTCCGCAGATCATCTCGTACAGGAGGACGCCCAGGGCGAAGATGTCCCAGGAGCGTGACGGGGGCTTGCCGATGATCTGCTCCGGCGCCATGTAGGCCGGCGTTCCCAGGATCACCCCGGCCTTGGTCAGGCCGGTGCACTCGCCCATGGCCTTGGCCAGGCCGAAGTCGAGCAGCTTCACGACGCCGCTCTCGGAGAGCAACACGTTCTCGGGCTTCACGTCCCTGTGGATGATCTTGTGGTGGTGCGCGTAGTTTAGCCCCTGGCCCACGTCGAGGGCGATCGCCACCGCCTCCGCGACGGGCAGCTTGCCGACGCGCTCGAGGCGGTCCCTGACCGATTCTCCGGGGACGTACTCCAGCACGAGGTAGAGCCGTTCGTCCTCCACGCCCACGTCGTAGATCTGGAGGATGTTGGGGTGGTGGAGTTCCGCCAGGGTGCGGGCCTCGCGGGTGAAGCGGTTGACCGAGTCTTCTTTGCCGAGGAGGCCGTCGGTCGTCATGAACTTGATGGCGACCTGTCGCTGCAGCGAGAGCTGCTGGGCCAAGAAGACGTGCCCCATCCCCCCCTCGCCCAGCTTTCCCAGGATCTGGTACTCGCGGGTGAACTTGGCAGACAGCTTCACCGACGGCTCTCCTCTTCTCTCCAGAGCAAGTCTACCAGAGAGCGGACGCGCTGGCTTCGGTCGGGGGAACAGCTCGCCCGCGTCGCGAGTTCCGCGGCCGAGCCGGACGGGATCGTTCGAGATGGGGG
>JACQZM010000603.1 GCA_016213885.1 Candidatus Rifleibacteriota bacterium | reverse complement strand
AGGTGAACGGCCTGATCGCCAGGCTGGAGCGCCTCCACCCGACGAGTGAGAAGCAGGGGGGGCTGAGCAACTTGCTGGCCAGGGGGCTGGGCGGCGACCCACCCCGGGGCCTGGCCGAGATGCGGGAGATGGCCACGCACTTCCAGCGGCTCGTCCGCACCGCCGACGGAGCCAGGGTCAGGGGCCTGGTCTGGGTGAGCATCTTCCGGTTGTTCGTCGAGGTGGCCCACTGGGTGGCCCGGATCGATCCCAACAGAGTCTCCAGGGCCTCGGACCAGATCGCCCTGTCGATCCAGCAGACCGTGGACGGCTCCCAGCTCGATCGGTCGTGGTGGGATCCGTGCCGAGAAGTCCTGGCCATCGCCTCGAGAGTCCGGCTGCTGAGCTCGCAATCGCCTCTGAAGGCGTCCATCGATTGCGCCTACCGGGCCCAGAGCGAGCTCCGGTGCTTCGAGCTCCTCCAGAGCGATCGTACCCTGGACCGGACCGATCGGCACGTCATCCAGGTGAAGCTCGTCTTCCTCGGCGGAGCCGCCGCGAACCTCGCCCGGCTGACCGCCAGTACGGTGGGGGCCTCGGAGTTGCCGGGCGGTGCGACCAGGTGGCTCGTCTCGACCCACGAGAAGATCATGGACCAGGTCTACGACGTGCTGAACAACCTCCACAGGAGCGACTACTCCGGGCTGGTCTTCCGGGTCGGGAGCCTCTCGCTGGACAGCACCGTCTCCGTGCTGGGGATGCCGAGCGCCCCGGCTCACCTGAAGGACCGGGCGTTCCGCCAGGCGATCTACTGGTTGTCGTTCTTCGACAGGACCTGGGGCGGCGCGGAAGCCGGCTGGTCCCGTGACGTCGCCGGCACGACCCTGCTTCACGGGCAGTTGACGAAGCTGGAGCGCCTGGCGCCCAGGGTGCGCAACCGCCCGGAGTTCGGCCGTCTCGAGGAGCGGCTCTCCGGGCGATCCGGGCAGGGACGGAACGGCTCGAGCCCCCGGTGACGGATCTTCGGGCTCAGGGCTCGTTCACGGGCTCTCAGGGGCGCGGCGGCTCCCCGGGCCGGGCGCGCCAGATCGTGATGCCCCGGCGCAGCGACGGGAGCGGCAGGTTGCCGTCGGCGGTCATCGTCTGCACCCCCGTGGCGACCTCCCTGAACTCCACGTTGTCCGGGATCGCCCCATGCCACACCGGCAGGGCGCCGGCCGGTCTCGAGTCGGGCCCCCGGTGGGCCACCACGATGACCAGGTCATCGTCGGCGTCGCGGAGGTAGGCCAGGGTGTCCTGCTCGGCGAGGAGCGTCTGGAAGCCGCCACGGATCAGCGCCGGAGACGTCTTTCTCAGACAGATCAGCTGGCGGTAGAACTCCCTGAGCTCCCGGTCCCAGGACTCCGGTTCCCAGGGCATGCAGCAGCGGCCCTCGTCGGCGCTCGGTCCGGCGAGGCCGACCTCGTCGCCGTAGTAGACGCAGGGGACGCCCACGTAGGTCATCAGCACGCCGACGGCCAGCCGGGCCAGACCCACGTCGCCTCCGACGACGCTGGCGATGCGGGCCGTGTCGTGGGAGCCCAGCAGGTTGAACTGCTGCCGGGCGATCATCCACGGTATGGCCGCCCGGTAGGCGTCCAGGCTCTCGGCCAGCGCAACGGTCGACCAGGGGGTGGTCGATTCCACGAGGTGCGGCGCCGTGTGCTGCCGGACGTTGAACCGGCCCAGCCACCACCAGAGCGGCATGGCGAAGCCGGAGTAGTTCATCGTGGCGTCCCAGCACGTGCCCTGCAGCTGGGAGGTGCCGTCGAAGAAGTTCTCGCCGAGGATGTACGCGTCGGGCCGCTCCTCCTTCACGGCCCACCGGATGCCGTGGCCGACCTCCAGCCCCAGCTGGTTCGCCCCCTGCCTCGCCAGCATGTTGGCCACGTCGATGCGCCAGCCGTCGGCCGAGTACGGTTCCCGGAGCCAGTGACGGAAGATCGCCTCGGGGCTCTCGTACATGGCGCGTCGCAGCGCCGCGCTCCGGTAATTCAGCTTGGGCAGAGAGCCCTGGCCCAACCAGCACAGGTACTCCTCCGGGTGCCGGGTGAACGTGAAGTACTGGTTGGTGGAGGCGTTCAGGTCGGCCTGGGCCGCTTTGAACCAGGGATGTTCCACGCCGCAGTGGTTCGGGACGATGTCCAGGATGAACCGGATACCCCGCTGGGCCGTGGCCTTGCGGAGCGAGGCGAGCGCCTCGTTTCCGCCCAGGTGAGGGTCCACGTTCAGGTAGTCGGTGCTGTCGTAACGGTGGTTGGTCAGCGCCGTGAAGATCGGGTTGAAGAACAGGGCGTTGACCCCGAGCTCCTGGAGGTAGTCGAGCTTCTGCTCGACGCCCACCAGGTCTCCCCCGTAGAACTCCACCATCGAGTCCGGCTGGCCCGCCGTTGGGGGGTCTCCCCAGCGGCGCGTCCGGGCGGTCGCTCCGCGGTAGACGAACTCCCCGTCCTTGACGTTCGTCTCCGGGCTCCCGTCGGCGAACCGGTCCGGGAAGATCTGGTAGAACACGGTCTCGTCGACCCAGCGAGGCGCCAGGTAGTCCGTGAGCAGCCTGAAGTCTTCCGCGTCGGTGGGCAGGTGCCTGGCCAGACCCCGGGCGTTGTACCAGAACGGGCCGTCGGCGGTGAACAGCAGGAACCGGTAGCTCATCGTGGGCATGGACAGCGGCAGGGTGGCCCGCCACCAGCGGCAAGCGGCGGACGGCGGCTCGGGCTGCATCGGAACGATCGTCTGCTCCCCGTCCGGGCAGCTTCTGAGAAACACCCGGTCGATGGACGCGGAGAGCGCGGCCCTGAGCCGGATCTCCGCCGACTCCCCCAGCTCGGGTTCGTGACCGTTCCGGGTGATCACGTACCTGGCGGAGCCGTCGTGGTGGATGGACCGGGCGTAGGGGGGCAGATCCGGGGGCGATGACGGGTACACGGCACCTCCTGGGGGTGGCAGCGTATTCTTGCCACCCCTGGCGGTCATTCTCAAGTCTTCTGCTCGCTGATTCTCTCTCGGTGGTGTCGCCGTCGTCACCCGGGAAGAACACGGTTGATGTCGGCCGGGGAAGCGCCTACACTGTCCCCCTCACACCTGTGGCCAGCCGGACAGTCCGGCCCGGGAGATCGGCCGATGGCAACCCCGAGTGAGTACGCCGCCGACCTGGCGACCGTTCGCGCCGCCGCCGCCAGGATCGCGGGGCACGTGCATCGCACCCCGGTCGTCACCTGCTCGACCCTCGATCTGGCCAGCGGGCGCGCGCTCTTCTTCAAGTGCGAGAACTTCCAGAAGGTCGGGGCGTTCAAGTTCCGCGGCGCCTGCAACGCCGTGATGCAGCTCGACGCCGCGACGGCGCGGCACGGCGTGGTGACTCACAGCTCCGGAAACCACGCCCAGGCGCTGGCGCTGGCGGCCCGCATGCGGGGCATCCCGGCCCACGTGGTCATGCCCCGTACGTCCTCCGCGGTGAAGCGTCGCGCCGTGAAAGACTACGGCGCCCGGGTCGTGGAGTGCGAGCCGACCCTGCCGGCCCGGGAGACCACGGCCCGGGCGGTGCTGGAGGAGACCGGCGGGGTCCTCATCCCGTCGTACGATCATCCCGACGTGATCGCGGGGCAGGGCACGGCGGCGCTGGAGCTCCTCGAGGATGCGGGGCCGCTCGACGCGATCGTGGCGCCGGTCGGCGGCGGCGGCCTGCTCTCCGGGGTGTGCGTGGCGGCACGGGGGCTGTGCCCGACGGTTCGCGTCTTCGGGGCGGAGCCGGCCGGCGACGACGACGCGGCCCGCTCCAAGGCCGGCGGTCGGCTCGTCTTGCAGACCGACCCTCGCACCGTCGCGGACGGCCTGCTCACGAGCCTCGGCGCGCTGACCTGGCCGATCATCCGCGATCGGGTGGAGCGGATCCTGGGCGTCGACGAGGAGGAGATCGTCAGGGCCATGCGGCTGACCTGGGAGCGGGCCAAGCTCCTGATCGAGCCGAGCTCCGCCGTGGCCATCGCGGCGGTGCTCTGTCGCGAGTTCAGGGAGCTCGAGGGGATCCGTCGCGTCGGCATCGTGCTGAGCGGCGGCAACGTCGATCTCCCTTGTGACCCCGCCACCGTCGCGGCCCGCTCTCACGGGGCGGGTTCGGAGCGTATCCCGAGCACCACCAGATACTCCCGGGGGGTGTGCCAGATCGCCCGGTCATGCTCGAAGATCAAGATCTGGTCCTCGACACCACCCACTACGTGGCGTACTCCGAGATGCAGGTCCACACGGTCGAGCCTGGGGCCGACCCCGGTCACGCGGCTCAGGATCAGGAGCCGACGCCGGCAGTCGCGCCGACGACTCGGGTTCCGCGTCGGCGGCGCAAGGCCGTAGGACGGGCCGTGCAGCGGGCCGCTCGGAGGGCGCACCAAGCCGCCCGCAAGAAGGCCGAGAAGCAGTGGAGTGGACGTCGAGACGCAGCGCGACAGAAGCGGCGACGCACGACGGACAGCCGGTCGTGCCGCATCTGGAACAGTCGTCGTGCAACGCTATTGGGCCGGGGGATGCCGTGAACGCCGAGCTCGAGACCGAGCTCGGGAAGCGGCCTTTCAAGCGGGTGCGGGCCCACCACGTGAGTCTTCTGGTCGACGAGTACAGCATCGCCGTCCCGGTGCGGTCGAAAGGAGAGACGCGATGAGGGTGATCGCTTTCCAGACGCCCGGACACCCGGAGATCCGGTTGAACGGGGAGCGCCTCGAGAGTCGCGACTACCCTCAGAGTGCCCTCGAGAGGAAGAACCTCGTCGACACGCTGGGCGATGGCGAGGTCCTGCTGGTCTTGGACGCGCAGGAACCGGTCGTCATCGAGGACGCTTCAGGGCAAGACACCCGGGCGGTGGCGTCACAGAAGTGCTTCGAGTGACCAGCACCGGCCGGTAGTCGCGTAGGGCCACGCCGCCCTCTGCGGGCGAGGCCTCGCCGATCGGCCCGGGGCCGCTGTCGGGCGGCTCGATCGCCGCCTGGACCCTGGCTAGATGCGCGCCCAGGATCTCGATGAGCGGTTGTCCTCGGACCACCATGCTTCTACCTTACGATCCGGCGTTTTCTGAGCGATTTCTGATCGATCGTCCAGATATCCAGATGAACGTCCGGTTCACCAGTTACCTGTAGTGGAAGAGGTTCGACCAAGTCAGAAGCCCTACCATCAGCTATGTGCTATACTCGATCCAGAACCGATCCAGGCCATCCGGAGCGTGACGTCATGGACGAGAAGCTCACCTGGGAAGAAATCAAGAAGAAGTACCCGGACGAGTGGGTCATCTTGCTGGACTATGAGGATGACCCTGCTGGTGCAGATGTTCTATCTGGAATCGTCTTTGCTCACTCTTCGGATGAAAGGGAGCTGCTCGACAGTACAAAACTCGCTCTCACAGGCAAGGAGCGAGCCATCCTGTACACTGGTGACATCAACGAAGGGAACTACGTCTTCTGAACGTCATCCGCTTCAAGCCGTACGGCAAGCTCATCTTGCTGTGGGTTCGCATCTGGGGGCCGTTGGGAGTGCAGCGCTGCAAGTTCGCCTTGGATCCCGGAGCGACAATCACTCTGGTGAAGCCTGGCATCGTTGACACCCTGGGCTACAGCCCCCGCACTGGCGACAAGATCTCTTCGATCACATCCGCCGTAGGCATGGAGCTGGGGTACCTCCGCAGGGTGCAAAAGTTCGAAGCTCTGGGTTTCGAGCATGAGGATTTCCTGGTGAACGCTTCGGATCTACCTCCGAAAGCCGGCATTGATGGACTTCTTGGACTGAACTTCCTGCACAACTACAACTACGAGGTACGTTCAAAGGAAGGCCTGATCAAGATCGAGCCAACGTAGGCACTGTGGTGTGTCGCCTCCTCTCCTTAACACCGATGGCGCCGCGGCCACCGTGAAGACCGGCGCGTCGAGCCGCCCGGTGAGCGCCCGCTTGAAGGGCGGCTGCGGAACCGTGTACCGGCGACCGACTCCGCCGCCCTGGGTGAGGTCTGTCACGTCATTGAGCAGACTCGAGAAGTTCCTCGATGAGTTCCTGATCGTCCCGCCTCTACGGGAACGCGTGGCAGAGCTCGATCTCATCATCGATTTCGTGCTCCAAGATGCGCCCGCCGGTGGGTACACCTACGCCCTGGTGGGCCGCGACGCCAAGAGCCCGGCTACTGCGGCCCCCACCTGGCATAGAAGTGAATTGTCGTGGTGGGGGGCCCCCACGCCTGCGACGAACGCTGGTGGCGTCATCGTCGCGAAAAGTCCTCGATGTAGGGGGTCCCCCACCTCCAGCTTCACTTCGATGCCGGGTGGGGGCTACCTTCAGTACACCTCCGGTCCTTTCGCTCCTCTTCCTTGCCAGCCTTCGCCTCGCTCGGCCTCGCGACGGCCGGGATCTTCCGTTGTAGTGCTAGCCTCCACCTGAGGTCAGGAGCGTGTGGCGGGGTGTCCGGGACGCATTCGTCACCGGATGGGTCTACTCGTCCGATTCGTCCCTGAACGTGCCGTTCTCGCAGGACCGTTCCCGCGGCGGGCCTCGATGGCCCCCGGTCTGGGTTCCGGACCGCACCGGCACGTGGCGGGAGGCGATCCCGTACATGGGCTTCCCCGGCGGAAAGATCAAGACGATCGTCGTCGATCTCGACGCGCTTCCCTGGTGACCCCGCCACCGTCGCGGCCCGCTCTCACGGGGCGGGTTCGGAGCGTATCTCGAGCACCACCAGGTACTCCCGGGGGGTGTGCCAGATCGCCCGGTCGTGCTCGAGCCGCCAGCGCCCCGGCGAACCGGCGAGGGCGCCCCTGAGCGTCACGGTGAGCCAGTGGTTCTGTCCCACGTCGGTGGCGAGCCGGTTGGGCATCCGCACCGTGAGCGGGGGCCGTCCTCCCGGCGACGTCACCGAGAGGTACGACTGCTGGCCCATGAAGGCGACCTTGAAATGGAGGCGCCGGCCTCCGGCGCCGGCCGGGGAGCGGTCGTCGAACCCCAGCTCCCAGACCACGGTCGCACCCTCGTACTCGCCCCCCTCGGCGGCGACGAGCGCCCGATCCGCGGCGAAGCCCCTTCTTCCGGACCCGTCCCGTACGGCCATCAGCCTCGCGGCGGCAAGGTCCGCTCCGGGGAACAGGCGGACCGCCCCGGGCGCGACCGGGACGCCCCCGGGCTTCTCCACCGACACCGCGACCTCTCTGGCCGGTCTCAGGGCCGTCTCCACGTCGAACGGGACCGGGCGGCCCACGAAGTTCCAGAGGATGTCGAGCCGGTCGAGCACCGTGAGGGACTCGAGCAGGCTCGCTCAGAGGTCCGCCGGGAGGGAGCGATCGGTCAGCAGCGCCCCGGCGATCGGCCCG
>JACQZM010000602.1 GCA_016213885.1 Candidatus Rifleibacteriota bacterium | reverse complement strand
ACCGGGCCGGGCGGGCGGGAGAGCGTTCCGCCCAGCGCCCGGACCGTCCGCAGCGTGGGCGGGTCCGGCTGGTGATCGAGCTCCGGGCCGACCGCGGCCGGAGCGGCCGGTTCCTTCTTCTTGCGCGGAAAGTACTCCGGCGGGTACAGGTGGGCCGCCCGCTCGACCCGGGCGATGGCGCTGTGCAGATCGGCCTTGGCCCGGTCGAGCGCCTGCCTGGAGTTGGTCCAGTTGAGCTGGGCGTCGGTCACGTCGATGATCCGGCCCAGCCCGGCCTCGTACCGTTGTCTGGCCAGATCCAGGTTCTCCTGGGCCTGTTCCACCAGCCCCCGGGCCTCCTCGATGCGGGCCCTCCCCTCCTCGACGTCCACGAGCCGCTGACGCACCTCCAGGACCACGGAGTTCTGCTGCGCCCTGAGATCCTCCTGGTTCTGCTTGAGGTGAGCCTGCTCCATCTGCACCTGGAGCCGGGTCTGGCCCAGGTCGAACAGCGGCACCGACGCCTCCATCGCCACGAGCCACTCGTCGCCGGGGCCCGCGGTGCCGTCGGTGTGAGCGTAGGTGCCGGTGCCGGTGACCCGCGGCAGATAGGTCGCCTTGGCCGACCGGAGCGTGGCCTTGGCGGCCCGCACCCTGGCCGTGGCCGCCTGGGTCTCGGGCCGCCGGGCCAGGGCGTGCTGCACCACCAGCTCCGGGTTCTTGAACCGGGGCGGGGTGTCCAGGATGTCCACCAGCGGGCGGTCCGGCAAGTACGGCACGCCCAGGGCGGCGTTGAGCTCGAAGCGGCTCTTGGCGATCGCCGCTTCGGCGGACACCTCGGCGAGCCGGGCGCTCTTGTAGTCCACCTGAGCCCTGGACACATCGAACTTGGCTCTGAGTCCCCCTTTGAACAGCTTGATCACGTGCTCCAGGAGCTCCTGGCGATGGGCCGTGGTCTCTCGGGCGATCCGGAGCAGTCGCTGGGCCAGCAGCACGCTCACGTAGGCCAGGTGGACGTCGAGAATCGTCTGGGCTCGCCGGACGTCTTCGGAGAACCGCGTGGCCTTGAACTCGTGACGCGCCGCCCTGATCTGGTTCGTGGTGCGCTGGAAGTCGTAGATCAGCTGGGCCAGGCCGAAGTTCGATCGCTCGAGGGTGCCGTAGTCTCGCTGGGGAACCCGGAGCACCGAGGCGTCTTCCTGGGTGACCTTGGTGGTGCCGCGGGTGAAGTTCCGCTGCTCGGTGAACGAGTAGTTCAGCGTGGGAAGCCACGTGGCCGCGGTCTGCCTGAGCCTGATCTGGGCCACCCGGGTGGAGGCCCTGGCGGAGCCCACGGTGGGGTTGTTCACCAGCGCGATGCCCACGGCCTCGGAGAGCGGCAGCGGGGCGAGGCTCTCTTCGGCCCGGCTCCGACTTACCCACGTCATGAAACCAAGGCCCATCGTGACGAGCCCCAGCACCATCCACGTCGTGGTTCGCCGCATCGCTTCCCGCTCCCCCAGGGGGCCTGGATGAATCATCCTATGATGAGGGTGTCCCGGGCAAAAATCAAGGACCTTGAACACATCAAAGACCCGGCGCCTCGCCGGATCAAGGTCGCCCGGCACCTTGGACTCGGCTCCACCGCATGGTGTATTTTCACCCATCCATGGAGACCATCAGCTCCGAGTCGCTCACCAGATGCACCATCTTCAACTACCTCGACGCCCAGGAGTGCGCGAGCCTTTCGGTGCTGTTCAGGCGGGTCGTGGTGAAGCTCGGCGACACGATCTTTGCGGCCGGCGACCCCGGTGATGCCCTCTACGTCGTGGGTCGCGGGCGGGTCCGGATCGTCGGCACCACCCCCCAGGGCGCCGACGTCTCCCTGTCCGTCGTGACGCCCGGCGGGCACTTCGGGGAGATGGCGCTGGTCGCCGGCGAGCCCAGGGCCGCGTCGGCCAGAGTCGTGGAGGACGGGGTGGTCTGGCGGCTGGACAAGGGCGACTTCCTCGAGCTGGTGGGTCGGCGACCGGCGCTGGCCGACTACTTCCGGGACTTCATCCAGAACCTGGGACTCTCGTTCTTCATCAGGAAGTGGTCGTCGAGCTTCAAGATAACGCCGGGAACCTACCGGGAGCTGACGAAGCGGCTCATGCCGGTGAAGGCGCGGAAGGGACAGTACGTGGTCCGGCAGGGGGGGCTGGCCCGGGAGTTCCACATCGTCCGCTCCGGCACCTTGAAAGTGGTCCAGCTGGGCGTGGGCGTCGAGAGGGTCCTGGGCATCCTCACCCAGGGCGACTACTTCGGCGACGAGGCTCTCCTGTCCGGCGTGCCTCACATGTCCTCGGTCCGGGCCGAGGAGCCCACGGAGGTGTACCTGCTCTCCGCCACGGACTTCCTGGCCACGCTGGGCAACGGCAGGGCGGTCAACCCGAAGCTCCTGGAGAAGCTGTCCAAGTACCGGAGCGCATCCCGGTCCGAACTTCCGATCCCGGTGGACGACGAGGATCAACAGACCCTGGAGGCCCAGCCGGAGCCGGACCAGGTGCTGGAACGGAGGGACTGGGGGCCGCTCCCGCGGCCCGGCGAGGGTCGGCGGTACCGGAGCTGGTGGAACCTGTTCGGCTACCCGCTGACCGAGCAGGCCGAGGAGATCGACTGCGGCGCGGCGTGTCTGTCCATGCTCACCCGGACCTACGGCGCCCCCTCGAGCCTCGCCGCGCTCAGAGACCTGGCCAACGTGACCAAGGAAGGAGCGACGCTGCTGTCGCTCGCTCAGGCGGCGGAGCAGCTCAACTTCAAGACCTGGACGAGAAAGTTCACCCTGGGAGATCTGAAGCGGGTGGAGCTGCCGGCGGTGGTGCACTGGCAAGGGGCGCACTGGGTCGTCGTCCACGGCATCACCGCCTCGACCGTCGTGGTCGGCGACCCCGAGATCGGGATCCGCCGTCTGCCCCACGAGGAGTTCGAGAGGGGGTTCACCGGACCGACCCTGGTGGTGGTGCCCCGGGAGCGGCTCCGAACGCTCGCCGGGGCTGGCCTGGGGGTGAAGCACTTTCTTCCCATGATCCGGCCGTTCGCCGGGCTCCTCTGGGAGGTGTTCCTGTGCGCCCTGCTGCTGACGCTCCTCGGCCTGTCGGTTCCGATCTTCACCTCCACGGTGGTGGACGCCGTGATGGTCCACGGGTCCACCAAGATGCTCGTGGTGATGCTGGTGGGGATGCTGATCGTCCAGGGGTTCCAGCTCGTGGTGAAGGCGCTCCAGCAGTACCTCACCCTCTACGCCTCCACCCGGATCGATCTGGGCCTGGTGGTGAAGTTCTACCGGCATGTGCTCCGGCTGCCGGCCCGGTGGTTCGACGTCCGCAAGGTGGGCGACATCCTGGCCCGCTTCGAGGAGAACGAGCAGGTCCGCCGGCTGTTCACCGGGACGCCGCTGTCGGTGGTGCTCGGCCTGTTCACCGTGGTGCTCTACCTGACGCTGATGACCTTCTTCAACGTGGACCTGACGGTGTCGCTGATGGCGTACATCCCGCTCTTCGCCGTGGTGACCGCCATCGCGACTCCGATCATGCGGCGGCTGAGCCAGGAGGCGTTCGCCCGCAAGTCCAGGGCGTCGGCGTTCCTCATCGAGTCGATCACCGGCATCACCACGGTGAAGACGCTGGCCATCGAGCAGCCGGTGCGCTGGCGGTGGCAGAACACGTTCGTCGACGGGGCGCGCCGTGAGCTGAAGCGAGAGCTCGGCGACGGTGCGCTGGAGACCTCGTCGGGGTTCCTCCAGTCGCTCTCCACGGTGACGCTCCTGTACATCGGCGCCCAGCAGGTGATGGACCGGCAGCTCACCATCGGCCAGCTGATGGCGTTCTACTCGATGATCGGGATGGTCATGGGTCCCATCGTGGAGCTCCTGGGCATCTGGGACGATCTGCAGCGGGGGCTCCTGGGGCTCGAGCGGATCAGCGAGGTGCTGGCCGTGGACGAGGAGCAGGCCACGGACGAGAAGGCGAAGCTCAAGCCGCTGCCCCCGATCCGGGGCCACCTGAAGTTCGACCGGGTCACGTTCAGCTACGACCCCAAGGGCGGCAAGAGGCACCTGGACCGGATCACCTTCGAGACGCTCCCGGGGCAGATGATCGCCCTCGTGGGGCGGTCCGGCTCCGGGAAGACCACCCTGATCAACCTGATCCTGCGGCTCAGGGAGCCCCAGAGCGGACGGGTGTTCATCGACGGGCACGACATCTCCCAGGTGAACGTCCAGAGCCTGCGCCGGCAGATCGGGATCGTGCTCCAGGAGAACTTCCTGTTCTCCGGCACGATCCGGGAGAACATCTGCCCCGACGACCACAAGGCCTCGATGGAGTCGATCGTGAACGCCGCGGTCCTGGCCGGGGCCCACGACTTCATCTCCCAGCTCCCCATGGGCTACGACACCGTGATCGGGGAACGTGGCGCGAGCCTCTCCGGCGGTCAGAGGCAGCGGGTCGCCATCGCCCGGTGCCTGTACCGGGACCCGCGCATCGTCATCTTCGACGAGGCGACCAGCGCCCTGGACACGGAGTCCGAGCGGATCATCCAGGCCAACATGGGGAAGTTCCTGAAGGGGCGCACGTCCGTGGTCATCGCGCACCGGCTGTCCACGATCCGGGCCGCCGACCGGATCGTGGTGATGGACGCCGGTCGCATCGTGGAGACCGGCGACCACCACGAGCTGATGGACCGGCGCGGGCTCTACTACTACCTGAACACGCAGTCCGTCCGGGAGGACTAGCACCGGACCCGTGAGTCAACCCGGGATTCCGCCCGGCCCCTGACGCCGGCCCCCCGTCTCCGGACTTCCAAATCGGTCGTTTCCGAGTTAAAGACTCCATGGGTGCCCCGCTCCCCCTGGACCGCCCCGGTGACCCGACCATGAGAGACTACAAGTGCCCTGCCTGCAGAAAGGTCCTCCCCAGGGCCGCGGCGGGCGGCAAGATCAGCTGCGACGGCTGCGGCTTCCAGTTCCAGGTGATGGACCAGCCGAGGGCACCGACCCGGCAGCCCCGGGTCCAGCCGACCAAGAAGGTCGCCGTTGCCCCACCGTCGATCCGGTTGGAGGGCTACAAGATCGTCGATCGCATCGGCGAGGGCGGCATGGGCGAGGTGTTCAAGGCCGAGCAGCCCGGTCGCCCCGGGTTCGTGGCGATCAAGGTGCTGCTGCCGGAGCTCTCGGAGAACCCCCAGATCATCCAGCGGTTCGAGCGGGAGGCCAGCACCACCGCCTCGTTGCCGCACCCGGGCGTGGTGAAGATCCTGACCCGGGGCAAGACCAAGGATGGCCAGTACTTCCTCGTCATGGAGTTCGTGGAGGGAGAGTCGCTCCGTGATGCGCTCCAGTGCGGCAAGCTCGGCTTCATCGACAAGGTGCAGGTGGCGCTGGCCGTGGCCGACACGCTGGCGTACGCCCACGCCAAGAACGTTCTCCACAGGGACATCAAGCCCGAGAACGTGATGGTCTTCAGGACCCAGGGACGCCTGAAGGTGAAGGTGCTGGACTTCGGGCTGGCCGCGGCGCTCCAGCGCGATCCGGACCAGCCGCAGCTCACCCGGGACGGCGCGATCATCGGGACGCCCTACTACATGAGTCCGGAGCAGCGGTTCGACCCGCGCAAGGTGGACGGCCGGACCGACATCTACTCCCTGGGGGTCGTCTTCTACGAGATGCTGGCCGGCGACCTGCCGACCGGTCTGTACAAGCTGCCCAGCGAGGTCAATCCGCAGATCCCGGCGGTGCTGGACCCGATCGTGGAGATCATGATCGCACCGGAGGCCGAGCGGCGATACTCCACCATGGAGCAGGCTGCCACGGAGATCCGGCGCGCCCTGGGGTTGCCGTCCCAGGCGGAGCAGAGCTACCAGGGTCAGCTGGCTCCCCCGCTTCTCTCCACGGCGTCCGGCATCACGGATCGCCAGCAGGTCATGATCGTGGGCAAGGCGCCGCCGGGCACCCGGGTCATCGTGGAGGTCAACCGGAAGGAGTACCCCACCGTGGTGCCGTCGAGCGGACAGTTCGCCGTCGAGGTGCCGCTGGAGATCGGCAGGAACCTGGTGACGGCCCGCGCCGTGGAGCTCGAGCAACGTTCCGCTGCCGCGGGTCTGGTGGAGCTGATCCGCCCCCCCGCTCCCCCCTCGCTGAACTACCTGCCGGAGCAGACCTCCCGGCCGGTCGTGGCCATCGCCGGGACCACGATGCCCGGCGGCCAGGTGGTTCTCAAGGTGAACCTGCGGGAGAGCCGCCCCGCCGTGAACGAGCAGGGGGAGTTCTCCACCGAGGTCGGTCTCGACGAAGGTCCCAACAAGATCGAGGCGCTCAGCGAGTTCAACAACGTCCGGTCGGCCAGCGCCGCTCTCTTCACCGTCACGAGGATGCGCAAGCAGCCGGTGGCGGTGCCTGCGCCCGCTCTGGCCGGTACGCCCCCGGAGACGATGCCGCCCCCCGTTGCCGAGGTGGGCGCCGGCTCTCCCGTCGGCGAGTCCGGGCGAGACGACGACGGGGGCGAACGGGGCTTTCCGATCGCCTGGGTCGCCGGTGGGCTGGCGATCCTGGCGTTCGTGGTGATCGGCTGGTACCTGGCGATCGGTCGCCGCCCCGCTGCGGACACATCTGCAGGGCCTCGTCCGGCGCCCTCCCTCGCCCCGGTCGCCCCCGGGCTGGTGTCCGGCCCGGTCGAGTCGATCAGCCCGTCGATGGCGCCGGAGCCGACCCGGTCGAGCCGGGCGGGATCGGTGCCGGTGGCGAACCCTCTGGCGGCGCCCACGGCAGCACCGGCGCCGGCCTCGTCGACGGCGGGGGACCGCCGGCCGGTCGCTCCGGGATCGTCGGCGCCTCACCCGGCTCCGGTGCCGCGTCCGGTTCCGATCGCCCTTTCCCATCTGTCGTTCATCCGCATGGAGCTCGGGCTGCCGGCCTTCAGGAACGCCATCGACGGGTCCGCGATGGTGCTCTTTCCGGGAGGCACGGTCCAGCGAGGGATGCCGGAGAACGAGCCGCAGCTCGCCGGGTACCTGCGGGACAGGTATGGACGCCAGCCGATCTCGGTGGCGCTGGCCTGTTCCGCGCCTTGCAGAGACTCGGTCTCGCCGTTCCTGATCGATCTGACCGAGGTGAGCGCCGGGCAATGGAGCGTGTTCCTCGGGTCTGGCAGGGCTGCACCGCAGTATCCTGGCGCCGGCGAGAGGACGCTCCAGCAAAAGTACCTGGCCCAGCTCAGGTCGACGTTCCCCACGACCTGGAGGCTCTACCCGATGGTCTACGTGACCTGGGAGGATGCCAGGGCCTACGGGCGCTGGTCACGGAAAGAGCTCCCCAGCGAATCGATGTGGGAGGCGGCCGCTCGTCATGGTCACAACGGGTCGTTTCCGTGGGGAGGCCACCTGTTCGCGCCGTCGGTCGCCACCGGCCGGCTCGCGGCGTGGAAGGACGGCACCTCCCTGGTACCGCCTCTGGACGTGGTCACAGCGGGCCCTCCCGGCCCCGGGGGGTTGAGGCATCTCGCCGGCAACGTGGCGGAGTGGTGCGACGACGTGTTCTGCACGGACCCGACGGACAACCGTCAGTGCAGCGAGGCGGAGCGCTCCTGCCGTGGGGGCAGCTGGAAGGATGAGGCCCTGCTGGCCGTGTCGACCTACTTCAGGGACCATCACGTCAGGCTCGACAAGGGGCAGAAGGCCCACGGCCCGGCCCGGCGCACCCCCGACGAGGAGAGGATCCTGGCCCAGACCAGCTTCATAGGGTTCCGCGGCTCCCTCCCGCTGACCCAGAGCGATGCGGCCGCGCTCTGGCAGCTCACCGGCCAGAGAAGGTAGCGCTAGAGGTCGTCGAGGTGGATGTCCGGTGACGGCTGGGGAGGCCGAGGCTGGTTCAGGGTCGGGCCGGTCAGGTCGTCCAGCTCGCCTCTGAGCTGCTTCGTATCCGGCGCGGGCGAGGGGCCCTGGGTGGGCATCTTCTTCACGTCCACCTTGAGCTTCAGGGTGATCACCCTGTCGCCGGTCGGGCGGATCGTCTGGAGCACCTTCTCCTCCCGGTTGGCCAGCTGCCCCTGGCCCTGGAACTTGAGGGTCACCGGGCCGGTCTGGTCTTCCCAGACGCCTTTCAGGCTCGTTCTCGCCTGGCAGTGGCCGTCCCCGTTGACCATGACCGAGAGCGTCCCGCCGATCAGGGTCAGCCCGGATCGGGCCGCGTCACCCTTGGCCGGAACGCCCTGGTTCAGCTCGATGGTGGTCTCCTGGCCGCTGGCGAGAAGCACCTCGGTCTGCCACACCGGCTGCGGCTTCGAGGCGGGACCGGCCTCCAGGGTTAGCAGCGCCACCACTTCGGCGGCGGGCAGGTCGAGCTCGTCGAACAGCGCCGCGAGTCGCGCCAGCGCTTCCCCGGTGCCGTGCATCACCAGCGAGTTGGTGCGATCGTCCACCTTGACCCTCATCACCCCGAGCGCCTCGAAGTGGCTGGAGAGCTTCTCCACCAGGTCGGTGACCCGACAGTGCTTGAACCGGAACAGCCGGGTGAACATGCTCTCGAAGCTCTTCTCGATCTGCTCCTTGGTGCCGACGACGAACGTGTCCGGCGCGTTCCCGCCGGCGTTCCGGATGTCCAGCTTCTTCACATGGAAGCCGTTCGCCCTGGCGGCGATGTAGAGGGCCTCGACCGGGTCGACGCCGACCAGGCAGAACGTCGTCTTGACCCGGTCGACTCCGGGGCACGTCACCAGGTTGAACCGCCCCAGGGTGGCGATGGTGGACAGGATGGAGTCCAGGTTGGTCTGCATCTTGAAGTTCAGATCGGCAGCGACGACCAGCGTCGGCAGCACCAGGAGCGCCAGACCGGACCAGAGCCACGAACGAGGCGAAGAGCCGGGACGAGTCAAGGCGGTGACCTCCTTGGGCAAAGTCCATGCGCCGACCGACCGGGGCGTGCCGGTGGCGCGACGATCGAGAGGGCTAGCGTATCGCGCCCACGAGCGCCTTCACGACCCCTTCCTTGGGATCGGAGATGGCGGACTCCAACAGCTCGGTCCAGAGCGCCCCCCAGCCCTTGGACCGGGCCGACCGCTCGTACGGTTCGATCCACGGGTCGAGGGTGAGCGCCTCCCCTGCCAGCTGGTGCTGGGCCACGACCCGGCCCTTGGCATCGACGATGCGCACGGAGCCGTCCAGCGAGAGGGTGTAGCTGCTCGCTCCGAACTCCAGGCCGGGGCCCATGGTCACGTTCCGGTAGAACGACTGGGGGTAGAGGGAGTTGCGCCACCCGAGCTGCCGGTTGGCCAAGACCGCCACGTTGAAGATCTCCCCTTCCACCCGGAGCGCGTCCGGCGGCACGGTCCGGTCCACGGTCCGCCGGACATCGAAGCGACCGGCCGCCTGGAGCGACCGGGCCATGAGATCGGCCGCCGGCGCTCCCAGACCGAGCTGACGACCGTGCTCGGCGAAGTCGGGGACGACGATGACGGTGCCGCCCGCGACGGCCCCCGTGGTCGAGATCAGAACGAGAGCGAGAACACTCGAGATCCAGATCGTGCGAATTGCCTTCATCGGACTCACCTCCGCCCACCCCTCGTGTCACCTTGTACTATACCCCGGATCGGTCCGGTTCGCCTGTGGTCATCGCCCGTCACCGCCCGTCATCGCCCGGCCGTGCCGTGGCCCGGGTCACCACACCGCCCTGGGGTAGTGCTGCTGGATCCTGCGGTCCCGGGTGATCAGCGGCGCGCGCTGGAGCGCCGCCGTGGCCACGATCAGGCGGTCGAATGGATCCCGGGTCCAGGCCAGACCCATCGCGGCCGACACGACGGCGGTCAGGGGGTCTTCGTGGATCTGGACCTGGCAGTCGGCGGCAAGTCCGCCCAGGATCGTGTCGGCCTCCACCTTGAGCTTGCCGACCTCGTGCAGGAACCGGAGCTCCAGGCGCACCACCGGGCTCACCCGCAGGACGGCCGTGGACAGGAGCTGGGCCGATCGCGCCCCCCAGACGTCCTCGCGCCCCTCCCAGAGGAATACCGCGGCATGGGTGTCCAGAAAGGTCAGTCGGGGTTCCAAGCATCCTCCCAGGAGGTCTCCACGAGGTCGTCGGGCGAGCACGCCAGAGCCTCCCTCTTGGGCAGCTTCCCCAGGTCCAGGTGCCTGTCGGGAACGGGCGCGATGACGAGCCTCCGACCCTCGCGCACGATCTCCTGCGGCTCTCCGGTCTTCAGGATCCGGTCCAGTACCCGATAGATGTTGGCCCGCAGGACTGTCGGATGCAGCGGTTGCTTCACGGCGCGGCGCCTCCTTCCCTCCGAAACCAGCTTACCACAGAATACGTACGCTGCAAATGGCCTCGACGTACGTGCAGGCGTCCGGAGACGGCAGCAGGCCGCGGGCTCACCGGGAGATCAGAGTCTCTTCTTTTCACCTCCCAATGAGCTTCTTCCAGGCTTCCTGCCACTCCGAGCTTCCCACTCGGGAGACATGCACCCACCCCGCTCGCCGCAGTTGCGGAACTCGCGGTGAGGTGCCACTCTTGAGAGAACCGTCACGCTCCGGCCATCGACCCAGGGAGGCGCTCGCCCCATGCGCAGATACTCCTCGATGCACGCGCTCTTGCTCTCGTTCTTCTCCGGCGAGCTCTACCGCGACGTCGCCTTCTCGTGGCGAGGGATCGGCCTTCTCTACCTGATCCTCCTCTCCGGGCTCTGCTGGATCCCATCGGCCATCGTCACTCACCTCAGCCTCGATCGGTTCGTCCGGAACGAGCTGCCGGAGCTGGCGAAGCAGGTGCCCCCGATGACGCTCGTCAAGGGGAAGCTCGGCTCTCCGGTGCCGCAGCCGTACATCATCCATGACGAGACCACCAAGAAGCCGATGTTCATCCTGGACACCACCGGAAAGACCGTGTCGCTGGACAACACGCCCGCCATGGTGCTGTTGACCGAGAGCAAGATCTTCGCGCGGCAGAACAAGGACGACATCCGGATCCGCGACCTCAGGAATCTGCCGGATTTCAGTCTCGACGGCGAGAAGGTGCGTGAGTGGGCCGGTCTGGTCTGCCGGTGGCTCGCCGTGGCCACCTTCCCCTTCGTGGTCGCTTTCTCCGTCGCCTGGGGGCTGTTCGTGATGATCGCCCTCGGCGTCCTCGGCTACGCCTTGGCGGGCGAGGCCAGCCCGACCCTGTCGTTCGGAGCGTTCCTCCGGCTGGCCGCCGTGGCGCGCACCCCCGCGGTGGTGGCCGGTGTGCTGATCTCGACGTTGAGCCTGGTCGTGCCCTTCGCGTTCCTGCTCTACGCCCTGGCCGATGTCGTGTACATGGGATTCGCCGTCCGAGCCGCGAGGGAGACGCCTCCCAAGCCGTTCGACGCCGGACCCGATCAGCCGGGAGCTCCGGCTTCAGAGATTCCCTCCGGGGTGCGGTGAGCCGTCCTCGATCAGGTGTGACACTCCGGGAGGACCCGCCGGCTGCACGGCGCTCGCCGCACCGGCGGCTGCCCGGGGGGGGGGCGGATCACTGACCACCGCCGGGCGTGGCCCCCTGACCGTCGATGGTCTTCAACAGCTGTCCGGCTCCCCGGAGCACGCTCACCGCCCTGGCCAGCTGCGCGTCGTGCTTGGGGACCCCCATGAAGGTCGCCCGGCCCGGCTCGCTGCTCTCCACGATCGCCTCGTCCAGGATCCTCGTTCGCCCCGCGCGGAACTCGGCCAGCTGCGCCCCGTCGAAGGCCGGCAGCCTCTCCTCGATGTCCGGGTCTATGCCCGCGTTCTGGATGCGCAGGCCCGAAGGCCGGTAGTAGTACGCCGTCGTCAGCGCCACGGCAGACCCGTCGGACAGCTGCTGCACCGTCGACATGGCGGCCTTGCCGGACGATCTCACCCCCAGCACGATGCCCCGGCGCGCGTCCTTGAGGGCGCCGGCCACCACCTCCGCCACTCCCATCGACCCCTGGTCCACCAGCACGATCAGGGGCAGGGCAGGGGCCCTCGGGGATCCGCTGGCGGAGTACGAGGTCTCCTCGCCATCGCGGCCCCTCACGGTGACGATCCGCTCGCGGGTCAGAAACAGCCGGCAGACCTGCACGGCGGCCTCGAGCAGACCGCCGGCGCTGCCTCGCAGGTCGAGCACCATCGCCTTCATCCCTCGCGCCTCGAGCTTCCCCATCGCGACGGCCAGGTCCTCCGCCGTCCGGTCGTCGAAGCTCGAGACGTAGGCGTAGCCGATCTCCCCGTCGATCATCCGGGTCCTCACCGTCGGGGGCCTGATCACGGCGCGGATCAGGGCGAGCTCCACCGGGTTCGTGGCCCCCTCCCGGATGATCGACACCTTGACCCCGGTTCCGGGCGCTCCCCGGGCCATCCTCGCCAGCTCCTCGACGCGGCTCCCGGCCACCTCGCGGCCGTCCAGCCCGACGATGGTGTCGCCCGCCCTGACGCCGGCTCGATACGCCGGGGAGTCCGGAAAGACCGCGAAGATCATCGGACGTCCGCCCTTGTCCCTCAGCATCATGCCCAGACCGCCGAAGGCGCCTCGGGTCTCGTCCGGCCTCTTCCGATCGGCACCGGGCGGAATGAACCTGCCGGCCGGATCCTCCAGCCTGGCCATCATGCCCTCGATGGCCACGTGGGCCACCGGCGACCGTTTCCGGGCCGGGTCGTTGATCCAGCTCTGGAGACCCGTGACCGCAGCGTCCAGCATCCGCCCCTCGTCGACAGGTTCCACTCGATGGCGGAGAATCAGGTTCAGCGCCTCCCGGGCGATCTGAGGAAGCCGGAAAGCCCAGGTGCGGCGCAGCGTCACCCTTCCGACCGGACCGGGGGGCGGCCGCGGCGTCACGACCAGGGCCGTGCCGGCCTCGTCGAGAACCGCAAGGCCTGGGGGCAACTCCGCCCATCGGACCCCGGCCTCAGGGACCGCCGACGGGCCCGTGGACTGGTCCTTGCGACGCTCCAGCAGCAGCTCGACCTCGGCCTTGTCGAACGCCTCCGGGACCAGCGTCCTCGTCACATCGACATACCCGGCCAACCGCGCCTTGAGCCTCACCGGGACCCCGGTCGTGACGACGATCTGGCGACTCCCCTGCCATTGGGACTGCTCGTTGACGAACAGCTCCGCGTCAGAGGGCCTCACCGTCACGGTCAGGTTGATCTGGCGGTGTTCGTTCCGGGTGGCCCGCCCCGGCTCGGCGACCGCGGACGCCGTTCCGGCGTTCCTGCCGGGACTGCTCGTCGCCCCGGTGCCGCCGGGTCGCGTCGAGGAGTCTGTCCGGTTTCTCGGTGGCCTGTCCTGCTGGAACGCCGCCCCCAGCATGACCACGGCCAGGGCGACCGCGAGGCCGAGAGCGAGGCCCCCGCCCTTGAACGGCTGCCCGCGCGGGAGCGGTCCGGCCGTGGGCTCCACGGCGGCTTCCACCCCCTGCGGGCCGGGGTCGAGCGGCTGGCGCTGCTGCGGCTCCTCTCGGTCCGGCTCTGCCGGACCGATCGACTCGACCTCGGCCCGTGGACGGGGCGGCAGGGTGTCACGACCGCGCGCCAGGGGCTCGGCGACGGCGCCAGGAGGCTCCGGGCCCGACACCCTGGCCGGCACGACCGGGCCGCCTCCCGGGGCGACCTCGTCGGTCGGGGCGCCCACGACCGCATCGCGAAACGCCACGGCGAACCGGGCCACGCTGGCCGGCCGATCCGACGGCGACTTGGCCAGAGCCGCCTCGAGCACGGCCCAGACCGGCGCCGGCACCCGCTCCGGCACCGGCACCGGCTCGTTCTTTATCGCCCAGGCCAGGTCTCCTCCGGTGAACGGCGGGGAGAGCGTCAGCATCTGGTACACGGTGGCCCCGAGGGCGTAGACGTCGGACCGCTCGTCCAGCTTCTGACACGCCATCTGCTCCGGGCTCATGTACGCCAAGGTGCCGGTCGGGACCACCCCGGTCTGTCGGGTCCTGAAGCTCGACAGCTCCGCCGCGATGCCGAAGTCGGCCAGCTTGGCCCCGACGCGCCCGTCGGGCCCGGCGCCCATCAGGATGTTGGCGGGCTTCAGGTCCCGGTGGATGATCTTGTGAGCGTGGGCGTGGGCCAGAGCCGCCGCCAGCCCCTCCACGATCGGGAGAGCCTCCTCCGGCGTCATCGGGCCGGCGTCGTTCTCGTTCCTCGAGGCCAGCTCGTCCGCCAGACTCCGGCCGGCGACGTACTCCATGACCAGGAACGGAGGGTCGCCCGGCTCCAGGTTGATCAGCCGGACGATGTTCGGATGGGTCAGCTTGAGGGAGAGCCTGGCCTCCTTGATGACGTTCGTCCGGGATTCGATGTCCCGCCACAGCTCCGGCGGAAGGAGCTTCACCGCCACCTCCGCTCCGTCCATGGCCTGGTCCCCGGCGAGCCAGACCTGTCCCATGCCGCCCTGTCCCAGGATCCGGACCAGCTCGTACCGCCCGGCCAGCGTTCGACCCGGCTCCGGTTCGAACCGATCGGTCTGCGGCCTGGGCCGCTTCGAGGACGCTTTCTTGCCCGGCGTCAGCCCTCGGTAGATCGACTGCAGCGCCTTGCGGAACTCCGCGGCCCCCTGGAACCGCTGACCGGGGTCCTTCTCGAGCGCCCTCTTCAGCAGGTCGTCCAGGTCCGCGGGAAGCCCGGCCCTGACCGAGCTGGCCAGCGGCGCCGGGTGGGCGAGGTGCTGGTAGAGGAACTCGGGGATGCTCGGCCCCGGAAAGGGGGGCTGGCCCGTGACCATCTCGAACAGCATGACTCCGAGGGCGTAGAGGTCGCTGGCCGGCGCGCACCGCTGGCCACGGCACTGCTCGGGGGACATGTACCGGGGAGTGCCCATGATCTGACCGACCACCGTTCCGGACGGAAGGTGCTGCGACCGGGCCAGTCCGAAGTCGCCGATCTTGGGT
>JACQZM010000601.1 GCA_016213885.1 Candidatus Rifleibacteriota bacterium | reverse complement strand
CGAGGGTGTCCAGCAGCTTGTAGATCGGCATGAGTCGAGGAGGACCGCCGCCTCGATCGCGACGGGGCGACGACCGGGGGCCCGGGACAGGAGAGCGGGTGCGCTCACCGGGCCGCGGGCCGGGGCTACCCTCGGAATTCTATCGCAACCGGGTCGAATAATCCGCCGGTCGAAAGACCAGGATCCCCCGCCTGTTTCGCGGAGTCGGGCCTGTGATCAGGCCTCGGCCTGGCTGCGGAGTCACCAGGGACGTGGGGGGGTCGTTCGAAGTCACGCTCGAAAGAGAGAAGTGCGACCGACGCTCAGAAATCGAAGACGCCGGGCAGGACGTCCCAGGCCGATCGCTCGCAGCCGTTCATCTCCACCCGGGTCGTGAGACCGCTCTCGGGCAGCACGATGGCGGTCAAGCCCCGGGCGGCCACGGACATCAGCTCACCCGGATCGACCAGCCCGTTGCCGTTGACGTCGGCCCAGAGCTGGAGCCGATCCAGCTCGGCTCCCGCGATCCGTCGGTCGCCGTCGCGGTCGCGGAGCGCCAGCTTCTCGAAGCCGTTGGCGAAGCCGCCGGCGCTGCCGAACAGCTCGTGGCCGCTCGCGATCTGGCCGTCGCCGTCGATGTCCTCCGCGAGCCAGGCATCCTGGCCGCCGTCGATCCACTGGACCAGCTGGGGCGTGCCCCGCCCGGCCACGTCGAACCGGACGGCCCGGTCACGATGCCGCGTGAGATCGGCCCGACCGTTTCCGTTGGTGTCCACCACGATCGGCGTGGGCAGCATCCGGGCCACATCGAGGACCCGGGCCAGCTTGTCCCGCGGCGGCGTCGCCGGGTCGGCCAGGGCCGCGTCCGCGTTCTCCACGATCTTCTGGCCCGATGGGTTGGGCACGATCTTCCTCCCCTGGGGGGTGTCCGTCAGCATGAGACGGGGCGGCGTGTCCGGGGACTCCTCCGGCAGCATGGCCCGGGGCGGGGGCGGTGCCGGCGGCTTCTCCGGCTGCGCCCGGGGAGGCGTCTCCGGGAGCGGGGGCTGACCGGGCCGATCGTCCCCGGGCTGGGTCCTGTCCTGCGGCTCCGGCTCCTGCCGTCTCGGGTCGGGCTCCTGCTCCATCGTTCTCGGGGGCGTCACCGGCGGCACGGCGTCGCGCAGACTGGCGAGCACGGCCTGCGCGCCCTGGGTATCTCCGGTCACGAACGACTCGACCAGCTGGTAGCGCTGCCTGGCCCCGCAGTCCGGAAGCGTGTTCCGGTACGCCTCGGCGTCGAGCGGCGTCGGCGGCCCCTTGCGGGTCAGCGATGCGACGAGCTTCGGGTCCGGATCGATGCCCGGCTGCAGCATCTTCACGAGCGGCTGCTCCATGGCGGCTCCGAGCGCCATGTTGATGAGCTCCCTCCTGGCCCGGGGCGACTGATCGGCCCGGCCCATGGCCTTGAGCACGTAGTCCGCGAGCTGGCCGGTCCGCTCCTGGTCGAACGTGGGAAGCGTCGCGAACGGGATCTCCGGGGCGGGGCGGGCTCGACCTTCGGGCCGCCGGTCCACCACGACCCCCAGCCCTCTCAGCGCCTCCGCGAAGAAGTCCCAGTCGCTGGTCTTCAGGCCGGCCCTGAAGTAGCGCACGGCGCCCGCCCTGTTGCCGTCCTCCAGCGACAGGCTCCCGGCGACCCTGAGCAGCGCCGGCGACGAGTCCTCCGTGGGCGGCACGAGGCCCTCCAGCATCTTCACGGTGTACCGTCTCTGCTCGGGCCCCAGCGCCGCGGCGGCCATCGACGCCCTCGCCAGGCCGCTGGCTGCGACCGGGTCGCGCTCCACCTTCGGGATGAGGGCGTACTCGTCCACCGCCCTGGTGGGCTCGCCGATCTCCTCGTGACTCTCCGCCACCACGACTCTCAGCGGCGTCACCGCCACGTCCCGGCCGCAGTAGTCGGCCCACTTGCGACAGAGCGCCAGCGCCTCGTCCCGCCGACCGCCGTACTTCATCTGCCTGAACACGTCGGCGAGAAGCTCGGTTCCCTGCCTGTCTATCGACTGGCCGAGCCCGCTGGCAGCCGCCTCGATCGAGCGGGCCCGGTCGCCGAGTCGCCAGGCGATCCTGGCGTAGGCGAACTTCGCGTAGGGATCGTTGGGGTCGAGCTTCTGCGCCGCCAGGAGCTCGTCCCGGGCCTCGGCGAACCGCTCCAGCGCCTCCAGGCAGAGACCCCGCCTGTACACGACCCTGGCGCCGGCGTTCGCGACCCTGGTCAGCCTGGCGAGAGCCTGCTCCATCAAGCTGCGAGAGGTCTCGGCCCCCAGACCGGGCTGCCGGGCCGCCTCGAACAGGTCGATGCCCGCGGTCTCGTCGGAGGCGTCGCCGACATGACTCGGTGCGGCATCCTGCTCCCTGACCACCAGCGCCGTTCGGACCTTGCGGGCCGCCTGGCGATCGTTCACGGCCTCCAGGGCACGGGCCAGCCGCTCGCCCCAGGTGGGCCGGTTGGCCATCGACACGTCGTCCAGTCTCGACGTCAGGCCGTTCAGCAGCAGTCGCCCCTCCTCCTGGCGACCGGCCTTCACGAGACGCCAGGCGTCTCTGAAGTCTCCCAGGAACATCTTCTCCATCGTCGACGACGAGGTGTCCACCCCGCCCATCGCCGCGACAGAGAAGAACAAGAGGACAAGCCCGGTCCGGCACGCCTGGCGGAGATCCACGTCGTCGCCTCCTGGAAAGGGACAGCTGCACCCTCGGCCGGCGCCGATAGCGCAAGAGGCTTGCCAGGTGGCTCGTCGAGGCGGCCGAAGCCTGTGGACGCTGCCGAGATCTCTGAAGAGCTGCTCCCGGAGCCGGTCGAGGCCCGACGGTCCGGGGCGGAGGCCGGCCGGGAAGGCCCGATCGCCCATGTGGCAAAACGCCCCGCCGGCGACCGGCCCGGCGCGTCTTGCCCCGATCGCGCTGGTCACCCGGAAGTCGGCGACGGGCGAGCAGACCGCGCCGGCTGGCTCAGACGCCCCCGGAGCCAAGATCCCGCGGCCCGAGGAGCCAGCAACCGCGCCCCACGGATCCGGACCTCGCAGAGCGGTCGAAACCGGAGCGGGAGAAGAACGCCAGCCGGACCCGGGCGGCATGCTCCGGCCAGATCTGCTGGACCTTCTTCTGCAGGAGGAGCAGGTCGTCCCGCGTGGCCGGCCGGGATGACCACTTGCACTCCCCCGCCAGGACCGGCCGCCCGGCTTCATCGACAGCGACGACATCCAGCTCCACGTTCCGGTCCCAGTACCTTCCGATTCGCACGCCACCGATCTCGTGGGACCGGTTCTCCACGTACTGTCTGCAGATCCGCTCGAACGCCCATGCCATGTGGCCGTCGAGTCGAGACTGCATGCCCCGGCGGGCCTCATCGATACGGCCGAACTCCAGCAGGCTCTCGAACGGCGCCACACAGCCGAACCACAGTCTCAAGAACGGATCCACGAGGTGGTAGGTTCCTCGCTTGCTCTTCACCGGGTCCTCTTCCGTGATCGGCACTTCTCGCGCCACGATGCGAAGCTCCCTGAGCGCCGTCAGGTACCTGGTCAGATGGCTGGCCGGCAAACGCAATCGGCTGCCGAGCTCGCTCACCCGGCTGACGCCGCTTCCGATGGCATGGAGGAGGCTCCCGTAGACGTTGGGGGCCGAGACTTCCTCCTGGAGCAGATACTTGGCTTCCGCGAAGAGGGGACCGTCCCGGGACAGGACGAGCTCCCGCAGTGCCGTCTCGAAGCGGCCGCAGGGCCCGGCGAGCCGGGCGTAGTGGGGGACGCCGCCCACGAGCGCCCACATCGAGATGAGCTCCTCGGCATCGAGGTGTGGGAAGAAACGCACGATGTCACGATGGCGGAGCGGCTCGAGGAGCCACTGACCGGTCCGACGGCCGTAGAGGGGACTCGACGATGACAGCGTCTCCTTGTACATCAGCGAGGTGACGGACCCGCAGAGGACGAGAAGCATGTTCCGGTGTTTCTGACCCGTGTCCCACCACTTCTGCAGGATGCTGGAGATCGCGGGCTGCCCCTGGGCGAGATACTGATACTCGTCGATGACGAGGTAGCTCTTGGCCCGGGGCCGCACCCGGTCGTAGGCCGCCAGAAGGGCGTACCAGTCCGGATACTCCGCGAGCGCCAGGCTGGGCTCGCGCAACGACTCCGCCATGGCGGCCGACAGGAACCGGAGGTTGTCCGCCTCGGTCAAGCGGTCCGCGACGTAGTAGACGCCCGGCAGCGACGACGCGAACTCTCGCAGCAGCGCCGTCTTGCCGAGACGCCTGCGACCGTAGAGGATGAAGAGCGAGGCTCCGGGGGCTTCGAAGGCCTTCCTCAGTGCCTCGAGCTCATCGCGGCGATCGACGAAGTCATTCATAGTGTGAACATTATACCCAGGATCATAATCCGGGAGGAAGCGTCCGGGCGATCGACTGCGCCGATGGCCCGTCACCCGGGAGAGGCGACGACCGGTTCCGGCTACTCCACCGGCCGCTCGTCCACCACCTGCCGGATCTTCCCGGTCCGGGGGTTCCTCGGCAACGCGCCCGGGGCCACGACCTTCACCTCGACGCCGGCCGACTCCGACCGTCGTATCTCGGCCAGCTCCTCGGGCAGCAGCGCCTCGAGGCTCTCGAGCAGGGCCGCTTGCAGGCGGCGCGACTCCGCGTCATCGGCCTGGTGCGACGACTCCGCTTCGACGATCACCAGCCCCACCGTCCCCTGCTGCCGGGCCACCATCCGGAACTGGGTGGAGAGACCCTCGACCCCGCAGACCGCCTCGGCCACCGAGGAGAGCGAGATCAGGTTCATCCCGACGCGCAGAAGCTCATCGGACCGCCCCAAGAGCTCCATCAGCCTGACCTTCCGGCCGCAGGCGCAGCGCTCCCGGAGCCTCCTGGCCATGTCGCCCACGTCGTAGCGGATCATCGGCATGAGCATCCGGTGGAGGTTGGTGACCAGGACCTTGCCGGGCTCGCCGTCGGGCATCGGCTCGTTCGTCCCGGGGTCGACGATCTCGACGTACGCCAGGTCCTCATGGAGGTGGTGGACCGCTCCCTCGCAGGCCCGGCACTGGAACCCCACGGCGCCGGTGTCGTTGGACTTGTAGCCGGTGGAGGCGAACCGCCTCGCGCCGAGAACCCTGGCGATGTACTCCTTGCCCGCCGCGTAGAGGTGCTCTCCGCCGGTGATGATCTTCTCGATCTTCAGCTCGAGGCGGTGATGCTCCACGTGACGGGCCAGATCGAGCAGCACGGTCGGCAGCGAGATGGCCACGTTCGGTCGGTAGGTCTGAAGGTACGAGGCGATCGACTCCATCGGCAGATGGCCTCCGATGGGCAGGATCAGGCAGCCGCACCGTTCGAACGCCTGGTTGAAGCTGACGAACGAGGCCCAGAGGTTGCCGGCGAACATCAGATTGGCCACCACGTCGCCGGGCTCCAGAACCGACAGGGCCAGCCCCTTGGCCAGGGACCGCGCGTTGTGGAGGGTCTCCGCGACGGTCCGGTACACCGTCTTGGGCGTGCCGGTGGTGCCGCTGGACGCGAAGGCGTAAGCGGCCCCCGGCGGTCCGGACAGGATCCCCTCTCCTGACGGCGGAAGGTGATCCTTGAACTCCCGGGAGGTCAGCACGGGCACCTGCCTCAGATCGGCCAGCGACTCGAGCGGTCGATCCGGAAGCCGGTCGCGATAGAACGGCGACCTCGACCGGGCGGTCGCCAGGAGCCGGTTCAGCCGCAGCAGCGTCATCTCGTCGCGGTGGTCGTCGTCCCTGAAGTCGAACTCGTCCACGAACGGGGTCCGGCCTTCGGTGGTGGTCCACCGGACGAGACCGGCGAGTCCGCAGCCGACGTCGAATGCGACGCGCTGTCCCGGTTCCGAGGCCACGCAGACGTCGGTGAACCGGGAGGCGCCGGTCCGGGCGAGGTCGTTCACCAGGCCGAACCGCTTCAGCTCGGGGACGACCAGCCCCACCGACCGGACCGCGGAGCTTTCGGAGGCGATGATCTCCGCGGTCCGGTCGTGGCCGGGCACCGTTCTCACCTGCACGGTCTTGCCACGGGGGACGGCCGGCGCCGCGCCGTCGGGCAGCTCGAGGACGGTCCAGTCCGGAGGGCTGCCGGTCCCGGGCGGCGGCTCCGGCGACGTCGAGGCCTGGCGAACCGGGGCGGCGAGCTCGCCGAGTCTCTCCCGCAGCGCTCCGGCGAGCCGGTGGGCCAGCGGGCCGTCGTCGACGAACAGGGTGTGCGCCGCGGCGCCGCAGAACGGCTCGCGATCGATGAGCCGACGCGCCACCCGCCGGGCCACGACGTCAGGCCCGAGCTCGGCGAGGGCGACCCTGTCGATCACGGCCCAGTAGTCCTGGGAGCTCTGGTCGATGAACCTGGTCCCCGGGCCGACCCGGGCTCGACAGCGGCTCACCACGTCTCGATCTCCGCTGACGACGACGGTGTCGCATGCCGTCGCGAGCGGCTCCTCGATGGAGCCGGCCGGGCCCGGGCACGGCACCACGGCGAAGCAGCCCGAGACCGGGCCGGCCGGATCGCACCGCGCGACGAGCTCGGCGAACCGGAGAAGAAACGCGAGCTCCTCTCCGGTGGCGAGGACGACGTTCACGTTCTTCGTGATGATCCCCCGGATGAGGGAATCCACCGTGCCGAGGAGGGCGGTCGTGGCGAAGACGTGCACCAGGAGCCCCCGGGGCACGATCTTCGTGTGGCCCCGAGATGACGGCCGCCAGCAGAACTCGTCCATCAGATCCGGCGGCCCGCCCAGATCGGTCTCGATGAGACCGGACAGGCTCTCCCGGTGCAGCAGGTGGGCCAGAGCGTCCAGCCCGGCCTCGACCGACTCCCCGGGGGAGAACGAGGGCCCGACAGCGTCGAAGAGCGAGCGCCTGGCCGGCGCGGCCGGATCGACGAGCTGCTGGCCCACCCGGTCGAGCACCTCGAGCATCTTCAGGGCCGGCGTGGCGCTGACCTTCGGCCCGAGCTGCCTGGCCCGCTCGACCACCGTGGCGATCGTCGACCTGTCCACGGCCTCGGCCTCGCGGAACTCGCCGAAGAAGTACCAGCGCTTCATCTGTGGCAACACCTCTCCGGAGCGACGCCGGGCGTCGCGGCCCACTCGTGTCGCCGGAGAACCGGTCCCAGGAGTGCTGGCCCAGTCTACCCGGTGCGTGCGTTCGATTCATCATCGCCGAAGCGGGAGCCTGGCGCCGCGGGCGGGTTGCGGGATCGCCGGGCCAGCGATCGGCCATCCGGGCTACTCGTGCCGCAGGGCCGCGATGGGGTCCAGGTACGCCGCGACCCGGGCCGGGAACAGGCCGAAGAGGATGCCCACCAGGGCCGACACCCCGAAAGCCAGCACGATGGAGAACGGGGTCGTGATCGTTCGCCATCCCAGGATCGCGCCGACGGCGCGGGAGATGCCCACGCCGACTCCGATCCCCAGGAGCCCGCCGATCACGGAGATGACGGTGGCCTCCATCAGAAACTGGATGAGGATGTCCAGGGCCGTGGCTCCCACGGCGCGCCGCACGCCGATCTCCCGGGTGCGCTCGGTCACCGAGGCCAGCATGATGTTCATGATCCCGATGCCGCCGACCACGAGGGAGAGCCCGGCGATCAGCGCCATCACCAGGTTGAAGATCTCCTGGGCCTTGCGCGATTGCTCGAGGATCTCGAGCGGCGCGATGACCTCCACGTCCTCGGCCTGGCCGTGGCGACGCTTGAGAACCTTGAGAACCGTCTCCTTGGCCGTGGCCACCATCTCCGGCCGGTTCACCTGGACGATCATCTCGCGCACGCGGTGGTACGTGGGATCGGCGAACGAATCGGTGGTGGCGCGGCGCTTCGTGAACTTGTAGAGGCCCAGCGGCAGCGGAAGGTACACATCCCGGTCCACATCCCGGTCTTTGATCGTGGCTGCCGGAGCGGTCCCGGTCTGCGCCGAGGCACCGCTGGCACCCGGGGCCGGACTCTCCAGGTTGCGCTTCAGGATACCCACCACGGTCAGCCGCAGCTTGGCGACCTTGACCGCCTTTCCCAGGGCGTCCTCCTGGAGGAAGAGCTCCCGCGCCAGCACCGGCCCCAGGACGCAGACCCGCCGGCTCTCCAGGATGTCCTGGGCCAAGAGCAACCTGCCGCGGCTGGCGCGCTGGCCGGTGAGCCGGAAGTACTCGGAGTCCACGGCCACGATCTGGGCCTTCGGCTCGCGGCCCCTGTAGCGGATCTTCTTCTCCAGGATGACCTCCGGTGCCACGGCGGTCACGAACGGGAGCGCCTGGCGCAGAAACTGTCCGTCGGAGACGGACAGACCTTCGGACAGGTCCTGCCGGGCGTTCTGGAACTTCTCCGCGGAGATGCGCGTGGCCCTCACGAAGAGCGTGGTGGCGCCGTAGGCCTCGATCTGTCGTCGCGTCTCCTCCTTGGCGCCGTTCCCGATGGCCATCATCGCGATCACGGCGGCCACGCCCACGATGATGCCGAGCATCGTGAGCAGGGAACGGGTCTTGTGCACCGCGAGCCCGCCCAGGCCGATCAGGAAACCCTCGACGACGTACTCGATCACGGGTGCCCCACCCCCTGGGAGCCCTGGAGATCCTCCCGCGGGGCCAGAACCTCGTCGTCCCTGGTGAGCCCCGCGATGACGCGCACCACGCCGCTCTGCTCCTCTCCCACCGTGATCCGTCGCCGGGCGCCCGAGGGGAGGAACACGAAGGCCCCCTCGGAGTCGTAGTGCAGACTCCTGGTCGGGATCACCAGGCATCGATCGAAGCCCTGGATCTCGATTGCGAAGCTGACCGACAGGCCGGGCTGGAAGCGCTTGCGGTGCGCGGTCGTCTCGATCTCCACGTCGAAGATCCGGGAGTCGTCATCCGACCGCCAGCTGCCGTCCTTCTCGCGGGCGACGCGACCCACGGAGCGGACCCTCCCCTCGTACGACTCCGTGGGAAACGACGTCAAGGCGAAGCGGGCGCGCTGGCCGACCGCGACCGAGGTCACTCGCTCCTCCGGGATGGTGCCGACGATCTTGAAGTGATCGAGGTTCGACACCTTGATGAAGACCTGACCTTCGCCTACCTGATCGCCCTCCTGGTACTTGCGGAGACCGTCGTTGGCCCAGCGCTCATTCCGGGTCACCGTGCCGGCCGCCGGAGCTCGGACCGTGCACGAGCCGATCATCCGTCGAATCCGATCCGCGGCGGTCCGGGCCTTCTTGACGGCGATCGCCGACTTCGCCAGCTCCAGCTCTCTCTTCTTCGCGCGGACCGCCACCTTCTTCCTGGCCAGCTGGAGGTCCAGCTCGGCCTTCGAGAGAGTCCCCCGGGCCTTCTGGCGCTCCAGCTCCGTTGCGCCCTGGCGGGCCAGCTCGAACTTGGCCCGCGCCACCTCGAGCGCCGTCTCGCGGTTGAGCAGGTCCAGGGTGAGATCGTTGGTGTCTTTCTGCTTGGCAAAGCCCCTCCGGGCCAGGCTTCCCTGGATCGAGAGCTTGCGGCGAACGAACCCGATGTCCGCCTCGGCGCTCTCCAGGTCGCCGGCCAGATCCTTGATCTCCCTGGGTCTCTTGCCCGAAAGCAGCACCGTCAGGTCGAGCTCGGCCACCTGGCGGGATAGCTCCGCGACCTCCAGCGATCGGGAGAGCGAGTCCAGGTCCGCACTGGCCTGCTCGGCCACCACCTTCTCGTCCTTCTCGGCGACGGAGAGCTCCAGCGATCTCGCCTTGAGCTTCTCTTTCAGGATCTCGCTGTCCAGCTGGGCGATGACCTGGCCCCTGGTCACGGACGTGCCGTCGGTGGCCATCGATTGCAGGGTCTGTTCGCCCTCCAGCTCCGGGATGAAGATCTCGCACTCGTTCGTGGCGACGAGGCTACCATGGTCGGAGAGGGTGATGACCAGGTCCCTGGCGGCGACGCGGACGGCGGCCTGGCCTGGCGGAGGCTCCGGGGGGCTCTCCTGCGGAACCAGCACCTCGTCGCCCTCGGAGAGGCCCGCGGTGACCTCCACCTCCTGCTCCTTGACGTACCCGATCCCGATCCGACGTCTCGTCCCGTCGGGAAGGAGCACCTCGTCCTGGTCGACCGCGGCCACGTCGAGCCACAGCGCCCGCGATCTCTCCTCCAGCAGGATCTCGGTGTAGGCGGTCATCTCCGGGTACAGCCTGGAGTCCGGATCGTCCACCTGGGCCTCGGCGGTGAGGGAGTGGACGGTGGGGAAGAACCAGCGCGAGAGCAGTGTCCCGCTGATGGCGGGCTTCAGCTTGCTCAGCCGACCCTTGAACACCGAGCCCGGGTAGGCGTCCAGCTGGAACGACACCTGCTGACCGACCTTGACCCGGGGCGCGTCCGCCTCGTCGATCTCCATCTCCACGTGGACTCGCCCCGGCCGCACGACCTGGCAGAAGGGCGCCCCGTAGCTCAGCCGCATGCCCTCGCGGGCCCTCTGATCATCTCCCGGGCCCTCGACCGGGACGAGCTCGTAGAGCACCACCCCGTCGACGGGAGAACGGATCGTGGCCTGTTCGAGCTGCCGGCCGACCTGGCTCACCTCCTCGGCTGCGCTGGCCAGCCTGGCCTTCACCTCGGCGAGCCCCTGTTCGCGCCGCTGGTGGAACGTCCGCTCCTTGAGCATGGCGTTCTCCAGGTTCTTCTCGGCGATCGCCACGCTCTTGCGAGCTTCCGCACGCTTGTCGGTGGTGGCGCCGGAGGTCAGGATCTCCCGATCGACCGAGAGCGACTCGGTCGTGAGCTTCTCGCAGGCCTCCTTGAGTCTCAGCGTCTCCACCTCCTCCGAGGAGACGAAGCCGCGGGTCGAATACGGGAGCGCCTCCCTCAGAGCCTTCAGCAGATTCTGGCGGGTCGCCTCGCTGGCCTTCAGAGAGTGCGTCAGTCGCACGAGCTCGGCGTAGTCGATGCCCCGATCCACCAGCTCGTTCGACAGCCGCGCGACCTGGAGCTCGTGCTTGGCCGAGGCCACGCGGTTGCCGACCTCGAAGACCTCCTGCTCGAACTCCAGCTCCTTGATGGCCAGCTCCAGCCGGGCTGTCTCCCGGTTGAACGTCTGCTCGCGCACCTTCTCGGCCCGTTCCCTCGCGTCGAGCTGAGCCACGAATCCGCCCTTTGCGACGCGACTCCCTTCGGGAACGAGACGCACCAGCGTGGCATCCAGAGGCGAGTGGGCCCGGTAGGCGCTGGTGGCCTTCAGCACTCCCTGCACTGCTATGCTCTGGCGGAGCGGGTGGGCCCGGACCTTGACGCGCCGGAACGGCGGCTCGGTGCCGTGTCTGAACCGGATCGCCAGGCACAGGGCGGCGAGGATGAGAGCTCCCACCAGCGCCTGACGGCCGGGGCCTGCCATCGTCACTCCTGCCCACCTCGAGACTGTTGGACCTTCGACTAGTAGAGCAGCCTCTCGCCGCCCCTCAGACCGGTCAGGTACACGAAGTCCCGGTCTTCATCCACCAGACGCGCCTTGATCGGAACGGCCAGACCGCCCTGAAGCGACTGCAGCTCCACGTCGCTCCCCTTGCGGCGACGCACGAGGTCGACCGGGGCCCGGACGACGCCCGGGTGCCGGGCGATCTCGATGACCGCCCGGCAGCTCATGTTGGGCCACAGGCGGCCAGTGCCGGAGCTCAGCTTGAGCTCGACCGTGAAATCGCGGGGACTCTTGGCCTCGTCGTCTCGCTTCGTGGCCAGTCGCGAAATGGACGAGACGACCGCCGGGAACGACTCCGGCCGGTGGGCGGCCCGGACCAGCGCTTTCTGTCCCACGAGGACCCGATCGATCCAGCGCTCGTTGATCTTGACCTTGGTTCGCAGCTTCTCGGGCTGGGCGATGCGCAGCAGCGACATGCCGCCCCACACCGGGCTGCCCGGGGAGGTGGAGCGCGACCAGAACCTGTCGGGGTAGAGGACGATTCCGTCCAGAGGCGCGGTGAGCACTGCTCGCTTGCGCTGTTTGGCCTTCTCCTCGAGCGCGGCCTGCTTGTCCTGGATCTCCATCTTCTTCTTGTCGGTGGCCAGGTCGCGAAGTCTGGCCTGGCTCAGCTCCGATCGCCTGGCGAGGCTGAGCTCCTTGTCGGACTTCTTGCAGAGCGTCCATCCGCGTCGTCTCTCGTCCGCGGAGGGACCCTCGCTCCTGAGGACCAGCAGGTTCTCCTGCTTGAGCCGGTCGAGCTCGGCCTTCCGGAGCTCGGTCTTCAGCGATTCGTAGTCCTGCTCCGAGACGTACCCCCTCTGTACGAGGGCTTGCTGGGCGGCTGTCCGGCTGGTGAGGTTCACCTCGGCGAGGCGGGCCCTCTGGATCTTGAGCTTCAGTGTCCGGACCAGACGGGGGTCCGGGCCGCTCTCGAGAAACGTCGCCACGCACCGGTTGTAGGCCAGCTCCTCACTGGCAGTCAGCGACTTCTTCAGATCGTCGGCCGCGGCGACGGTTCCCTCCTCGAGCATCCGCTTGAACTCGGCCTCTTTCTTGGAGAGCTCCTCGCGAGCGTTACGTTCCTCTTCCTCTATCCTGAAGGTGGTGACGCGGCAGAGGAAGTCGCCCTTCTTGACGCGGGTGCCTTCCGCGACGATCTGCTCCACCTGGCTGCGCTGCAGGTCCGCCGGAGTCGTCACCACGAGCTCGGTCTCCGGCTCCAGGGTGCCCTCGCCCTCCAGGACGAGCGACTCGTCCGCGACCCGGGTCTCGAAGAAGGCGAGGGTGGAAGATGGAACGGAGCGGGGCCTGGCGATCAGTAGAATCGTCCCGAGCACCAGGGATGCGACGAGGGCGGCGCGGATCAAGAGCACTCCCCAACCATTCTCGATTCCTCGGGACTTGCCGGTGAGGTGCGGCCAACGGTGTGCACGAGGCGAGAGGCCTCGATGCCAAGGCGGTTCGATTCTACAGGAGTCCGGATCCTCTGTCGAGGTCAGGCCTCACGCGCTGTCCGAGCTGGCCCATGATGGCAGCGAACGAGGCATGATGGTCATCTCGCTGGCGCAGCTCTCCGGACCCTGCTCGGCCGAACGCGGGCTGTGATCGATGATCTCGAAGAGCCTGGCCGCACTGGAATCGGAACGCGCCACCCGAGGCGAAGAGGAGGTTGGTCCGCGTGACCCGAGCGCCGGACGGCGGCACACCCTTCGTATCTCTGGACCTTCCGCCTGCCGTGGCCCAGCTGCATCGGGGACTTGACGGCGATGGCAAACCCTCTTCCGATCTATGAGTCCGATGGGATTGCCCTCGTCGGCCAGGACGCTCGCGACGAGTCCAAGACGCCCGGCCGCGGCGGCGTCGAGCATGAAGACGCGAGTCATCGGAAGGGATCCCTCAGCTTGCTGATCGCCAGCTGCGGGGCGCGTTCCAGGTCCTCGTCGAGTGCCCAGAGGCACGCCAGGAACTCCGGGGACCACTCATCGACGGGTTCGAGGATTATCTTCTTGCCTTGACGACGGACGAGTACCTCATGCTGGCTCTCGGGAAACCGGCACTCTTTGGGCAGCCGGACCGCTTGGCTACCACCATTTCGGAACAGCTTCGCGCGCATGGTCGCCATACTACTCTTCGGGAGACGGGACGTAGACCATGTGGCAAGTCCGCACGGCGGAGGTCCTGAGCGCCAGGCGGCTCCTGACCTCTTGCGCGGGGCAGGCATCAGAAGGGAATCTCGTCGTCACCGTGATCCTGAGAGCGGGCGTGATCTTCAGAAGGGCAACCTCCACCGGTATCGTCGCCACTGTGCTCCAGGAACTCGTCGAAAGCGTCGGCGGCGTCATCTTCGTCGCGGTCCCCACACCTCGAGCAAATGAGCTCGCCACTCACAGCCCAGAATGACTCGGCCAAGAGCGATACCTCCCGTCCGCAAGCATCGCACCGAGAGAGCTGGCCGACGACGAGGGGCACCTCGGAGGGAAGGTTGAAGCGATTCTCGGCGAAGCATGCGTACAGGTCCGAAGGAAAGGCGTCCCAGCACTCGCGGCAGGACACCCAATCGCCGTCGTGGCCGACAGAATGGTGGTATCCGCACAACGTATAGCGGTCATGGCTCCGGGAGCAGCAGTCGACCGGATCGGAGTACGGCACGAACTCCGCCCAATCGTCGCAGATCGGCAAGTCACAGCAGGCTGTCGTCGTGACCTTGCGCCCGCCGCCGCACACGATGCACTGGTTCGGGCCGAAGGAACGGCGCGGGGCTGTTGGTGACGTTGTGGCACGAGCCAGGGCACGAACGGTGAGTTCGTCCGGGGCGCTCACGAACAGTCGCGAGTGCCGGAGCAGGCCGGCCATGGCGCTCGCCTCGCGCTGAGTGACGGCGTACTCCTCCCAGGTCGTCCCGAAAGGGGCACCGCAGGAGGTATAGTCTGCGATGAAAGCGAAGTCGTCATTCCAGGTGGGCTCAGGGGGATCGGCCGGTGAGCCACGGCGCTGGGATCGGCCTGGAAGGGAACGGTGGGGGTGAGGTCGCCTCTTGCGCTTCGACATGCGTCGTGAGCTTTCGGTCGATGAGTGCTCTTGGCGACGATTATTCTAGCAGCGGCTGGGTGAGTCGTCCAGACTGCTGAAGCGTGGAGACCCATTCTGGGGCCGGCTTGTACTCAGCGCCAGGCTGCGGATCTGGGTCAGGCGGCTCGCTTCTCGAAGTCGACGGACTTGCGTCGCCGGGAAACGACAGTCCGACCGCCGTCGCGTTGCTTCTGTTGTAGGTCCGCGACTATGGCCTTCAGGTCATAGCCGAAGCGTTTGGCATGAGCCTCGCGCCGGGATCTCACCTCTTCTACGATCGGGTCTTTCCACATGGGTCAGGCTCCTGGTGACTCCTCGGGCGTACAGATGGTCGGGAGCTCGATTCCGATGGCAGCGGTCAGGCGTCCGATCACTCGTCGAGTCTCTGCGTTGGCAATGTGGGTGCAGTTCCAGGTCAGGAGGTAGTCGATGTCATGGAGCGCGGCGATGCTGATGTGCAGTGCATCCTCGCCCGCGGTCCGTGGAAGAGCCCCCCGGTCCAGGATCAGTTCCGAGAGACGGAGTACTTCTGCGCCGATGTCAAGTAGAGGGATGCCAGTGAGCGCCTGAAGTCGATGGTCGGCAGCCTCGGCATCGCCGGCAGCGGCTTCGTCGATGACGAGTTGCGAGCAGTAGAGGTCAAAGCGAAGTCGCCGGTGTCGAATCCGTACCTTCACTTGGTCCTGCGAAGTTCGCCGATCAGTTCGCGAGTCGATAGCAGGTCCTCTCGTCTCTTGGCCCCTTCCCATGCCTGCGCGAGTTCGGCATGCAGAGCCTCGCGTTCTTCGTCGTCGAGGTCGTCGCCCTCGTCGGCCGCCACAAGTTCGAGGACCGTTCCTTCGGGCAGGGAGCACGGTTCATCGAGTACAAGACGTCAATTGACCACTCGGGCCTTCAGCGTGTCCATACCGTCAGGGTAGCCCATGGGTCGGGCGGACTGCCAGCAACGAGAATCGCAGGACCAGCGCGTGCGGGCCATGGAAGTCTCGCGAGTGAGAAGGGTGCTTGGTGGCGGGCCAACGCCTCAGGAGCAAGTCCGCGGGGGAGGAAGGTACATCGAAACCTGCCTGGCGTTGACAGGTCACATTCGCACGCCGCCAGGGGACGATTCGTCGATGGGCCAACCGGTAGTGCCGAGGGTGTCGAACCATGAATCGTGCGGGCGGTCCCGGACTCGGAACCGGCACGTGGCGCCTCGTTGCTGGATCGCTGCGACGCAGTGGATTCGGCTCGCCTCGGCGGCTGGGCTGGTCAGAAAGGGGGCATGCCTCATCGTGCCTCGATGCTGTCGACAGATCCAGCCGCCCGGAGTATAGTGATGGGCATGAAAGGCAAAGCGAACGAGCTTCTCAAGGCGGCAATGGAGTTGGCTCCCGGGGATCGAGCGGAGCTGGCGGTAGAGATCATTGCGAGCATCGACGGTATGCCCGACGCGGACGCAGACGCTGCCTGGGCGATCGAGCTCGAGAGGCGCGCCCGCGCAGCTCACGACGGTGTCAGCCGTGGCAAGGATCTGGCTTCTGTTCGTGATCGTATCGAGCGAGAATTGAAGCGCTGATGAGCAAGACCCTTCGGCTCGACGATCTGGCCGAAGACGAACTGTCGAGTGCGGTCGCCTGGTACGAGCGCGCCCGGGAGGGGCTCGGCGGTGAGTTCTGGAACGATGTGCAGGCGGTCCTGCTGCGTGTCCAGGAAGCCCCGCAGCTCGGCACCATAGTCTCCGGCGTCGACCCACGCCTCGGGAGAGCGTTGCGTGTCATGGAAGTCGAAAAGCCGCTCCTGATCAGGTATCGCTGGGGGACCGGGGGCCAATCCCCACCGCGGTCAGGGGCAGCTCGGTCCCGAGCCGGTGGTCGGACGGGTTGACAGTCATGACAAGGGC
>JACQZM010000600.1 GCA_016213885.1 Candidatus Rifleibacteriota bacterium | reverse complement strand
TAGGCTGTCCTCCGGTCCACCGGAGCGACGTTCCGGTCGACTGGCGACTCACGGGCCAAGACTCCATGCGAATCCTCCACGTTGCAGACCGGCTGTCCGACCGGGGCGGGGCCGACCAGTACCTGCGCTCGCTCGTGGCCAGGCAGTCCGCGATCGGGCCGGTCCACCTGGCGGTCGGGCGGGTCCACGGGTCGGCCAGGCCGGTCCCGGGAGTCGAGTGCACCACCGTCCGGGGGCTCGACGACGCCGTGCGGACCAGGGGAGCCCAGCTCCGGAAGCTCGAGGAGGTCGTCGGGCGTGTCTTGCCTGACATCCTCCACGGGCAGAACGTGATGGCTCCCGACATCCTGGACTGGCTGGCCACCGCCGGGCGGCTCGTCGTCACGGTCCAGGACCACCGGGTGTTCTGCCCCGGCCAGGGCAAGCTGACGCTGGCCGGCGAGGCGTGCACCGGCGCCATGTCCGCCGAACGCTGCCGACCGTGCTTCGAAGACGGGAACTACTTCGAGAGCATCTTCAGGCTCACCCAGGCGCGACTGGGAGCGCTCTCCCGGGCCGCCGCCATCGTGGTCCTGTCGGAGTACATGAAGCGCGAGCTCGCCGCGGTCGGCATCGACCGCTCCCGGATCCACGTGGTGCCGCCGTTCCCGGACCTGCCGGTCGTCGATGAGGCGACGGCCCCGGTTCCCGGCCCGATCGTGGCGGTGGCCGGGCGGCTCGTTCGCGCCAAGGGGGTGATCGACCTGGTGCGAGCCGTGGCAGAGCTCCGCGGCGTCGCGACGCCGCCGACCCTGGTCGCCGCGGGGGAAGGGACCGCCCTCGAGTCCATGCAGAGCCTCGCCGCGGAGCTGGGGGTGCCCCTGGTGGCTCCGGGCTGGCTCGGGCGGAGCGATCTGACCGCGTTGATGCGGCGCGTCACCGTGGTCGCGATGCCGAGCCTGTGGCAGGAACCGTTCGGCATCTCCGGCCTGGAGGCGCTCTCCCTGGGGGTACCCGTCGTGGCCTACGCCACCGGCGGCATCCCGGAGTGGCTCGACGGCCCCGGGGGGTCTCTGGTGCCGCGGGGCCAGGTGAGTCGGCTCTCCCGGGCCATCGGTCGGTTCCTCGACGACCCGGACCGGTCCAGGTTGGTCGGCCGCCAGGGCGCGGCCCGGGTCGCCGCGACGTTTGCGGCGGAAGACTCCGTCGCCCGGACGGCAGCGGTCTACCGGAACGTGATCGAGGCCGGTTCCTGAGCGGACCAGGTCCGGGCCGCTCGCACTCTCTTGCCCCCCGGGTCTCCCCGGGTTACCCTGTCCGCACGGGGGTCGGCCAGGACTCGTCGAGCAAGGGGCCCAAGAGTGTCCTACAACATCACCACGTTCTTCGTCGTTCCTCGACTTCCCAGACCGCTCAAGGACCTGGAGACCATCGCCTACAACCTCTGGTGGAGCTGGAACATCGACGCCATCAGCCTCTTCCGCAGGCTCGACGCCCACCTCTGGCAGGAGGCCGGGCACAACCCGGTCAAGATGCTGACGCTGATGGAGCAGGCCCGGCTGGAGTCTCTGGCCAACGACGAGGCCTTTCTGGCCCACATGCGGCGCGTCGCCGACGCTCTGAGAACCCACACGACGCAGCGGTGCTGGTACCAGCGCGCCGTGGACGGCAGCGAGCTCCGTCAGGTGGCCTACTTCTGCGCCGAGTTCGGCATCACCGAGGCGTTGCCGATCTACTCCGGCGGCCTGGGAGTCCTGGCCGGCGACCATCTCCAGGCAGCCAGCGAGCTGGGGTTTCCGATGATCGGCGTCGGGCTGATGTACCGGGAGGGCTACTTCCACCAGACCCTGAGCTCCGACGGGTGGCAGCAGGAGCAGTACCCGGTCAACGACCTCTTCAACCTGCCGGTGAAGCAGGTCCTGGGCAGCGATGGGGCTCCGGTCACCGTCGTGGTCGACTGCCCCCACCCGGTGTCGGTGCACGCGTGGCTCGCCCAGGTCGGCAGGATCCCGCTCTACCTGTTGACGACCGACGTGGAGCCCAACACGGCCCACGATCGTACGATCACCGGACGGCTCTACGGCGGCGATTCCGAGATGCGGCTGCGCCAGGAGATCATCCTCGGCGTGGGGGGGATGCGGTTCCTGGCCGCCATGGGCGCGGAGCCCACGGTGTGCCATCTCAACGAGGGACACCCGGTCTTCTCCGTTCTGGAGCGGATTCGCCAGATCCGGGAGCGGGCCGGCGTGTCGTTCGAGGTGGCCCGTGAGGTGGCCCGCGCAGGCACGCTGTTCACGACCCACACCCCGGTCCCGGCAGGTCACGACGAGTTCGGCCTGGAGCTCATCGACAGGTACTTCGCCAGCATGTACCCGTCGCTGGGCGTCGATCGCCCCACGTTCCTGGGGCTGGGCCAGAAGACGCCGGGGGCGGCGAGCGATCGATTCAGCCTGTCCGTGCTGGCCATCCGCCTCTCCGCCGGCGCCAACGGCGTGTCCAGGCTGCACGGCGAGGTGGCCCGGAAGATGTGGCACTCCCTGTGGCCCGACGCCGTGGTCGAGGAGGTGCCGGTGCGGCACGTCACCAACGGCATCCACTCCAGGAGCTGGATCTCCCGGGACATAGCCTACCTGCTCGACAGCTACGTCGGGCCCCGGTGGCACTCCAATCCCGAGGACCTCCAGGTCTGGAAGCTCGTGGACTCCATCCCCGACGAGGAGCTGTGGCAGGTCCACGAGCGACGCCGGGAGCGGCTGGTGAACTTCGTCCGGGGACGGGTGGCCCGACAGGTGGAGCAGCGGAAGGGATCGGCCCGGGAGCTCCACGCCGTGCGGGACATCCTGGACCCCAAGGTGCTCACCATCGGGTTCGCCCGCCGGTTCGCCACCTACAAGCGGGCCGCGCTGATCGTGCGCGACCTCGACCGCCTCGAGCGGCTGCTCACGGATCCGCACCGCCCCATGCAGATCATCTTCGCCGGCAAGGCCCATCCGCAGGACGGCGAGGGCAAGAAGCTCATCCAGATGATCTTCTCCCTCTGCCGCAACGAGAAGATCCAGCGACGCGTGGCGTTCGTCCAGGACTACTCCATCGAGGTGGCGCGTCACATGGTCCAGGGTGTGGACGTCTGGCTCAACACGCCCCGGCGCCCCATGGAGGCCAGCGGCACCTCGGGGATGAAGGTGGCGGCGAACGGCGGATTGAACTGCAGCATCCTCGACGGCTGGTGGGCCGAGGCCTACAACGGCGACAACGGCTGGGCGATCGGCAACGGCGACTACTCCACCGACCCGAACCTGCAGGACGAGCTGGAGGCCCGGAGCCTCTACTCGGTGCTGGAGGACGAGGTCATCCCGCTCTTCTACCAGCGGCATCGCAACGGCGTGCCCCACGATTGGATCCGCCGGATGAAGGCGTCTCTCAAGAGCATCGGGCCGGTGTTCAACACCACCAGGATGGTCTACGACTACGCCCAGCAGTTCTACCTTCCGTTCCACGGCCGCAACCGGATGCTCGCGGCGGACGACTTCAAGCTCGCCAGGGAGCTGGTCGCCTTCCAGCTGCGGATCGACCACTGCTGGGACGGGGTGGGCATCGTCGGCGTCCAGGTCGACTCGGGGCGCGAAGTGCCGGTGGGAGACGAGATCCAGGTGACCGCCGACGTCGAGCTGGGCGACCTGGTGCCCGACGAGGTCAGGGTGGAGCTGCTGCACGGGCCGGTCACCGCGGAGGGGAACCTGGTCGACCCGGACTACGTGCTGATGGCCCCCGCGGGGCAGCCGACGGCGGGAGAGCCGATCCGCTACCGCGGCAGGGCCCCGTGCTCGCGGACCGGTCAGAACGCGGTCGCGGTCCGGGTGATACCGCATCACAATCTCATGGTCCCGGCCCAGACCCTGAGGCGCATCGTCTGGCACCGGCACTAGCACTACAACGCAAGATCCCGGCCGGAGCCGCGCGCGCCGAAGCGTGAGCGCGGCGTCGACAGTCGGAGGTCGTGAGTCCCGTCCGGACGGGCGTCCGCGCCTACTGGCCGCTCACGGTCCGGCCCGGCTTGATCGGGGCCGGCGTCTCCGGCGGCCTCGGTGCGACCGGGTCGCGCTTCGCCGGACCGGCCGACCCGGACGTCACGAAACGACACGCCAGGGCCAGGTCGTCTGCCCGGTACAGGACGAGCTCCTGTCCCACGTGGGGCGCCGGCGCCCGGGGCAGGAACCCCGCCGGGAGGTCCATCTCCTCGGAGTCGCCGACCGCCGTCAGCGCCTCGCTCCTGACCACGACGCCGGTCTGGCCCAGCATGACGATGGTCAGCGCCTTGGCCTGGACCGTTGCCTGGATATACCTTCTCCACGTCATGATCACCCGGTCGCCCACCTGGATCGGGCCGGGCTCCTTGATGAGCTTGGAGAACCGGGGCAGGACCTCCTGCGAGACGAACCTGATGAACTCCTTCTCCGCCCGGCCTCCCGGGGCGAAGTACTCGCGGCGCGGCACGAGCATGCGTCGCCGATCGTCGTAGCTGGACGAACGGGCGTAGGCCCCGAACGAGTCTCTTGGCGGCTCCTGGCCCAGGGCAGCGACCGCCTTCAGATCCTGCATCCTGAACATCTCCTGGGACCCGCTCCCCCTGGGCCACGAGATCTCCACCCGACCGTCGGCCAGAAGCGTGAACCCGGTCTCGATGGCCGGATCGTGGACGTAGTCGAGCACGCCGACCTGGGGCCACCGGGAGACTGGGTGACCAGCGAGCCGAGGTCGAACCCCCACGAGCCGTTTCCCTGCGGGTTGATGAGCCCCACGGCCCCGTCCCGGCCGACCCTCAGGACGGCGCTGCCTTCGGTCGATGTGATGGCGAGCACGTCCGGGACCGGCAGATCGGTCAGGAGCACCCTGGGCAGCCTGATGTGCTCGTCCGACTCGTTCGAGAGCGTCGCCATCATCCCTTCCAGCTTCGTGACCGTGAGGAACCGGGAGCACTCCACGACCTCGCCCGGCGGCTGCGTCCCCTCGAGGACCACCAGGTTGGACAGGTACAGCTCCCCGGTCTGACCGGCCAGGACCAGCTTCACCCTGTTGAACGGCGAGGGGCTCTTGATGCGATGCCAGCGAGTGGTGGCACCGCCGACCGGCACCGGCGCGAGCTGGGTCCACTTCCGGTCTGCCTCGAGCGGTGTTTCGGAGGACCGGTCGGACAACGCCACCTCGGCCTTCAGCGTCGCCCCGGCGGTCGTGCGGGCCCCCCGCCGGTAGTCGACGTACAGGAAGGCGTCGGTGTACCGTCCCTGATCGAGCACCAGCTCCAGAGCGTCCTGCTCGCCCTCCGGGAAGATGGCCGCCGAGACGTGGCCCTGCGCACGGCCCGGTCTCTGGGTGAGCTGGACCACCTGTCTCCGGGAGTCCTTCTGGGTCGAGAAGACACGGCGTCCGAAGTCGAACGGACGCTCCCGGGAGACCGGGGCCGACTTGATCCGGACCTGCGACGGCTCCGACGGCACGCCGGTCAGCTTGGAGCCCAGCACGGCCTGCTGCGGAGGTTGCCACGACTCCACCTTGAACGGCGACGGGGTCACCCTGCTCTGGGCGTGGGTCGGCTTCTGCCATGACAGCGCCAGAGGCAGCAGCAGCAGCGCCACCGCGACGAGCCCTGCCGCAGCGACCGTCCGCCCACCGGACGGCGGCGTCACGGCGAACGGCACCGGCATCTTGGCGCATTCGCATGAGGTGCATCGGGCGCCGGCGTTGAAGCAGGTGACGTGGTGCGGGGCCCCACAGGCGGAGCAGCTCAACCCTTCTTTCTCGATCGGCTGCTGGCACCGGACGCAGTTCAGACCGTGGATTCGTTCAGACATCTGGCCCTCCTGTGAGCGGCATCGACCCCCGACGATCGCCTCCCGGAAGGGAAGCGCGTGGATCGAGCCCGGACCGGACTCGCTTGGAGTGGTGCAAGGATCAGTATACCCCACACCCGCTGGCCCGCCACAACAATCTGGTGGCCGGTCTCAGTCCGGGGCCGACGGCCCGGGCCTGTCGTCCTCGACGCGCGGACTGGAGGGCACGTTCACTCTTCTTCCGGCCGGCAGCTCGAGGGTCATCATCCACCGGTTCACCATGCGCTCATCGTCGATCGTGGTGTCCCACCAGATCGTCCTCAGACAGCGGCCTGGGATGATGCGAAGCTGCTCAGGGTTGCCGTTGGCGGGGTCCACGAGCAGCAGATCGTCTCCATCGGCGGCGACGACCACGGAGTAGTGGCCCAGATCCTCCGAAGGGTCGTCGAGCGGGTCGAAGTCGGCCTGGTAGTCGATGATCACCGGCTGACCCCGGGAGAGCGCCGCGAGGATGTCCCCGAGATCCGCGTCGTAGCGCTCGTGAGGCTCGAATCCGAGAGCCCTGGCCGCGGCGACGAGCTGCCACGGATCCGCCCCATCGGTGCTGGTCCCGGTCATCGCCTCCAGCCTGGCGGTGCTCAAGGTGATGCCGTGATGCGAGAGCACGATACCGAGGCTCGCGGGCCCGCAGCTGTAGGAGTTGGGCTGCTGCCTGGGCACCACCTTCAGCAGGCGCTGGAGCTCGTCGTGAAGCTGGTCTGACAGACGGTCATCCCTGGAGGGATAGCGCCAGTCGCCCGGCAGATACTGCCTGGCGATCTCGAGGATGCGCCTGGACTCGGCCGTACCGGCCAACGGCTCGCCGGCGGCCCGGACCGGCAGCCAGAGAGCGATGAGGGGCAGAGCCACGAATCGGAGGTACCGGTTCACGGGCCTGGCCTCTAGCTCTCGCCGCTCGGTTTCTTGTCCGTGAGCCCCATCTCGCGCTTGAGACGCTCCAGCTCATCGTCGGCCTCGTCGACCTTCTGGGTGGCCTGCGCCTTCAAGAGCTCGTCGTCGAGCTTCTCTCCGGAGAGCTCTCTCATGACCTGCGATCGGGTCTCCTCCTCGTCGACGGAGCTGACGAACTTGTCGAACTCCTTGAACGCCTCGCTGCCGGCGATCTGCGAGTCCGACGAGACCGATCCGGCGGTGCTGGCGGCCCGCAGGCGGGTGGAGAGCTCGACCTTCTTGAGCTTGGCCACCTCGATCTTCTTCTTCATCTCGTCGAGCATCGTCTTGAGCTGACCGATCATCACCCGGTGGTCCGCGAGCTCTCGCTCCTTGGCGGTGACCAGCTCCTTGCCGGTCTTGTGCCGGACCAGCGCCTCCTTGGCCAGGTCCTCCTTTCCGGCGGCCAGGAGCTGACCCGCCTTGGTCCGCCACTGGTCGGCCTCGGCTCGCTCCTTCTCGAGGTTCCGGAGCATGCGCTTCTCGTCCACCAGAGACTGGGTCAGGCTCTCTTGCGCCTTGGCCAGCTCGACCTGCATGTCGGCGATCGCTTGTTCCAGAGCCTTGTGGGGGTTCTCCACCTTGTCCAGAAAGGCGTTGAGATTGCCCTTGACGATCCGCTTCATCCGATCGAAGACGCCCATACTCCCTCGCTTGCCGAAGCACGGGTAAAGAGAACTGTCACACCGAATGCTACCAGGAGAAGCCGACGGCGACCAATGGTTTCTCCCGGGGGTTCAATCGCCCGCCGGGGGAGTCCTGTCCCGGGCCGAGAAGTCGAGCATGCGCTGGATCGGAACGAGCGCCTCGACCCGGATCGCCTCGGGCACCTCGACCCGCGGGGTCAGATCCCTCAGGGCGAGGTAGACCTTCTCGGCCGTGTTGAGACGCATGTGGGGGCACTCGTTGCACGAGCAGTTCCCCTGGGCCGGGGCAGGGATCAGCGTCTTGCCGGGGGCGACCTTCTGCATCTGGTGCAAGACCCCCGGCTCGGTCGCCACGATGAACTCCCGGGTGCTGCTCGATTTCACGTGGTCGATGAGAGCGGAGGTGGAGCCGATGAACGTGGCCAGGGCGAGCACCGGCTCGTCGCACTCGGGGTGCGCGATGACCCTCGCCCCGGGGTGGGCCACCTGGAGCGCCGCGATCTCCTGCGCCGAGAAGATCTCGTGGACGATGCAGGTCCCGGGCCAGAACACCATGTCGTCCCGGCCGGTCTGCCGGATCACCCACCGGGCCAGATAGCGGTCAGGAGCGAACAGGAGCTTCTGGCTCCTCGGCGCTGCCTTGACGATGGCCACGGCGTTCGACGAGGTGCAGATGATGTCGGACATGGCCTTCACCTGGGCGGAGCAGTTGACGTAGGTGACGGTCCAGTGGTCCGGGTGCTGGGCCTTGAACCGGGCGAAGTCGGCGGCCGGGCACCCGTCTGCCAGCGAACAGCCGGCCCTGAGGTCCGGAACGACCACGACCGAGTCGGGGTTCAGTATCTTCGCCGTCTCCGCCATGAAGTGGACGCCGGCGAACAGGATGGTCTGCTTGCGGGCCCGGGCCGCGGCCTGGGCGAGCGCCAGGCTGTCGCCCACCACGTCGGCCAGGTCCTGGATCTGGGACTCCTGGTAGTAGTGGGCCAGAAATATCGCGTCGCGCTCATGCAGCAACCGGCGGATCTCGGCCACCAGATCGATCGCGGGGTCGATCCGGGCGACCCTGTCGTCGAGCTCCGGGTCGGGGGGATGGGTGAACGTGGCCATCGTCGATTCCTCCTGTGGCGGGGAGCGCCCTTGCATGTCCCGGCCTGGCGGGGCCGGCGAATTCTACCACGATCGGCCCGGCGAGGCGCCGGGTCTCGCCGAGGCTGGACCGCCATGACAGTCATGCGGTAAGCTCCCGCCCGTGAGCATCGACCTGCTCCAGAACGAGATCGGTGGCCGCTACCGGGACCTGAGCCCCATGGCGCAGGGCGGCATGGGACTGCTGCTGTCCGCCGTCCAGGTCGAGAGCGGCCGGAAGGTCGCCATCAAGGTCCTCTCGTGCTCCCTGGCCGGAGAGCCGCCCCCGGAGCTGAAGGCGCGGTTCCTCCGCGAGGCCAGGGCGATCGGACGGCTCTCCCATCCGTTCATCGTGCGGGTGCTCGAGATCGGCGACCATGGGCAGATCCCCTTCTTCGTGATGGAGCTGGTGGACGGAGAGACCCTCGGCGCGTTCATCGCCAGGCAGAAGACCGCCGACATCCCCAGGCACCTGCGGATCGTCCTGGACATGTGCGACGCCCTCAAGCATGCCCACCAGAAGCAGGTCATTCACAGGGACCTCAAGCCCGACAACGTGGTCCTGCTCGAGCAGGGCGGTCTGAAGGTGCTCGACTTCGGTCTGGCCAAGGTCGACGAGCAGACCAACCTGACCGCCACCGGGACGATCATGGGGACGCCGGCGTACATGGCGCCGGAGCAGCTCGAGGCCGAGCTGACCGATCACCGGGCCGACATCTACTCCCTGGGCATCATCACCTACGAGCTGGTGACGCTGAAGGTCCCGTTCCCGGGCGACAGCTTCTACCTGAAGACCAAGCGGCCGCCGGCGACCCCGTCCTCGGTCAACGGGGACGTGTCGCCGGCGCTCGATGCGGCGATTCTCAGGTCGCTGGCGATCAGTCCGGAAGACCGGTTCCAGTCGGTGCAGGAGTTCGAGCTCGAGCTCAGCAGATGCCTCAAGGAGTATGTCCAGTTCTCCGACCTGGCGGTGATGGCGCAGGACTGGAAGGCGCTGCTCCAGACCGATCTGGAGCGGCTGGCCAGCGAGGGCGCCCCGGGGGCCGGCCCGATCGTTCTCAAGGAAGGGATGGTCAGGGACGTGGTGCTCCTGGTGGTCAGGCTGCTGGGCGCCACGAGCACCCCCTCCCGGCTGCAGCGCGAAGGGGTCTCGTTCGTCCGGGACCGGACGCTCTGCCTGCTGACCCAGGAGGTCGAGCGGTTCGGAGGGACCCTGGACCGCTACGAGCCCGACGGGCTCGTGGCGTTCTTCGGGAGCCA